>JBLIKY010000010.1:0-28397 GCA_047637535.1 Lentimonas sp.
TACTACTTCAATCATCCGATATTTCAATTTTAATTAAGAATTGAAAATGCAGAATTATGAATGGTGACATTCGATCTGTTTTTCAATCCCTAATTAAATCACATTAAATTCTACATTCTGAATTATACATTCAGAATTAGTAAGATTTTAGGTGTCTATTGCGTCAAGGTCCACCTCTTCCCATTCCGAACAGAGAAGTTAAGCCTGATTGCGCTGATGGTACTGCGGCACAAGCCGTGGGAGAGTAAGTCGATGCCACTTTTAAGAACCCCGTTAAGCTTTTGCTTTTCGGGGTTTTTTTATGTCTTGTATTTTAAGATTTCTTGATGATGTTGTCCTTTATCCGTCAGTTGATGGATAATTTCGATACTTAATTAGTGAATACTTTAATGATTCTTGGGGAAATAAAATATTCGATGAATGGTTTAAACCCTTTATTCCAGTTGCTAGAATCTATAGTTTTCATTGAAATGTTAAAAAACAGCCTATAGCCAATCTTTTAACATGTGGCTTAAATCCAATAAATAACTGAGTACGTATTTAGGTTATAATTGTCACGGAAGTGTCATAAAAACTTAACACATGAAAAGAAAACATTGGATTATATTAGGAATAGGAGTCTTGAGTACTTTCTTACTCTTAGTCGTTGTATTGTTCATTCACATTGCTATGGTCACTAAAGCGGACCCAATAGAAGACTTAAGAAATCGACAATTGTCTCGGATCGACTTCGCAATGGATATTGACGAACAGCTAGCTGGAGAAATCCGAAAGGACATGACAAGCATAGCTGGAGTAAGAACAGTAAGAGTAAATGTTGAAAAGGATATTGTTGTATACGAACTTGACCCATCTATTACCTCAACAGAGAAAGTTTACGCCGCTGTTATTGATAACAAAGGAAGAAAAGCGAAAAAATTCGTCATTGACAAATCAGCTGCAACAAATGGTTGTCCAGTGCTTGATCGATCTTCTGTTTCTTATCGTCTCGGAAAATTCTTCCAAAATATTCTTTAAAACCTTAATAATTAAAAAAAAGTAAATCATGAAAAAATCAATTTTATTATTCGCTGGTGCCCTGATGTTAATCGGTCTTGGTACTACTTCTTGTAAAAAAGAAGTAACAGATGCTTCTCAAGCCTCTTCAGGAATCGCTGGTTCAAATTACAATCTATACGCTAGAGTAGGCGGAACTGCAATGGTTAGTGACCCAAACAATGGAGGTGCAATGATCGAACAAGGTCGTTTAACCCTAAGAAGTGTAGTAGATAGTACAATCTTTCTTATCGCTGAAGACGGAGATTTCTTAACAAAATTCTTCCCAACATTAGTGATGGAATTAAACAATAATGATGTGTCTGGATTGAATGCATTGAGTGAAAGCCTAACGGATTTCTTTTGTATAGCTACTGGTTCTCTTAACCACAGTTATACAGGGTTAAACATGGAAGATTCTCACAATCCTGCTAAAAATTCTCGTATGGGTGCTTTAGCGGCTAATGCTGATTTCGACAAATTCATTGGGTTTGTAGTTGCAGGTGCTGCTGAAAATGGTGTACCAGGCGACAATCCAATCGTTAGTGATTTGGGTAAATTGCTTGAGACTTTAAGAACAACAATTGTTCAAAAATAATTAACAATCTAAAACAAATTAAATATGACTAAAATTTTAGCAATTTTGTTCGTAGGTGCTTTGGCACTAGGAGCATGCTCGAAAGAGAAGAAAATAAACAAAAAAATAGATGGTTCATGGACCTTAGTTGAAGAAAATGGCGCTGCCATTAGCGATGAGTCTGTAACGACTATCACTTTCAATAAAGACAAGAAAGAAGGTTCTGGTGAATTAACTCAAAAAGATGATCAAGGGTCTTCAACAACAATGTTTGATTATTCTTTAGACAACAATATTTTGTCTACATCAATGAATAATTACACAGTTACTGAATTTTCAAAAACTGATCTTACGTTATTGAGTACGAATGGTTCGAATGAAACTGAACAGAAGTTCACGAAAAATTAAAAACAATCATTGATTATTAAGAGAAAAAGGAATTTGTCTAAGGACGAGTT
Organism: Lentimonas sp.; assembly: GCA_047637535.1. Taxonomy (GTDB): domain Bacteria; phylum Bacteroidota; class Bacteroidia; order Flavobacteriales_D; family Crocinitomicaceae; genus UBA2040. Next base: position 2,071 of record JBLIKY010000010.1, read on the forward strand.
CCTTTTTTTGTTAAAACTAATTTAATTCCAAGTTTTCAATTCAGTAGTTTGCCCATCAAACACAGCATAGGTGTTATAATTAATCCATTCGCCTAAATTAATGTATCTACTTGTTGAAGAAAGTTGGATATCTATCGGCAAATGACGATGACCAAATATGAAGTAATCAATAGGTTTTTGCTTAAGAATTTCTTTGCAGTATATAGCTAACCATTCGTTTTCATCACCTAAGTATTTTTCGTCGTCAGAGGCAGTATGAAGTCTGCTTTTTTTAGAGGAGGTATTTGCAAGCCAAAATGAGAAGTTGGGGTGTAAACGGGCAAAAAGCCATTGACAAAACTTGTTTGCGAATAGTTTTTTCAAAAATTTATATCCTTTGTCACCCGGACCAAGACCATCACCATGACCTAAATAGAATTTTTGACCGTTCCATGTTCTTTCTATAGGTTCTCTATACATCTTAACGCCCAATTCATTAGGCAAGTAATCAAACATCCACATGTCGTGATTACCTGTGAATACATGTACTTGAATTCCCTTATCTGTAAGTTGGGCAATTTTACCTTGAAGCCGAATGAATCCTTTTGGTATGGTGTATTTGTGTTCAAACCAAAAATCAAACAAATCACCTACTAAGAATATTTCGCTAGCATCAATGGCACAATGATCAAGCCATGCTACAATGCGGTCCTCTCTTTCGCGACTAGATTTATGATCGGGAACACCCAAATGAAAATCAGAGGCAAAGTATATTTTTTTGTTGTCGATCACTAATTTTTAAAGATTCGAGCCAACTCTTCTTCTAAGGCAATTCCTCGGAGGTTGGTGTCAATGATTTTGCCTTCTCTATCGATTAAAACTGTAAAAGGGATTCCTCTTACAGAATACTTTTTTGGTGCTGCACTTGACCAACCTTTTAAATCGCTTACATGATTAGGCCAAGTCAGCCCGTCTTTTTCTATGGCTTGTTTCCAACGTGTTTCATCTTGATCCAAAGAGACACTCATAACTGTGAAACCTTGTTTTTTGTATTGCTCATACAATTTGACAACTGTTGGATTTTCTCTTCTACATGGTCCGCACCATGACGCCCAGAAATCTAATAGAACTACCTGACCTCGTAGATCAGATAATTTCATTGAAGTTTTACGATCTAATTTTAATTCTTCAAAGTCAGGTGCTACTTCCCCTGTACCTAGTGCATTTAAGGACTCCTTTTGTTTTTTAATTTCTAGATACCCGTTGTAGTTATTTTCTATAGTACCCGAACCTGGCAGTGAATTTTTAAGTTGTTTAGCAACTTCTTCAAATGCATCCCATTCTGTTTGTGGATCTATGGTAGATAATGCAGGTAGCAAGGCAGGAGAGTTCTGGTTCTTGCTTACATACATTCTTCTTTCATTTGAGAATCGAGAATATTCCGAATCCAATTGTTTTTTATAAGTCAATTTATTTCCTGGATCTACTTCAATTTGCCTCAACAATGAGTCTTTAAGAAAATTCCATGATTGAATCGTGGCAATGAAGTCTTTCATGCTTGAACTTTCCTCTGAATTCACTATGTTTAAAAAATTGGAAATATTGTTCCCATCGCCATATACCTTAATGTCGGATTGGTCACGCATGATGAGATTTATTCTCTCATCACCGATTCTAAGCAAGTAAAAATCAGCGTTAGGTAAAGTTCCAGCCATGCTAAAATTACCTTGTTCGTCAATTAATGAATAGCTGTGGTCTGTAAAGTAAGCACCAAAAAATTGAGCGATTTTTATGGTATCTACTTTCGCGTTAAAAATATTTCCGCTTACCTTATAGTTTATCGGTTCCTGAGCAACAGCTTGAGCGCTAATGAACAGAATTAATATTGCTAGTATTGAGTTCTTCATTCTTCTTTTTTATAATAGTTCTTCCAATTTTTGTTCCAAAGATTGTCCGCGTAAATTTCTTGCGATTATCATCCCTTCTTTATCCACTAAAACAGTATGAGGAATACTTTGAAAACCGTAAATTGCGGTCATAGGAGTTTCCCATGCTAACAAGTCGCTAACGTGATAGGGCCAAAGTAGATTGTCGTTTAAAATAGCATTGGTCCAAGCGGTTTTATCTTTGTCTAAAGATACAGACAGTACTGTAAAACCTTTGTTTTTGTATTTCTTATAGAGTCTTACAACATTTGGATTCTCTTTTCTACAAGGTGCACACCATGATGCCCAAAAATCAATGAGTACATATTTCCCTTTAAGACTAGACAAAGTGATTATTTTACCTTCAGGGCTTTTCATTGCGATTTCTGGAGCAACCGTTGGATTTCTCGCTTGTTCTTCAGCTTTTAAATATTCGTTGTAGGCACTTTCAATTTGAAAAACTTGATTTGATAGGTTAGTGCTAATTGGTGATTCAGGATATTTTTTACCTAAGCCTTCGCTAACTACTTTAAATAAGTTCAAATTTTCGGGGTCCCAATCTTTAAATCCAAAGTTTGGTGAGATAGAAGAAGTCAATATTATATTAACAGGGTTACTTGGATTTTTAACCATGAATTCTCGAGAATAGTCGTCTAGTTCTTTACGGTAAGAAATGTATTTTTCCATCAATTCTTGTTCAGAAACCCCGCTTGCCTGTAACTCAGACAGACTAGCTTGTCTTTTAATAAATGAGTTGAACAAGGTCATGTATCGAGTCAAAGGAGCTGCCCATTCAGTACCAGAATAAATTGGGGTTTGAGCAAAAGTCCTCCATTCGGCCTTCACATTAAGTTTGTCATTTGGGGCCAAAGTCAAAGGTATAACCTTGTCCATTTCTTCACCAACACGCATCTGATAAATCCCCATACCAGGGATATTACCTTTTAACGCAAATTTACCGTCAGAATCTGTTGTAGTTTGGACTACATCAATTGTTCCGTCTTGACTAATCGCTTCGATATATACACTTTGATTGTCAGCACCATTTACTTGACCTGTAATTTCAATATTTAGCGGTAAGCCATCTTCTGTTTTTGTTTCTTCTGCACATGAAGCCAGCATTAAACCAGCTATTGCAAATATTTTAAAGTTTTTCCAGTTCATTTCTTAAAAGTTGATTTGAAGATTTAGGGTCTGCTTTTCCTTTGGACACTTTCATTAATTGTCCCATGAAAAAACCTACCAATTTTTTGTCTCCGTCTTTATAACGTTGTACTTCGTCTGGGTGTTGCTTGATTACCTCATTAATAAATTCTAAAATAGCTCCTTCATTGGAATCCTGAATTAGATTTAAAGCCTCTGCTATCTTTAAAGGGTGAATATCACTCTGCTCGATCATAGCAGGAAATATTTTTTGAGAAGCAATCGTAGAAGATATCTTTCCTTCTTTAATTATTTCCACCAATTCAGCGATTCGTTCTGCTGTCAATGGGAATTCCTCAATTTCCTTGCCCTGTGCATTTAAATAGGATTTAACATCTCCCATTACCCAGTTGGCTGCCATTTTGTATTCTTTCGTATACTGGAGAATTTCCTCATAAAACAAGGCAATTCCTTTCGTTTCAGTCAGATTGTAGGCGTCGTATTCGTTTAGCTTGTAAACGTTAACGCACTTTAAGAAAATGTCTCTAGGAAGCGCTGGCATATCAGCTTTTACTAAATCAATCTGTGATTTTGTAACACGAATGGGTTGTAAATCTGGTTCGGGAAAGAAACGATAATCATTGGCTGCTTCCTTCGAACGCATGGCATTGGTAATGTCTTTTAATGCGTCGTATTGTCGAGATTGTTGAAGAACAGTCTCTCCAGCTTCGCACATTTCAATTTGTCTTTTGATTTCGTGCTCAATGGCTCTTTGAACATTTCGCATGGAGTTCATGTTCTTCACTTCAACTTTAACTCCAAATTCTTCTTGTCCCACTGGTCTTACAGAAATATTGGCATCGCATCTAAGCGAACCTTCTTCCATATTGCCATCACAAACGTCTAGGTATCTAACTAACTTTCTGATTTCCATTAAGTAGTTGTAAGCCTCTGTTGATGACCTTAGTTCAGGTTCGGACACTATCTCAAGAAGAGGCACTCCTGCACGATTTAAATCGACCAAAGTATCTTTAACATCAATGTCGTGGATACTTTTCCCAGCATCCTCTTCCATGTGAATTCTGGTCAAACCAATTTTTTTCTCTTGTCCGTTCTCGTCTTTTACAATCACGTGCCCTCCCGTACAAATAGGCGTTAAATCTTGCGTGATTTGATAGCCTTTTGGAAGATCGGGATAGAAGTAATTCTTACGAGCAAAATATTGATTTTCGGCTATATCACAATTCAAGGCCAAACCTAAACGAATGGCATACTCGATGGTTTTTTTATTCATCTTCGGCAAAGTACCGGGATGGCCTAAGTTGATCACCGAAACATTGGTGTTCGGTGCAGAACCGTATAAATTCACATCGCTAGAATAGGCTTTAGTTTGGGTCAACATTTGAGCGTGAACCTCTAAACCTATTACTGCTTGATATTTATTTCTTATGTTATCTTCCATTACAAAAATGGGATTAAATTCTTTCTATGAGTTGACGCAAAATTGCAGTCATTTTTGGTTCTTGACGCCCTGCTACTGCAATGATTTCTGGAACGGATACTTTATGAATTTGTCCAGGGATACCCATGTCAGTAATAATTGAGATCGCAAAGGTTGGGATTTCCATGTGTCTAGCAACGATAACTTCTGGAATCGTAGACATTCCAACAGCGTCACCACCTATGATTCTTAAGAATTTGTATTCTGCTTCAGTTTCGAGATTCGGACCGGATAAACCGACATAAACCCCTTCAGAAACAGGAATGTCTAATTCTTTTGCAATATCTATGGCTTTCTTTCTAAGCGAAGGGTCATAGGTTTCGAACATGTCGACAAATCTTGGGCCCAATTGATCTATGTTTTCGCCAACCAAAGGATTATCCGGGAATAAGCTGATGTGGTCTTTGATGATCATTATTTCACCCACTTTAAAGTCCGGATTTAGTCCACCTGAAGCATTACTAACCAGTAAGTTTTTAATTCCTAAAAGCTTCATTACCCTAACCGGAAATGTCACTTGTTTCATATCGTATCCTTCGTAAAAATGGAAGCGACCTTGCATAGCTACGATTTTCTTTCCGCCTAATTCACCGAAAATCATTTTTCCAGAATGACTTTCAACTGTCGATACTGGGAAATTTGGGATTTTTTGGTAAGGAATTTCGTCAATTATATTAATTTCATTAACTAAACCTCCTAAACCTGTTCCTAGAATAATTCCGATTTCTGGAACTACAGAAGTTTTGGATTGAATATAGTTTACTGATTTGTTAATCTCTTGTAACATAGTTAATTATATTTTTTTCAAATTCTTGTTTTCTATCTATTTGAATTCTGATTCCTTGTACATACCAAGGAATGTCGCTCAATAATCCACTTTCTAAATAGGTTTGTAACCTTACAGCATCTTTTTCGGTTGTAACCACAATGGTTTTATCGCGTGCGAAGTTACCAAAAATCTGATGAATTTCTTTGATATCCTCCTTGGAAAATGGATGATGATCACTAAAAACAATAGGCCTAACGTTGTGTGTTTTTTCAAGAAACTCGATTAAGGGTTTTGGTTGAGCTATTCCGCAAACCAATACAATGTTTTCGATGACATCGAGACTGATGTTTTTTGGGCCTAGAGACACCAACGGACCGTAAACCATTTGTGAGAAATAGATGTTCTCTTTGGGTAATTTAATTTTCTTAATAAACACTTGAATGTCCTCTTCGGTTGTGTCTTTGGGGCATTTGGTAACAACAACTATATCGGCTCTTTTTATTCCCGATCTAAACTCACGAAGGAAACCTGTTGGTAACATATAATCTTTAAAGAAAGGTCGACTAAAGTCGGTCAAGACAATTTGTAATCCCGCTTCTATATGGCGATGTTGAAAGGCGTCATCGAGTAAAATGATAGGGTTAGATTGGGAAGAAATAATTGATTCACAAGCGGACTTTCGCTTCTCGCTCACCCATATTTTTGCCCCATTTTTTCGGTTGACGTATAGTTTAGGTTCGTCACCAATGTCCTCTACGGTATGTCTTTCATTCGCCTCAATAAGTCCCTTGGTTTTTCTTCCATAACCTCGGCTTACAATGTTCACCTGGCCTAATTTGATTAACAAATCGGAAAGGTATTGTACATGTGGAGTTTTACCCGTTCCACCAACGTTAAGATTGCCGACACAAATAGATTTTGCTGGTATGGTGTAAGTGGGCTTTAATTTCCAATCAAAAAGCTTGTTTCTCACCCAAGTTATGAAGCCATAAAGCAGCGAAAAGGGGATGAGCAAAAACTTTAAGAATTGCATGCGGTGTTTTTGTTTAAAATTACCAAAATTGCTTCATTTGAGAAGAAACTGGAGAGATTTCTTTAATTCGGATTGCCTTGACAAGTTTGAATCTTTCCTTTACATTATCTTTGTGTCATGAGAAAAACGATTCTTCTTTTAGGTTCTGGTGAGTTGGGTAAAGAATTCGCCATTGCATGTCAGCGTTTGGGGCAAAAAATAATTGCCGTGGACAGTTACGAAAATGCCCCGGCAATGTCAGTAGCCAACGGATGTGAAGTGATAGATATGCTGGACGGCAACGCTCTTGACTCTTTAATAGCGAAACACAAACCAGATCTAATTGTTCCGGAAATAGAGGCGATTAGAACCGAGAGATTGTACGATTATGAAAAGCAAGGGATAAAGGTTGTACCTAGTGCAAAAGCGACTAATTATACAATGAATCGTAAAGCCATTCGTGATTTGGCGGCCATAGATTTAAAAGTCAAAACGGCACCTTATAAATATGCTACAAATCTTGAAGAATTAAAGAAAGGCGTTGAATTCACAGGTATGCCTTGTGTCGTTAAACCTTTGATGTCTAGTTCAGGAAAAGGTCAATCCGTTATAAAAAAGGAAGAAGATATAGCGAAAGCTTGGCAATTTGCACTCGATGGTTCAAGAGGTGATTTGTTAGAGGTGATCGTTGAGGGGTTTATTGATTTTGATTATGAAATCACGCTCATGACTTTGACGCAAGATAATGGACACACTTTGTTTTGTCCTCCAATCGGGCATAGGCAAGAAAGAGGAGACTACCAAGAAAGCTGGCAGCCGATGGAAATGAAAAAAGAACATTTACATGAAGCACAGCAAATGGCGGCGAAGGTGACTAAAGAACTCGGTGGTGCGGGCATCTGGGGCGTAGAATTCTTCATTACCCAAGAAGGCGCTTATTTTTCTGAATTATCTCCAAGACCGCACGATACAGGTATGGTGACTTTAGGTGGAACACAAAACTTAAATGAATTTGAGCTACACGCTCGTGCCGTATTAGGAATTCCAGTTTCAAAAATTGAAGTGGTGAGAAACGGAGCTTCGGCGGTTGTTTTAGCTAATTCCGAACAATCTAGTTTCCCTTCTTTTGAAGGAAGCGAGTTTATCCATGCACGAGACGGACAAGATTTTCGATGGTTTGGAAAACCTACTGCAAGACCCTATCGAAGAATGGGTGTAGCTTTAGCTTTTGGTGATGATTCTACCCAAGATTTGGTTAATCAAGCGGTCGAACTAGCCAAGAAAATTAAAGTGGTTTAAAGAAGTCCCAAACAAATTTTCATTCGAATTATCTTCTTTACTGAAGCTTCAAGTCGCAATTTAAAATCTGCATCATTTTGATATGCCGTATAAATATCGTTGAATGCTTTAGGAGTATTTTTTGGCATTAGCGAAATATCGCATCCCGCAACTATTGATTGCAATTCAGCTTGAGGCACTGCTGTTACACCGCCCATATTCATCGCGTCAGTTACAATCAGCCCGTTAAATTGTAAACTGTCTTTAAGTAATTCCGTTACAATTTTGTAAGAAGTGGTTGAAGGAAGACCTGAAGTATTCCATTCTTTATTGTTTTCAACGGCAATGTGAGCGACCATTATAGAAAGCACTCCATCAGCAATTAGTGGAGGGTAATTGTGAATTTCTTTTAGTTCGCCGTCAATTACTTGCAAAGCCTTATGTGTGTCACCACTTACCAATCCGTGTCCAGGAAAATGTTTAGCTGTACCAATAACATTCATCTCTTGAGAAGTCTTTATAAATTGATTTGAGAATGGGACAATGTTTTCAGGTATTTGACCAAACCCTCTATAACCTACGGTTGCATTTGCGGACATATCCACAACCGGTGAAAAATTATAATTGATCCCTATGTCGTTCAATTCTTTGCTTATAATTTTTGTTGTTTCGATTACCTCTTCTATTGTTTTGTGTTCGTTTGCTTTCTTTACGGTCGGTGTCCCGGTAATTTTTCGGTTAAATAAACTTGGTTCGGCATCCGCACTATATAAGAAAGGGAGCGCTTTTTTACTCAAATTAATTGAGTCGTATTTATTTACCCATCCCGTGCATTGATCTTTTGTTCCGTTTAAAAGTAGTAGACCACCTATCATTCTTTTCTTGACTAAACCGTCTATGATTTCTTCTTTTTCTCCCATTCGACCTACTGCAGGCATTAATACTTGAGCAACCTTAGCGGTATCATCTAAACTATATAAAACGCTATCCACTTTTGCATCCAAAGCAGTATTGTTTTGAAGAAAATCATTTAAAGTAAATTCGGTTTGGGTCGGAGTTACCGTATTTGTTTTAACCGTGTTCTTCGTTTGAGCGCAAGAAGCAAAACTAAGAATGGTTATTATGGGAACAAGAACACGTTTTAATTGCATGGGAAGTATTTAAGAGTCTAAAATTAAGGCTTTGGTTTAATTTCTTAGAATCATTTTGATTCTTTTATGATTAGAAGCAAGTTTTATGCCGAAAATATCCGCTAATAAGCGAAGAGTACTTGTCTTTTGTAAACACAAACAGTTTAAAATAAATCGAATGTCGAAACTTTAACAAATTCCGAAAAGGAAACTAGTCAAGTTATTGCTGGAAATAAAGCAGTGGATAAATTGACTAAAAGCGAAAATGCAAAAAGCAGTACAAGTGATAGAAAATTATTGCTGATTATCATTGCTATACTTATTCCCTTTGTTGCGGTAGATATTTTGACAAATTGGAACCTAGAGAAAACTTTGATTTGCTTGCTTTTAACATTTGTTTTTTACTTTCCAGGATTAATTTACGCACTTATTCTAATCGATAGAGAGGGGTAGAATATATTTGATTTATTTTTTAAATCACGAATCCTTGGTTCGTGCTTTTTTTGTATCTTAATGTTATAAACTACTTTAAATGAATCAAACTACTACGATTAAATCTTGGGCTGAGGACGACCGCCCGAGAGAAAAACTAAAGCTCAAAGGAAGGCATATCTTATCAGATTCTGAGGTGTTGGCCATTCTACTTTCTTCAGGAACAAGAGAGAAAACGGCTGTAGAATTGGCGCAAGAAATTCTCCAACATTTTAACAATGATTTTCACAGTCTTTCTCGGGCCACAATCGAGGATTTAAAACAATTCAAAGGGGTAGGAGAAGCAAAGGCAATAACGATTGTCGCGGCACTCGAAATGGGCCGTAGACGGCGAGATGCCTTACACAAAAAGAAAGTATTAGTTACTTCTTCTAAGGATGCATTCGATTTACTTCAGCCTTTCTTCATGGACCTTCAACACGAAGAATTTTATGTCATTTACTTGGATCGATCCAATCGAATTTTAAAATATTCACAGCTCTCTAAGGGAGGATTGTCGGGCACAATTGCAGACGGAAAAATCATTTTTAAAGAAGCACTCCTGCTTCAAGCTTCTGGTATTGTTTTAGCTCATAACCATCCAAGTGGAAATCTGGTGGCTAGTGTTCAGGATAAAAAACTGACCAAAAATCTAGTGGAATTCGGCAAGATGATAGGAATTGACGTGCTCGACCATATCATATTTACTGATAATGGCTATCTTAGCTTTTCAGATTCAAATTTGATGTAAAACCGTATGAAAAAAATAATCACCATCGTTGGAGCAAGACCCCAAATCATTAAATCTTCAGCGATTTCTAGAGCAGTTCAAAATCATTTTAAGGATTCACTCTCAGAGGTTATTGTGCATACGGGACAACATTATGACGAAAACATGTCCGCTGTGTTTTTTGAAGAAATGAAGATACCAAGACCTAAGTATAATTTGAATGTTGGTTCGGGCGGACACGGTGCCCAAACTGCCAAAATGCTCGAAGGGTTAGAAGAAATTTTTCTCAACGAAAAGCCGGATGGGGTATTGGTTTATGGGGACACCAATTCAACAATCGCTGGAGCACTAGCGGCTATTAAAATTCATATTCCAGTTATACATGTCGAGGCAGGCTTAAGAAGCTTTAATAAAATGATGCCCGAGGAAATCAATAGAATTGCATGCGACCATATGTCCATGATTCTTTTTACTCCAACACCGACAGGACTAGAGAATTTATCCAAAGAAGGATACAGCATGGAAGTGCCATCAAAGGTCGACCTAAATAATCCTGTGGTTTATCATTGCGGTGACATCATGTATGACAATAGTTTGCATTTTTCGGATATTTCAGATGAGAAATCAGATTTGATGAAGAAATTGGAACTAGAACCAAACAATTTCTTACTCTGTACAATTCATCGCGATGGAAATACAGATATACCAGAGAATTTAACTCAAATATTTTCTGCCTTGTTGAAGATTCAAGCTGTCGAAAAAGTGCCTATCGTACTGCCGCTTCATCCGAGGACAAAGAAAAAAATGCAAGAAAACCTAAGTTCGGAAATGCAAGCAAAAATAGCAGCGAATGAGGGAATAAAGATTATTGATCCTGCTGGGTTTTTAGACATTATCGCCTTAGAAAAAAACGCTAGAATGATCGTAACAGATAGTGGCGGATTGCAAAAAGAATCCTTTTTCTTCAAGAAACCGTGTATCATTTTACGCCCGCAAACAGAGTGGATTGAGATTGTAAATAATGGCAATGCACTATTAGCAGATAGCGATGAAGGTCGAATATTGGAAGCTCATAAAACACTATCATCCAAAACAGATTATTCTTTTCCAAGTTTTTATGGAGACGGTAAAGCAGCGGAATTTATCTGCGAAAAAATTCTCAAACACTTAAATGAATGATTCTATTTCTTGTAGATAGAGTAAACGAGCGTTGGGTATATACCCTTGATTTTGTGTTTTCAAAACGCGGAATTAATTATTATGTGACTTCAGAGGTTGAGCAATTTAAAAATTCAAAACTACCCAAGGTAAATCTTTGTAAAAGTGGTGACTATGGTGGACTAAAGTTCAGAGTCAGTGACCTTCTCTACGATCAATACATTAAAGAATATGTAATAACACAAGAGGTTTTTGCAAATCAAAAATGTTTGGCTTTCAATGGTATTCCTGATTTGTTTGCTTCCATTTTCTTCGTTTTATCGAGAATGGAAGAATATATTCTAAATGAAAGAGATCACCATGAGCGTTTTTCAGCAAAATCAAGTTTTCAAAAGCGCTTTGATTGGCTGGAACAATGTATTTGTGATCGTTGGGCCATTTGCTTGATAAACCAACTAAACGAAAAACTCGATATTGAATTAAAAGTCGAATTGGCTGACACCAAAGTGATTCCGACTTTTGACATAGACAATGTTTTTGCTTATCAATTTAAGGAAGGGTCTAGGAAATGGCTTTCAATTGCTCGAGATGTTGCCAAGCTAGACAAAAACAGGATTCGTGAACGTAAGAGAGTACTGAAAAATAACTCGGCAGATCCATACGATACCTTTTCTTATATCGAATCTATTTCGGATCGGGGATTCGACGTCCGAATTTTTTGGCTCACCGGCGAATATGCTCAATTTGATAAAAACGTATCGATTGAGCACGATGGCCATCAGGAGGTAATCCGAAAAATGGCAGAAAAAGCTCAAATTGGAATTCATCCCAGTTACAAGTCTAACCAACTTAAATTCAATGTGAAAATTGAATTAAACAATCTACAAAACGTTCTGGGTCAAAGTCAAAAAGTCACTGCCTCTAGGCAACATTACTTGAAAATTGACATGCCCTCAACCTATAAAAACTTGTTGAAATATGGTCTTAAGGAGGACTATTCAATGGGGTTTGCTGACCAAGCTGGGTTTCGAATGGGGACGGCTCATTCTGTAAATTGGTTTGATTTATCGCAAAACACAATTAGCAATCTGGTGTTAAAACCATTTGCCTATATGGATGGTTCGCTCAACGAATACATGCATCTTACGCCTCAAGAAGCAATGGCTAAAGTAGCTGAACTTTACAAAGAAGTGCGAACCTATGGTGGGGATTTCATTTTTATCTGGCACAACGAAACGATAGGTGATTATAAAAAGTGGAAAGGCTGGAATGAGGTACTTGAATTTACCCTAGATCTTAAAAAAACATGACTAAAAAAACAATATTTGTATTCGGAATAACCCTGCTTGTTCTCGGAATAATTCTCGGAGCTTTTGGGGCACACGCTTTAAAAGAAATTTTGACTGCAAAGGAGCTATCAAGCTTCGAAACGGGAGTTAGATATCAAATTTACCACGGAATTGCCCTTTTGGCATTGTCGGCGAATGGTATTAGTTCAGGAAAAAACAAAAAGCCTGGATTACTTCTAATGGTAATTGGGGTGATTTTGTTTTCTGTTTCCATCTATTTTCTTTCTTTACAATCTGTTTTTGAAATGAATTTGAAATGGCTAGGTCTAATAACTCCAATTGGCGGATTATTAATGATTCTCGGATGGCTACTTTATGGTATAAACGTTTTTAAAACTTGGGACGATGAGTGAAATAAAAATAACAGTCCTCGGTTCTGGAACATCACAAGGTGTTCCCGTCATTGCATGCGATTGTTCGGTTTGTCAATCATTAGACCCAAAAGACAATCGACTTAGATCTTCGATTATGGTTAGTTATGATAACAAGAATTATGTGATTGATTCTGGCCCCGACTTTAGACAGCAAATGTTAAGGGAGAAAGTTCAGACTCTCGAAGCCGTTGTTTTTACCCATGAGCACAAAGACCATGTTGCTGGACTCGACGATGTTAGAGCATTTAATTTTAAGGAGAACAAGGACATGAAGGTATATTGTTCGGACCTTGTTGAGATAGCATTAAAACGAGAATTTCATTATGTTTTTAGAGCATTTACATATCCTGGAATACCAAAAATAGACCTTAACATTATTGATAAATCCCCTTTTCTCTTAGGAGCTAAAACATGGACCCCAATTGAGGTTTTTCATCATAAATTATCTGTTTTAGGGTTCCGAATTGGTGATTTCACCTATATTACTGATGCCAAAACAATTAGTGACGAGGAGAAGGATAAAGCAAGAAATTCGAAGGTCTTAATCATTAATGCATTGAGGCACGAAGAGCACATTTCTCACTTTAATTTGGATGAGGCTTTGGCCATGATAGAAGAATTACAGCCAGAAAAAGCGTATTTGACTCATATTTCTCACTATCTTGGGAAGAACGAAGAGTTAAAATCGAAGTTACCAAAGAATGTTGAATTGGCTTATGACGGTTTGGTTTTTACTGTTTAGTGATTTTTATAATAGAATGAAATAAAATTTTAAATTTGTAATTAAAGCAATATAAAGTATGTCTAACAATTTATTAAAAGGTAAAAGAGGAATTATTTTCGGTGCATTAAACGAGCAATCGATTGCATGGAAGGTTGCTCAAAGAGCGCACGAAGAAGGAGCGACTTTTGTATTAACCAACGCACCAATTGCAATGCGTATGGGTGAAATCAATAATTTGGCGGCTGAAACCAATTCTCAAGTTATACCAGCAGATGCGACAAGCATGGAAGATTTGGAAAACTTAGTTACTAAAGCCCAAGAAATTCTTGGTGGAAAATTGGACTTCGTTTTGCACTCTATTGGGATGTCTCCAAACGTAAGAAAAGGAAAGCACTACACTGAAAATGACTATCGCTTTTACCAACAAACTATGGATGTTTCTGCCATCTCTTTGCATAAGACTTTGGCTACTTTATACAAACAAGATGCATTGAACGAATGGGGTTCTGTTTTGGCTTTGACTTACATCGCTGCGCAAAGAGTTTTCCCAGATTATAACGATATGGCAGACGCAAAATCTTTGCTAGAGTCTATTACTCGTTCGTTTGGGTACCATTACGGAATTAAAAATAAAGTGAGAGTAAATACAATTTCTCAATCGCCAACAATGACAACAGCGGGACAAGGAATTAAAGGATTTACGGAATTTATTAATTTCTCTGAACAAATGTCACCACTTGGCAATGCACCTGCAGTTGCTTGTGCCGATTACTGTGTTTCTATGTTCTCAGATTTAACAAGATATGTAACAATGCAAAACTTATTCCATGATGGAGGGTTTAGCAACACTGGAGTTACTCAACAAGTTATTGAAAAGTTCGGAGAGTAATACCCCGACTTTCAGTAAAGAATAATTAATCCGCTGATCATTGATCGGCGGATTTTTTTATTCGTTCAAGTTCCAATTGTAACCCTTGTTGGTTATTTTGGCATCGTCATTAAGTTTTGTCGTGGAGTATTGGTTCAAGAATGAAATTACTGTTCTTCCATTTTTAGTAAAATCTTCGCCGTACCAATTGAAAATGTTTGAAATTTGGGCAGAGTTCTCACTTATGTCGTTGTAAGCAGATGAGTTGATAAATGATTTTGTTTGAGCCTCAAGTTGAACGTTTAAGGTAGACGCCAAGAAAGGACGATTCAGTAATTTGGGACAAGATATACTAGCGCAGTTTACGGCGAAATGTATTCTTGGTTCGTCAAACTGAACTCGAATTATCCCATTTTCAATATCATTTAAACTGTAAGTTTTTCCGGCTAGTTGAATAAAGGAAATATCCCAAGTAGATTGACTTCCTCCAATTTCCTTAATCGATTTTATTGGGTAGTTGTCCACTACAATTTTCAGTGTAAAAAGGTTATAAGCATTTATCCAATAAACTAGTTTTTCATTTTTACTCCAAGAAGCTTTAGGGGGGTTGGCTTGAAAGTAGCTAATTGCGTCCTTTAACAAAGTTGGGTCTGACTTTAAACTTTTGTAATTGACTTTACCAGAAGAACTAACAAAATCTTTTAAAAGATTGGCGTAGGATACTGCCGATGGTCCAATTGGAGGGGTTTCAGCAACTGGCTCTTCAGGTAGATTCAATTCTTCTGCCGTTTTGACGACAACAATCGGCGCTACCTTAACTTTAGGCAAGGTGTCGAATGACTTTAGTTTAGGGTTCTCTAGCCCCAACAATGGAGCTTTCTTAATCATAGGAGGCGCAATCTTCTCTACTTTAATTCTTGATAGAAGGCTGTCTTTTCCCGTATCGGTCAAATCCAATTTTCTTTTTTTTGTATCGAGTAAATCAGGCAATTCTGAATTAATAGCCAAATCGTTTTTTGCAACTTCATTTGACTGACTTCCGCTATCTGAGGCACAAGAAACGAGCGCCAACGTTAATATTATACTAAATTTTTTCATCATAATGCTTTGTAATATCGTATCCAATCAGGATCATTAACTGATCGTAATAATTTCCAAAAACTTGTGTCTATAAAGTAATCACTTTCTATATTCTTAACACCAAATTCTGAAAATAAAAATTTTTCTTGTCCGACGGAGGGTCTGTATTTCCCTTGACTCCATCCTTCATCTGTGTTTTGCTGAAAAGGATGTCCGTCGTATCTTATTTTCCACAAAGAATCAAGTGGCGAACAAAACGGGAATTCCTTCCATTGCGCAGAGTCAAAAATTACCCCACATTTTAAATTTTCTTTGTCAAACAAATTTTCTTTACTCGGGTTGTAATAACTCGGCCAATAACCTGAGGCAAACTTTACAATTTCGTCGGCTTGGAGTGTTCTTCTATATTTTATTCCATTTGTTGTTTTTAAGTAAGCTATATACGTAACAAGTTCTCCTGTAGATTGCAAGCCAATAGAAACCCCAAATACTCCTTTTCCAATTGGGTATTGCATGATGGAGCAATTAATACCCCAAATCAAAATGACGAGAAATTGTAAATATTTTTTCATTGACTTGGGAATTTTCAACGCAAAAATTACGCCATTAAAACCGTATAATTCCTTCTGGAGTAATGCATGCGTGCAGTTTTATGTCATGAGTCTCAACATCCTTTATTTTATCAATGGGAGGAAATACTGAGAGTCCAATAAACTTACAATGCGGGTTGCATTTCTTCAAAAAACGGTCATAAAACCCACCACCGTAGCCGACCCGATTACCTAATTTATCGACACACAATAAAGGTACGAAGACAATGTCTATTTTGTGAGCCGCAATTATTTTTCCATTTTGAGGTTCAGGTATCCCTAATTCATTCACCTTTAACTGATGCTGACTCGTTAGTAAAACATGTTTTATGTCATCCTTCGTTT
This sequence comes from Lentimonas sp., assembly GCA_047637535.1. Classification (GTDB taxonomy): domain Bacteria; phylum Bacteroidota; class Bacteroidia; order Flavobacteriales_D; family Crocinitomicaceae; genus UBA2040. Next base: position 18,497 of record JBLIKY010000010.1, read on the forward strand.
TATTTATCTTCGGCACTGCTACCCATCCGTCTATGCTTAATATTTTCTCCCAAAGTATATAGGTGTTGACTTCCTTTTTTCTTTCTATAGGCAAAAATAGGCTTACTAGCTTTTTGGTCAATTGAAAATTAGTTAAAACTTGTTCAACAATTTGATCGGAAAACTTCCCCAATTCGCCTGGAGAAAGTCCGCGTCGTTTTTCTTTGTATAATTCACGGAGTTCTTTCTTGGTCATTCTTCAAATTTCAGTGACACTAAGCTAATGATTTTATCACAATGTTTCCCATATGAAATCTAAGCTTCGATAAATAACGTTAATATTGTGTAGCTTCCCATAAACGAGATAATTGATGAATAAATTTTTTGTTTTAATTGTACTTGCGCTGAGCTTTGTTTTAGTTGGATTTAATTTCTTTGAAAAAAAGGAAAATCTATCTAAAATTGAGCAGGTTGAAAAGAAAAAAGTCATGTCGACTCTTCTTGAATTAGGCAACAAACAACCTAATCATTTTATTGAGAAAACTGACCCTATTCTTGTCAAAAAAGGAGAACAGCTAATTTTTAAAGGTCAAATTGACAAAGGAGTTTTTAAAAGCAAGAAAATTTCCACCTATTTTGTTTGTGTAGACTGTCACTCGACAAAACGAGAAACGAGAAATACAAAATTGGATACTCCAGAAGAACGTCTCGACTACAGTATGAAAAATAATCAACCTTATTTACCCGCATCCACATTTTGGGGTATGTACAACAGAAAATCTTGGTACAATGGTGATTATGTTAAAAAATACGGCAATATAATTAATGACGTAAAAGATGATTTAAGAAAGTCTATAGATTTTTGCGCCAATTATTGCAGTGCAGGTCGAAATTTAAAAGAATGGGAAATTGAAGCGGTTTTGCATTATTTAAAGTCCCTTGAATTGTCAATAAAAGATATTCCGCTTGACGGAAACACAAAAATGGATCTATCAAATATTGATAGTTTGACAAAAAGACAAAGAGAAAAAATCAGTTTAACCATCGAGAATTCTTATACCTCTGCTGTTCCTGCTACTTTCTTACCAACCTTACCTGTTGAGAAACGAGGCATGGGTAAAAACGGTAACCCTGTAAGAGGAAAATACCTTTACAATCAGGCCTGTATGTATTGCCACCAAGGGAGTCGAGTTACTTTCTTGAATTTAGAAGAAGATCAACTTTCTGTAAGAATGTTTATGAAGAATTTAGATAACTATACGGATGAATCCATTTACCAAATAGTTAGACAAGGAACCTATACCATGGCTGGGAGAAATCAATACATGCCTTTGTATACAAAAGAAAGAATGAGCGATAGCCAGATAGAAGATATCGTGACTTATCTTAAAACCCTAGCAAAAAAATGAGAAAAATATTATTCGTATTAACGCTATCGACTATTGTAGGGTTTAACTCACACACGCAAGAAATAATAGAGACTTTTAGAAACACAAGAATTGTGAATTCTCATTCTTCTGAGGTCTTAAAACAAGGTTTATGGGAGTATAGAATTGAACATAGATTCGGAGACCTCGCTGGAAGTCAAGGTGGTGTGCAAACTGCATTTGGTTTTGATAATGTAGCCGATATTAGAATGGCCTTTGAATATGGTTTCGCGAAAAATTGGATGCTCGGTTTTGGGCGATCTAAAGGAATTGCTAACCCTTATACTTCTTTGTTGGATGGATTCGTTAAAGGAAGAATTTTAACTCAAAATTCGGACAAAAAAGTCCCGTTTAGTTTGGCTGTTCTTGGTTCATCATTTTACTCTTACATGAAAAAGTCCATTGACCCAAATTCGCTAAGCTCTTTCCCGAAAAGATCACACCGTTTGTCCTATTCAGCTCAATTGATCGCAACACGTAAAATTAATGATCGTTTGAGTTTTGCAATTATGCCAACTTATACGCATCGTAATTATGTGAATGTTGATGATGTAAACGGACTTTTATCCCTGGGAAGTGCATTCAATGTAAAGTTGACCAAAAGCTTTGGTGTTGTTGTAGAATACTTTTACAATATCCATGATAACAACATCCGTAAGGATTATAAAAACGCTCTGGGAATAGGGGTGGAGTTTATAACGAGCGGACATAATTTTCATATAAACTTAACCAATACTAGAGGTTTTGGCGAAGTACAATACGTTGCTTTAAATACTTCCGATTGGACGAAAGGACAGTTTCGATTAGGCTTTAGTATTTCACGAGATTTTAAAATAAGAAAGAAATAATGATATTAAAAAGAAGTATACTCTTGTTGAGCATTTCGGTATTCGTTCTGGTTTTAGGCCAGAGTTGTAATAAAGATAAACTCGAACCCGCGGTAACAAGCAGTGATTGCGAAGATGCAATCACCTATGATGCTCAGGTAGCTACAATTATTAATAACAATTGCTCTACTTCAGGTTGTCATGATAGTTCAAACTCTGGCGGCTACACGCTTATGACTTTTGAACAAGTAAGTAACAACGCTGATATTATTTTAAGTGCAATGAAGCATGAAGATGGCTTTTCTCCAATGCCACAGGGGAATGATCAATTGGATGAGGGAAAAATTAATGATGTATCTTGTTGGATATTACAAGGCAAAAACGAGAATTAATAATATGAACAATAACTTAAAATTTTTAGCTGTGTTTTTTGTAGCCACTTGCGCTATTTCATGGAAAAGCATGGACTTCAATCTTGGAATTGAAAAATACGACAAAGCCGCATTTTCAGGTGGGGCCCAACCTGGAAAAACAGGGGCGCCAGGTGAGGCAAATTGCACACAATGCCATGGTGGAACTGTGATTGCTAGCACAACTGAAAATCAACTTGTACTTTCTCAAAACGGGAACCCGGTTACTGAATATTTGCCTGGAGAAGTTTACGATGTTACCCTTGATTTTACGGCCACTTTTTCAAATCGCGGATTTCAATCAACAGCGTTAAATAGCTCGAATCAAAAAGCAGGTGAATTTGCTTCTGCAAATGGAGTTGGAATATCCAATGGTGGAGGTAAGCAATACGCTAATCATACTACTGGCTCGACTGGAACTACAACCCCTTGGACTTGGCAATGGACAGCTCCGGCGCAAGGTGCAGGAGAGGTAACCTTTTATGTCGCAACAAACGCTGCTAATGCAAACGGCCAATCCTCCGGAGATCAAATCTACATTTCCAATCATAAGTTTAACTCGACAGCCGGAATTGCAGAAGTAAACAAATCAGTTTCCGACTTTAATGCATCCTTTTCGGCTCAAAGTCAAAAAGTGATTATTACTTTCTCGTCAGCGATTAGCGGGACTAATCACCTAAATGTTTTGGATTTAAACGGTAGATCGGTTATTAATCAAGATTTAGGAACAGCGAAAATTGGAGACAATAAACACTCTATCTTGTTACCCGATCATTTAAAAAATGGAATGTATTTCGTTCACTTCTTTGTGAATAATAATCCAATGACAAAAAGCATCATGGTTCAACGATAAATCATAGAAAAGATCAACTCATAAAAAAATCCGAGGCCAAACCGCTTCGGATTTTTTTATGTCAATCTATTATTGACAATTTTGTCGACTTTCTTAAAAAACTGGTGGGGGTTGTAAGTTCGCCAATCCATATCGTCAAATTCACCTCCCATAATAAAGTAATTATCCAGATGAATGGATTTAAATTCTCGACTAACGTGATCATGAAAGTTGATAAGTACAATCCAGCCTTCTTCGACTTCATCAAACCATTCTTCATAATAACTCTCGTCGGAATAATGGAAATTAAGTATGTTTTCACCAATTAGGATAAACTTGTTTATTCCGGCAAACATAAGTTCTTCAATGATATCACGTTTTAAAGTCATGATATCATTTTCAATCGCATCGTTCCATTCGCCTATCATCTCGATAATTGCGTATTGCTTATCGTACTCAACAAAAAGAATTTTAATAAAAAGAGTAGGGGATTCGATGCTATCCCATTGAGGATGAATTATATAATTGTAAATTTTATTTTCAAACTCGAACTCAGAATACTCTCTCCCAACAAAAGGAGATTGAGGGTCATCGGCAGCGATATAAAAATCTCGCCAGAGGTAAAAGGGTTCGACCATGTGCATAAATCAAATTTAGTTTATTTGGCACAATCTTAGCATTAGGAGTAGAAATAATATTCTACATTTGATCCGGTTTTAACTAAATAAAATTTTATGAAACTTTTCGTTTATCCCCTTTTCGCGTTTTTTGCATTGATAGTAGTTTCTTGCAGTAACAATGATGTCAACTCTGATTTGTCTGAATGCGTGGCAAGCTATGTTGAAAATGACAAGACAGTAATCACTTTTGGTCGGATTGATGTTCAGACGATCTTGGATAAAGCTGAATATGTTAAAATTCCAATATTTGGAGAGTTGGTTTCCAAAGAGATTCAATCTGTTTCATCAGCATTGGACATAAAGAGTGTCTATTATGCGATTAACGGGCCAGTAGATACGCGCAACAATCCTGAGGCTACGAGTTTATTCTTTAAAGTAAACAATATGGATAGTCTTGCTTTGGCTTTGTCTCAAAGAGGATATGATACTGAAGAAAAAGGAGGGAAGTACTACCTATATAATGGTGACGTCAAAGTAATGTTTGATGAAGGTCTGGCCATTTTAAGGGTTGAAAACAGCAAGCAAAAAGGATTTAAAAACATTGAAAAAGCATTTGACTTAAGTAAAAAAGGGAAAGGAAAAGGTAATGTGAAAAAATTCTTAGCGGCGGAAGGTGACATTACTAGTTTCGTCTCTTTGGAGGCTGCCTATGTAGAGACTAATGAAAAAATAGCGGACTTGGATGAAAGTAAACGCGATGAACTTAAATCGCTAACAAAGGATGGGTATATTGAAAATTCTGTTCGATTTGAAATGGGTCAATTAAGAATTGTCAATATCAATCATTTCAATGAAAAATTACAAGCCCAGAAGTTTTTCAATGCAGACGAGAGTGGTTCGGTAAGAAATAAATTAGGTAAAGGCCAAGCAAGACTGGCTGTTTCGGTTAATTTAAACTTTAAAAATATTCAATCATTTGTAGACGAATTTGCGCCAGGAGCTATTTCCAATATGATTCAAGATATTGGTGGACCTTTACAAATGGCTTTTATGATGGCTGGAGGAGATATTTCGAATATTTTATCGGGTCAATTTGCAGCTGCAATGTTTGGCGAACCAAAAGCCGATGGTACATTGGTACCTGATTTTAATTTTTACGCTGGATTTGGTCCAAATGGTAAACCTTTGGCTGACCTTGCTAAGGATTTTTTAAAAGGAGGAGAAATTGCCTTGTCGATATCTCCAGATGCGGTGATGGGAGCTTCTGAAGAAAGCAATTTACCTGTAGGTAGTATTCCTATTTCGGTTCCAGCAGGGGCAGAGAGCTTTGGTAAAAACACTTTAACTGCCTTTGTAAATTTAGAAGGCGCTGATATGTCTAGTTTTGAATTTGAAGGTGCCGCGATTTTGATCTATTTAGTCAAAAATGTCAACATGAATTATGGAGCGACTGGAGGCGAAACAATCGTTAGATTGAAGAATTCCAAACAAAATGTTTTAAAACAAGCTGTAGACAAAATGTTGGTCGAATTTGAAGATTTGATAAACTGATTATTTAAAGAAACCAGACATCGCGTTTTCGACTTCTGTTACAGGCATTTTACATGTTTTATTTTGACAGACGTATATAGTTGTTTGTCCTTTGACGAATTTGCCCTCTAATAATTCGAGTTTACTGGCCTTTTTACTTCCTGAGAAAAAAACATTGGGAAGGTAATGAAGATCGAATTCTTTTCGTTTCTCAATACAATTCTCGCCGAGAATGGCTATTTCATAAGGTTCTTTTGCCAACCATGTCATTAGGATGTCCCAATTCGCATAATAGGCACCTCCAGTAATTGCCTTTTCTTTAACTATTGAGACCATTTTTTTGGCCTTTTGAAGGTATGAATTATTATAAAAGTAAGTCCCCAAAACAAACAGGTTCTTTGCCATTTGGGAGTTAGCAGCAGGAATCACATTGTCGGCTGTTTCTATTTTTCTTGCAAAAAGACTGGGGTCTAAATTTGAGGTATAGAAAAACAGTCCGCTTTTTGAGTCGTAAAAATGAGTTAAAACATAGTTTGATAATTGCTGTGCTTCGACTAACCATTTTTCTTCAAAAGTAGCTTGGTACAAGGAGATAAAAGCATCGATTGTAAAGGCGTAATCATCCAAAAAGGCATTGATAGTTGACTTTCCGTTTTTGTAATTTCTATCCAAACGATAATCAGATTTTTGGATGTTCTTTAAAATAAACTCAGCGTTTTTAACGGCAGTATTTAAGAAATTATGTTCGTCAAAAACCCGATAGGCGTCGACGTAACCTTTGATCATAAGGCTATTCCAAGCAGTTATGATTTTATCATCTAGCGCGGGACGAATTCGCTTACTTCTTTCTTTCAGCATCTTCTGTTGAGCATCTTCAATTATTTCACTTAGCTCCTTCTCACTGATTTTGTGTTGCGCAGCAAAGCTTTTATTGGATTTGGTTTTATGCAATATGTTCTTCCCTTCTTCCCAATTTCCGGATTGAGTAACGTTGTAATAATCGATAATCAAATCGGCTTTTTCGCCCAGTAAGGATTGAATTTCGTCTTTTGTCCATACATAAAACTTGCCTTCTTCGCCATCGCTATCTGCGTCTAAAGAAGAGTAAAAAGCACCATTCTTAGAAGTCATTTCTCGCTCTATAAATTCAAGTGTTTGATAAACGACTGTCTTATAATAAGGGTTTTTAGTTTTTTGGTAGGCGGATGAATACAGACTCACCAATTGAGAATTGTCATAAATCATTTTTTCAAAATGCGGTACGAGCCAGTATGCATCCGTCGAATACCTTGCGAATCCTCCTCCAATTTGGTCATAAATCCCACCATCGGCCATTTTGTCTAGGGTTACTTCAACAGCTCTCAGGGCATTTTTGTTTTTCGATAGATGATTGTATTGCAGTAAGAATTGATATCCTGCTGGCAATGGGAATTTTGGTGCTCTATTGTATCCTCCTTCCGTAAAATCAATGTTTTTTTGCCAATTCTCAAAGAGTATGTTTAAGTCATTCAGACTAAATTCTTCCTCTTGATTATTTGAGAAATCAAATTCATTTCTTCTGACGCCTTCTGATAGAGAGGATGCTTGTTGTTCGGCTTTTTCTGGATTTTTCATCACAAAATCAGAAATTTGGGACAGCATTGTTAGCCAATTTTTCTTTGGAAAATAAGTTCCACCATAAATCGGTCTACCGTCAGGAAGGGCAACTACATTTAAAGGCCATCCTCCGCTACCCGTTAATAGCTGTACAGCATTCATATATACTTGATCTATATCCGGACGTTCTTCCCTGTCTATTTTGATGGCAACGAAATTATCGTTCATGTATTTAGCCACTTCTTCATCCTCAAAGCTTTCGTGTTCCATTACATGGCACCAGTGACATGCCGAATAGCCTATACTGATGATGAGCAATTTGTTTTCATTTTTTGCTTTCTCTAAGGCTTCTTCACCCCAAGGATACCAATCCACTGGATTGTTTGCGTGTTGCAATAAGTACGGACTTGTTTCATTAACCAAATGATTTGTCGTTAATTCAGTTTTAATGGGCATTTTTTGAGGTGTTTTTTTTTCTTGACCGCAGGAGATCATAGAAATTAATAACATTAAAAGTGTTGTGATTTTCATTTTAAACGGGGGGTATGTTATCTCTAGAATTTCTTTTCTTACTATGAAAGAAAGAGTCGTTTCTCCAAGATAAGCAATAACCAAGACAACATACATTTATCTGATGACTATAAAGCAAAAGAGCCAAGAATTTACTTCTTGGCTCTTTTTAACGGTTATTGTTTTCTTAGTGTTGTATTACGATTCTTTCTTTAAAAATCAAGTTGTCATTCATAACCTCAATCCAATACACTCCGTTTGGAAGATCGGATAAATTAAGAACTGCACTTTCTGAATAATTATCTTTTAACGAATGGACTATTTTACCCGTCATATCGTATAAGTTGATTCCAACATTCTGTGCGTTATTAAACCCTTGAATGGTTATTAATCCATTACTTGGGTTAGGGAATACAATTAATTGTGAGATTTTATTTTCTGAAAGTCCGACGCAAGATTGAATTTCTAAAGTTGTTTGAGCCTTACCCGAACAACCGTTAACACTATATGTATAAGTTATAGCATGGTCACCGATTCCAGCTTGTCCAGGATTGAAGATGTTATTGTTAACCGTCGGTCCTGAGTAGGTACCTCCAGTTGGTGACCCACCAGATAGAGTGAACGGTATCCAGTTGTCACATAAGATTTCATAATCACTTTGTGTAACAACAATTCCAATAACGGTCACCTCAGCTGTCTCTGTTGTAGCACAACCGTTTCCTACTGTATAATTTACTGTGTAAGAAGTTGTAGTTGAAGGATAAACGGTTATGTCTTTTGTCGTCAATCCAGTTGGGGTCCATGAATATTGACCACCCGCTAGAATAACTTGAGTTTCAAGTGTTGCTGATCCACCACAATTAATGGTTTCGTCATCGACCAAAATTATCGGTTGGCTAAACAATTCGATATTACTCGTATGATTACCGGCAGGACATGAGTTCGCTGTTTGAGTTGTATTGGTGATTACATATTGGTTTGGATCAGAACTTGCTAAATCGACCTCTCCAGTGGCGGCATCAATAAATACTAAGCCCGCTGGTGATGCCGTAAAAGTTCCTGCTTGTGAATTATTGAAGAACAGAGGCAAAGGATTGACTCCATCTCCAGCAATACAGTTTACTCCGCTGTAAGCAAACGAACCGTCAACATAATCCTCAATTCTGATCGTGAGTTCTGCACTGTCGGGACAAACATTATTCGTCACATATTTAATAAGGAAAGCTCCTACTCCTGTTTGTGAAAGGTCGATTTCTCCTGTAGTTGGATTAATGGCGACACCCGTACCGGAGAAAGTTCCACCCGAAGTGGCAATCGCATCAGGCAAAGGATTATCATTGGTAACGCAATAACCAGGCTGCGCATAAGAGAAGCTTGCATCATCAACTGGGAGAACGACAACTGTAATTATTGCTTTGTTACTTTCACAACTATTTTGAGTTTGAGAGACGTAATATTCAGTCGAACCAGCTGCAGCTGTAGTAGGCAAAATTCTTACTGGATCACCTGTACCGCTGATTGTATCTGTGTACCACAACAAGCCCAAGCCTATTGCAGATAAAGAGTCAGCTGCTTCATTAATACAATATTCAAAATTAGCCTGAACAGTTGGTTTTGCTGGCCCGTTATTAATCACTAAATCAAAACTATCGATAGCCGTTCCACATGTCCCTGCATTAACTGTATTGAAAATACGGTGCGTTCCAATGGCCGCAGTAAACAAGTCCACTTCACCAGTAGCTGGATCAATTGTGGTAAGTGTACTTGAAGTGAATGTACCAGTTAAAGCTCCATCAGCAGGTTTTGCAAACGGGTTACTTCCTTGTGAACAAGTTGGCGAATCATACGTGAATTTAGCATTTGCAGCATCTACAATATCTATTGTATAAGTTGCGCTGTCAGGACAGTTTCCGTTTGTTAGGTATTTGATAATATGAGTTCCTAAAGAAGAACTAGCAAGAGTAATATCTCCTGAATTAGCTTGTAAGGTTAAATCTGGATCTGAACTAAATGTTCCACCTAAAGCTGTAATTGTTATAACAGGCTCTGCACCTGCTTGACAATAAGAATTTGAACTATAAGAAAAACTTGCGTCTTCAAAATCGTAAGTGGTTACAAGAATGCTATCTCTGTCAGATTCGCAACCATTAACGGTTTGTGAAACATAAAA
>JBLIKY010000011.1:0-27646 GCA_047637535.1 Lentimonas sp.
AATTGTTGTCAGCCATGAATTCGATGACAGCTGAACCAAATCCTCCCATCACACAACCGTCTTCAACGGTAATCACCTTCTCGAATTTTGAAAACACTTCGTGAAGCATAACCTCGTCGATTGGTTTTACAAAACGCATGTCGTAATGAGCTACAGAAAGTCCTTTTTCTTTAAGGTTATTAATCGCGCTTACTGCGAAATTACCCGGGTGACCAATGGTCAAAATGGCAACATCCGTTCCGCTCGTTAATTTTCTTCCTTGACCGATTTTAATTTCTTTCATCGGTGTTTTCCACTCGGTCATAACACCTTTACCTCTTGGATAACGGATCGTGAAAGGCCCTTGGTCTGGCAGTTGAGAGGTGAACATCAGATTTCTCAATTCTTCCTCGTTCATCGGCGCCGAAACAATCATGTTTGGAACACACCTCATAAAGGCCATATCGTATGCCCCATGGTGAGTTGCCCCATCAGCCCCTACAACACCCGCTCTGTCGAGACAGAAAACAACATTGAGGTTTTGAATAGCCACATCATGCAACACTTGGTCAAACGCACGCTGCATAAACGTAGAATAGATATTGCAAAAAGGAACCATTCCCTGAGTGGCTAGACCAGCAGAGAAGGTAACTGCATGTTGCTCTGCTATACCGACGTCAAATGCTCTTTTTGGCATTGCTTTCATCATGATATTCAACGAACATCCAGAAGGCATTGCTGGAGTCACCCCCATAATTTTTTCGTTTTTCTCGGCCAATTCAACGATAGTGTGACCGAAAACATCCTGATATTTTGGTGGCTGTGGCGTTTTTGGAATCACCTTAACAATCTCACCCGTATCTTTATTGAAAACCCCTGGCGCATGCCATTGTGTTGGGTTTCCTTCTTCAGAATATTTGTATCCCGCCCCTTTGCGCGTTACGCAATGCAATAATTTTGGTCCAGGGATGTCTTTTAAGTCTTCTAGTATTTTTGCTAAGCCGATAGCATCATGTCCGTCAACAGGTCCGAAATACCTAAAGTTTAAAGACTCGAAGAAATTGCTTTCTTTCAACAATGAAGTCTTCAAAGCAGTCGACATTTTTGAAGCAATCGTTTGAGCATCCGGTCCGAATTTTGAAACCTTACCCAGTAATTTCCACACCTCGTCTTTTACCTTATTATAAGTATGAGAAGTTGTAATATCTGTCAAATATTGATTCAAAGCCCCAACATTCGGGTCGATGGACATGCAATTGTCATTAAGAATCACCAACAAGTTGGCGTCTTTCTCATATCCTGCGTGGTTTAAACCTTCAAAGGCCAGTCCGGCGGTCATTGCACCGTCACCAATCACGGCGATGTGTTGTCTTTGTTTTTGTCCTTTGGAATTATTGGCAACAGCCATACCTAAGGCCGCTGAGATTGAGGTCGAACTGTGACCTACACCGAAGGTATCAAATTCACTTTCTGTTCTCTTTGGAAATCCTGAAATTCCACCTTTATTTCTATTGGTATGAAAAACATCTCTTCTTCCCGTAAGGATTTTGTGCCCATAGGCTTGATGCCCAACATCCCAGACCAATTGGTCATACGGTGTGTTGAAAACATAATGTAAAGCAACAGTCAATTCAACAACACCAAGGCTTGCGCCGAAATGTGAGTTTCCAATCTCTGAAATTACATCGACGATGTATTGTCTTAATTCATCAGATACTTGGGGTAAATCATCAACGGTAAAATGCTTTCGCAAATCTTCTGGAAGATTGATTTTCTCTAAGAACGGTCCTGCTTTGTATGTGTTCATAATGTCTTGAATCAGGGCAAAATTATGTTTATTTAGGCCATTTTCCAACAACTCAAGGCTTTATTTATAAAGACAAGAATCAAAAGACAATTATAAAGCCATTTATCTACCTACGAAAACTGTTAAAATTTGGATTTATTTTAAATCACTTATTATAGCAACAATAAAATACTTTTTACTCCGTTCTAGTCAAGTTAACAAAACTATAAATCATGAAAAAGTTTTCCTTTGTTCTTTCGCTATGCATTATTTCGTCAACTTTTTCACAAAGTTCTGACACAATTAAAAAATGTAATTACAAGTTTCAATCTCTATCATTTACGACAGGTTTTTACGCTACTACGGGGGTTACAGCTCAAATCAATGATCTTACCAAGATTTCAAACGAAAGCACAATAGCCAAGGAGATGTTTGATCTAAAAGACTCACTTATTTTTAGTGGAATAGGGAATCAACGTACTCAGAGTTATTTTTCTTTCGATTTGCAATTTGTACAATCCAATCCAAAACGTTTCCAGAGTCGCATTTCAATCGGCTTCGATGGGGTTAAAATGGGTCTCGGAGAATTATATGGGTATAAAAGTGAAGCGGGAAGATACGATACACTTACATCGAGTTCATCGGGAGAAGAATATTACATTGATACTTTAAATAGCTTAAGTTATTATTATAGCGGAAGTGCTCAGATGGTTGGTCTTCGTCTTGGCTATCAAATTGAAGCAGATTATAAAGCTAGGTTGCACTTTTTTGCTGGAGTCAATTATGTTTTTCGTTTTTCAACTCAAGCTAGAGCAAGCATAGGCAAGTCTGAATACACGTATTCATCTAATGGTTCGTTTGAGCAGGTAAATAATCAATCCCAAAATTACCGTTCAATATCAAACGATGTCGCTATGGGTTCACCCATAATGCAATCCTTGTCAATTCCAATGGGGTTAGATTTTCGTTTGTCTAAAAGTAATTCGTTCTTTAAAAATTTACATCTACAAGCCTGCTTTGAACCAGGTTTATTTGCAATAAACAACTCAAAATTCAATAATTACTTCGGTAATTTCGCTCTTTATCAAGCCGGCTTAGTAGTTGACTTCCCTTAATCAGCAGTATTGATTTGATTCGCAATTTTGACCAAATCCTGCTTCATCATGCAGTCAAAATGACCTTTTGGACATTTTTGAAATCCGATTTTTGAGCAAGGTCGGCAGGACAATCCCTCGACTTGATTAATCGTATAGTTTTTTACTCTCGGTGTGTAGGGAAACATCCCTAACTCGGGTACTGTATTGCCCCAAACGCTGACGATTGGGATTTCAAAACAAGATGCAATGTGCATCAGTCCTGTGTCGTGGCTCAATATTTTGGCTGACTGTGCAATTACCGAGGCGCTTTGTTGGAGATTTAGTTCGCCACAAAAACTTATTATATTGGAATGTACTTTAGAAGATAGGATATCATTCGCTTTGTCCACATCTTCTTTTCCTCCAAGTAAAACAACTGGCATGTCGATACCCGCGATCACCTTTTTCATTGATTCTAAAGGAAGCACCTTGGTTGCAAATTGGGCTCCCATCGCCATACACACAAACTGCTTGGGTAATAAATTGTGCTGAGCCAAATCAATTTGATTCCTCTGTTCAATATAAAAATCACACGGTTTGTTGTCGTTTTTTACTCCCAAATGAGCCACTGCATCCAGATAGCGTTCGACGATGTGCTTTTCGGGTAAAAGATTCCTTTTCGTTTTCACCAGCCACCACTTTTGGAGGTTCAGTTTCATAAAACTATTTGACTTTACCCCTAATCTGATTTTCAAATATTTCGTTCTTACATTTTTGTGCAAGTCAATTATCTGGTTGTAGTTTTCTTTCTTTAATTCCTCTATAACTTCCTTAATTGATTTTTCTATTCCCCAAACTTTGTCAACATTAGGGTTATCTTGAATGAGATTAGTGAATTTTTTCTTTGTTAAATAATGAATGGAAACATTGGGGATTTGCTCCTTTAAACAGCGCACGACAGGAGTGGTGAGTATTATGTCACCGATCGAACTAAACCTTACTATCAAAATTTTCACATCTCAAAAATAAGGTTTTAGGATCAATTTCATCCGAGAGAATCACAATCTCTTTTCATTCTTTATTGATATTCAATCTAGAGGTCGCTAAGCCTTGAATTTTATCGAAATAAGGTTAAATTTGTTATTAAAATTTGCAACATGGGTAGAGCGTTTGAATATCGACGAGCAGCTAAAGAAAAAAGGTGGGGTAAAATGTCCCGTATATTTCCTAGACTAGGTAAAGCCATCACTATGGCGGCCAAAGAAGGAGGTGATGACCCTGCAATGAATTCAAAGTTGCGTTCGGCCATACAAAATGCCAAAGGGCAAAACATGCCAAAGGATAATATTGAAGCGGCTATAAAAAGAGCTACTCAAAAAGACATGGCTGATTATAGCGAGATAAATTACGAAGGAAAAGGTCCGCATGGTGTTTTGGTTTATCTTGAATGCGCAACGGACAACTCGACTCGAACGATAGCCAACGTAAAATCCTATTTCAACAAAGCTGGCGGAAGTGTTGTGCCAAACGGTTCGCTCGAATTTATGTTTGATCGAAAATCTGTTTTTGTGATTGAAAAAAACGAAGAGACTTCATTCAATATTGAAGATTTAGAGTTTGAGCTGATTGATGCCGGTTTGGAAGAAATTGAAGAAAGCGAGGAAGAAATAGTCATTACTGGAGATTATACGGCATTTGGTTCGCTCGCTATTGCTTTAGAAGAAAAAGGAATCGAGGCATCGAAATCATCTTTGGAGAGATTTGCTACTTCTCCTGTTGAGTTTACGGAAGAACAATTGGTTGACATTGAAAAGATGTTGGAAAAAATTGAAGATGACGACGACATACAACAAGCCTTTAATAACATCGCTTAATCTAAATTAAATACAATAATTTTTGCAAAAACCGTTGTAATAGTTAGCGATTGAAAAACAGAATGAAACGCATATCACTATTTTCTTGGCTGACTTTATTTGTCTTGGTTTTATTTGCTTGTAATCCGGCGAACAATACCTTTATTAACCGAACTTACCATTCAACAACGGCTCAATACAACGGGCACTTCAATGCCAATGAACTGTTAAACGAGGCCATTACTGGATATCGTAAAAACAAGAAAGAAGATTATTATTCTTTATTGCCTATAGAGCTTTATCCTGATGAAGTGGACGTCGAAGGAATGTATTCGGCCATTGACACGGCCATTTCTAAGTGTTCGAAAGTCATTCAAGACCACTCCATGCCAGGTGGAGCTAGATCTTCAGCCAAAAAGGAAGAAAACAATACCTTCATTGATGAAAACTGGACGACAATAGGCATCGCGAGTTACATAAGAAGAGATTACGACGCAGCCCTAAAGAACTTTAAATTCATCAAGAAATTTTATTCCAATGACCCAAGCAATTATGTAGGTGAATTGTGGATGGCCAAAACGAACATCGCGCTGGGAAAAATGACCGAGGCTAAGTTTAATCTTGATGCCTTGTCTCAGGCAATTATTAATGAAGAAGAAAGAAATTCTGAAAGGTTTAGCGCAGAAAATTTAAAGAAAATATTTGTCCCAAAAAAAGATAAGCCTACGAAAATCGCTAAGATTCCGAAGGAGATTTACCTTGACATCTATCTGACCAAAGCAAATTTTTCTCTCTTGAAAAACGAGAAAGAAGAGGCGATCAACGAATTAATTACTTCTTTACATTTCGCCAAAAAGAAAGAAAAAGCTAGAGTTTATTATATTCTTGGTCAATTGTATGAAGAATCTGGTAACAGAAGTTTAGCCGCTTACAATTACTCAAAAGTTTTGAAATGTGCACCTGAGTATGATATGGCATTTTCTGCCCGACTAAAAAGAGCACTTCTTGGCGGAAGCGATAAATTGGTTAAAGAACTAAACAAAATGCTGGTCGATGCAAAAAATGCAGAGTACAAAGACCAAATTTATTATGCCTTGGCGCAAATTGAATTGCAAAAGAAGGAAGAACAACTTGCTATGGGTTATCTGACGCAGTCCGCATTTTATTCCACCTCCAATCGAAGACAAAAAGGAATGGCTTATGAGCAAATGGGTGACTTACGATTTGCTAAAAAAGATTACATCGCTGCACAAAAATATTACGATTCATGTGCGCTAGTTATACCATTAAATTACCCTAACGCAGAAGGGATTAAAAATAAGGCAGCTAGGTTGAGTGACCTGGTAAGTGCCGTTGAGACCGCAGCTTATGAAGACAGCGTTCTTCGTATTTCAAAACTTTCGGAATCAGAACGAGTTGCCTTTATTGAAAATGTCATTGTAATACTCAATCAACGTGAGGCAGATAGAAAAAGGAGAGAAGCCGAAAAATTGGCGGCCCTTGCAAAAAATGACAATGCATTTAATCAAACTGTTGGTGGCAATAAATGGTATTTTAGAAATGCTAAAACTAGAGCAGAAGGATACGACGAATTCAGACAACTTTGGGGAAATGATCGTGAAAATGAAGACGATTGGAGGCGTAGTGATAAAATTGTAATAGCCACTTTTGCCGATCCGGGTGACAGTACCAGCCAAGAAATAACGTCAACCATAGGTACCCCTGAAAAAGAATCATTGACTGTCGAAATGCTGATGAAAAACATTCCTTTAACCGATTCCGCTTTGACAGTTTCCCATAAACGATTGACAAAGTCGCTTTATGAAGCAGGACTTATTTATAAGGACCAACTTAATGAACTAAAGATTGCATCCGATCAATTTAACAGCGTAGTGAATAGAGATTTTTCCAGTGACTACAAAGTAATGTCTGCTTTTGAATTGTACAAAATAAACGAGAAAGAAGCACCCGCCATCGCATCGATACACAGTAATTATATTCTTACTAATTACCCCCAATCTGATTATGCTAAATACTTACGAGACCCGGATTATTTTATAAAGAAGAAGCAACTCGATGCCAAATCCGAGGAAGAATACATAAAAGTAGTTGAAGACTATTCTAGTGGTCATTATTATCAAGCCTTAATGGCTTCTGAGAAAGTGTTAACAGGCGACAATAAAAACCCTTTTCGAGCTAAATACCTTTTGCTAAAAGTTTTGTGTCAAGGACAGTTAAATGAAGACAAGGCCCCTATGCTGCCCACTTTGAATCAAGTCATCAAAGAGTTTCCAAACTCAGAAGAAGCGGTAAAAGCAACAGAATTATTAGACATTATCGCCAATGGGTATTCCAAAAATGAAGAAATACAATTCGGCAATCAAAGCATCTATAAATTTGAAGACGGGGCTATAATGTTTGTCATGATATTTTTAGAAGCTGACCAAACATCGAGTATTGCTAAGTCAAAAATATTTGATTTTAATCGTGAGTATTTCTCAAAATCTAATTTAAAAGTCAATTCAAAGATTTACGGAAACGACCAAAGCACCATTGTTATTGATGATTTTGAAACTGATTTAGATGCCAAAGAATACGTTAGAAAATACCAAAGCACTCGTAAACATTTGTTAGATTTACAGAGTGCAAAAATAATTTCCATTTCTCAGGAAAATATGCGAATTTTGTTTATAAGTCGTAAACTTAAAGAATATGAGGATTTTTTCCTTGAGTATTATTAAAAGCATTATCATGAAGAAAGACAAGTCAGCATTTGAAAGTCCAGATAGATTAAACCGTCTCGTTGAAGGAACCAAACTTATTGGGGAATTGATAACAGATTCAAACATTCGGGTTGATGGTGAGATTGAAGGTAATTTAACCTGTGCTGGAAAGGTAGTTGTTGGAGAATCTGCGAAAATTGAAGGGAATTTAACTTGCGGTGAAGCCGATATTGAAGGAAATGTTCTTGGAGATATTAATGTAGAGGGACTCCTTATATTACGCAGTAAATCAAAAACTGAGGGTACAATTCAAACGGGAAAACTTGAAGTAAACCAAGGTGCTGTCTTTTTTGGAACTTGCCAAATGGCAGGACAAGCGCTAAAATCAAAAAGCAAAGGAGCTGTCGACAAAAGCAAGAAACTTGAAGGCGATCTTGTTTATTAAAACATGGAACCTAAAAAAAATGAAGACTTCAAAAAATACGTCCGCTTCTCAGGAGTTGGCGTTCAAATGGGGGTGATTATTGCCGGTTTCTCATATCTAGGAGTCTATTTAGACGAAAGATCAAACAACAAAACACAAGTCTATACTATATCCTTGGCGCTGCTTGGCGTTTGCATAGGATTGTATATTGTAATCCGAGAAGTAATAAACATGAGCAAAGATGACGACAAAAAATAGCCTCTTTTCCTTGTTTACAATTGCGGCTATCCACGCCATAGTATTCATTATTACCTTCAATCAATTTACTGAAGCTCCTTTTAAGATTATAGCTACGCCTATTGGTTATAGCTTTTTCATACTACTTGTTACCCACTGTATTCTTTATATCGGTCAAAAATCAACTAATTTTGTAAATCGTTTTTTACTGCTTACTACCTTTCAAATATTAGCGGTTTTAACCTTCGTTTCAGCCGTTGTGTACCTCAAGTTGCCAGAAATGCGCCCATTGTCATATACTCTACTCTCTTGTTTTATTCCAGGCATGCTCATTCAAGGAGGCTTTCTTATTGCATTGTTGAAGAAATCAAACTGATTTTTGCGTCATAAATTTGTTGATTAGAAAATAAACATTATATTTGATTATATTTTCGTCAAAACAAAATAATGAAACATTTAAAAATTGGGGATGCATCACCTTCTTGGGAAGGTAAAAATGAAAAAGGAGACATTTTAAAAAAAGATGACTTTCTGGGCCACAAACTGGCAATCTACTTTTACCCTAAAGACAATACCCCTGGATGTACAACACAAAGTTGTAATATCAGGGATAATTATTCAACCCTTCAAGAGAAAGAAATTACGATACTTGGTGTTAGCGCCGACAGTATAAAATCCCATCAAAAATTCATTGCAGGTAAAGAATTACCTTTTAGCCTAATAGCAGATGAAGAAAAAAAAATGCTCAATCTTTTCGGAGTTTGGGGAGAAAAAAAATTTATGGGCAGGACATATGATGGAATACACCGTACTACCTTCCTTATGGATGAAAACGGAGTCATTGTAAACATAATTGAAAAACCTAAAACTAAATTTCACGCAGAGGAAATTATTGAACTTTTTGAAAAATAAACTCACAACGTAAATCAATTACGTTCTGACCCCTCACCTTTGTATCATCAATAACACGAGAGAAGATTACAACGAGTCTTCAATCATAAAAAAAACGATATGGCAATTAAAGAAGTAAACCCAGACAAATTAAAAGCTCTTCAATTAACAATGGAGAAGCTCGACAAAACTTACGGTAAAGGAACTGTAATGAAATTAGGAGATAGTCCAACAGTAAACCTAGAAACGATATCTTCTGGATCGCTAACCCTAGACCTCGCCTTAGGAGTTAATGGTTATCCTAAAGGAAGAGTTGTTGAAATATACGGGCCAGAGTCGTCAGGTAAAACAACCCTAGCAATTCACGCGATTGCCGAGTGTCAAAAAGATGGAGGAATTGCAGCCTTTATTGATGCCGAACATGCATTCGATCAGTTTTACGCACAAAAACTTGGCGTTGATATTGATAATTTATTGATCTCTCAACCAGACAATGGTGAACAAGCATTAGAAATAGCCGACAATCTTATTCGCTCAGGAGCAGTTGATCTATTAGTAATTGATTCAGTTGCTGCCTTGACACCAAAAGCTGAAATTGAAGGAGAAATGGGTGATTCTCAAATGGGCCTTCAGGCACGTTTAATGTCAAAAGCCTTAAGAAAGTTAACTGGTTCGATCAACAAAGCAGGATGCTGTTGCATTTTCATCAATCAATTGAGAGAGAAAATTGGAGTTATGTTCGGTAACCCAGAAACAACAACGGGTGGAAACGCACTTAAGTTTTACGCTTCAATCCGACTTGATATTCGTCGCTCAACGGCTTTGAAAGACGGTGATGAAAATATCGGTAACAGAGTTAAGGTGAAAGTTGTGAAAAACAAAGTAGCTCCACCATTCAGAAGAGCCGAATTCGACGTTATGTACGGAGCAGGAATTTCCAAAGTAGGGGAAATAATTGATCTAGGTGTTGAATTAAACATCGTGAAGAAAAGCGGTTCTTGGTTCTCATACGGAGAAACAAAATTGGGTCAAGGAAGAGATTCTGTAAAAGCAATTTTATTGGATAATCCAGAATTAATGGACGAACTTGAAACTAAGATAAAAGAAGCTCTTTCACCAAAAACGCCAGAATTGGCTGAGATGGTGAAAGACTAATTGCATATCGTTGAATGGCGTTCGTATAATATACGGACGCCATTGTTGCAAAAAAAGCCTGATCTTATCAGGCTTTTTTTTATGCTTCATAAAGCAAATAATTGTACAGTAAAAATCAAATTATTATATTAGAACATTAAATTCAAAAACCATGAAACTCATAAGTTTAATATGCTTCACGATCTTTTCTCTTAGCACTGCTTTTTCTCAAGGAAACCTAATAAATGTAAGCGCTAAGAAGTCAACTGTCAATGAGGTTGCACAAATTAAAACAAAAAGTGCATTGAGGTTAGATGTTAACCAAGAAGGAATTACAAATTACTTTAAATCCATTCCATTTATTTTTGATCAAAATATAGCGTTAAGCAATTACACTATAGATATTCCTAACCCAGACGGTACGTTTATCACTTTTAAAGTGCTTCGTAACACAACGATGAGTCAAGGACTAATGGATAAATTCCCAGAAATCATAACACTCGATGGAATTGCAACAACCGGATCAGGAGACTTAGCTAAAATTGACGTCACTCCTCATGGTTTTCATGCTATGGTATACGGGCCAAATAACTCTACTTATTTTGTTGATCCAACATATAAAAACAAAAACACATCCCACATTTCTTACTACAAATCTGACTTTGAAACTACTAAAGTATTCAATTGTAGCACAGAAACTGAAGACCTTTTTAAAGACGACAAAAACATTCCAGTTAAAATTTACGGTACTTGTGAATTAAGAACTTACCGTCTCGCACTTTCAGCAACTGGCGAATACTCTGACTTTCATGGTGGTACAAAAGCATTAGCTCAGGCGGCTCAAGTAACTACAATGAATCGTGTAAACGGTGTCTATGAAAAAGACATGGCAATAACCCTGACTATCATACCAAACAATAATTTAATTGTTTATACGGATGGCACGACAGATCCATTTTCAAATGGTAACGCGATGGCAATGCTTGATGAAAACATAAATAACACAAACTCCGTTATTGGTATAGCAAATTATGACATCGGACATGTCTTCGGAACAAATTCAGGTGGTGTTGCCGGACTTGGTGTTGTTTGCACAACTGGAAAAGCAAGAGGTGTAACTGGCTCTGGGTTCCCTGTTGGCGATCCTTTTGATATAGATTATGTTGCTCACGAAATGGGGCATCAGTTTGGAGCAAATCATACTCAAAACAACAGCTGTAACAGAAACGGTGGAACCGCAATGGAGCCGGGAAGTGCAAGTACTATAATGGGATATGCCGGAATTTGTTCCCCTAACGTACAATCAAATAGTGACGATCATTTCCACGGAGTGAATTTGAGTGAAATTTCAACCTTCATTCAAGGAACAGGAAACTGTGCCGTCAAAACTTCTTTATCCAATAATGCACCAGCTATTTCTGGCACAAATGCAAATATTTCAATTCCAAAAAGCACCCCTTTTGCCCTGACTTGCTACGCTATTGACCCAGATGGTGATGTTTTGACCTATAACTGGGAGCAGATGAACAACCAGGTAAGCACTCAGCCTCCAGTAGCTACTGCAACCGGAGGTCCAAGTTTTAGAAGTTTCTCATCTTCCACTGATTCCACAAGATATTTTCCAAGACTGAGTGCGCAAGCTAATAATGGCCCGTTTACATGGGAAAGATTACCAAGTGTTGCAAGAACAATGAACTTTAGAGTGTCTGTAAGGGATAACGCTCGAGGTGGAGGTTGTGCTGACTTTACAGACGTGACGGTTACCACAGTTGCCAATGCCGGTCCGTTCGTTGTCCTTTATCCAACTGCAACTGGTATCACTTGGACAGGATTAACTTCTGAAACAGTAACATGGGACGCTGCTAATACAACTGCAGCGCCAATTAACGCAACGAATGTTGACATTTATTTATCGACAGATAATGGATCAACATACCCTACTCTTCTTATAGCAAATACTCCAAATGACGGGGCTGAACAGCTAACCGTTCCAAATACTCCAGCGAGTCAAGCAAGAATTATGGTGATTTCTTCTCAAGGAACCTTCTTCGACATTTCAAATAACCCATTCGAAATCGTTAACTCAACTTTCGATTATTTCTTCGATGTTGACCCACTTAATATTGTTGCTTGTGAAAATATAGACACCACGATTGACATTACTACAACAAGTATAGGTGGTTATGAAGATTCTATTGACTTCACCCTTACTGGACTCCCAGGAGGTATGATTGGTACATTTGGACAAACAAGAGTTAAACCAGGAGATGCAACTACTTTGACATTCTCTAATGTTCCAGCTGGAAATCATTCCATTGTTGTCGTTGGAAATAGTACAACAGGCACAAAAACTAAAACAGTTTCTTATAAAGCATCTCAAAGCACCCTTTCGGCAATAAATTTATTGACTCCCGCAAATGCATCAACTGGTGTTTCCAATCCAGTGAAGTTGATTTGGAACAAAGGCAGTGGTTTTGGCATTACTTATGATGTTGAAGTTGACATAGACGGATCATTCTCATCCCCAGTAGCCTCAGCTAACGGTATCGTGGACACTTTCTTTACTACTCCTGCATTAGACGTTGCAACGCAATACTTTTGGAGGGTAACAGCAAACAATGCTTGCGTAAGTTCAACTAGCTCAACAATATTTGATTTTACAACCGAGAACTGTCTTTCGTTTACTTCAAGTGATACTCCGTTAACAATTGAAACAACGGCAAACTTTACAGTAGAATCTACGATTAATGTTCCGGTAACCGGATTTTTAACTGAGTTGACAATTACTAACCTTAAAGGAACTCATTCTTACGTTTCTGATCTTACTGTAAGTCTCGTTTCTCCGGCTGGCACGCAAATTATTCTTTTTGATGATATTTGCACAACTCAAGACAACTTCAATATTAATTTTGACGATGCAGCAGCTTCGCCTACTATTGCATGTCCTCCAACTGATGGTTTAACTTATAAGCCGACTTCTCCATTTGGGGCTCTTAGTAATTTAGATGTTCAAGGTAACTGGATATTAAGAATTACAGACAACGCTACTCAAGATGGAGGGTCCTTCGATACATGGACATTGAATTTATGCATCACAGAAACACAATGTAATGTTTCAGACCAACCCGTTTTAGAAGGTCCAACATCAACTTGTGCAGGAGAAGATATTACATTGAATCTAGTGTCAGGAGACCTTAACGAAGGTACGGAGTGGCAATGGTACACAGCTAGTTGTGGTGGAACACTAGCAGGAACAGGTACATCAATTACAGTGCAACAAAGCTCAACTCAGACTTATTATGCAAGAGGAGCAGGAGGATGTGTAGTATTTGCACCTTGTGGATCGATTACAGTTACAACACCAGCAATTAATACTAATGTAACACAAGACCAATCAACGTTAACTTCAGTGCAGTCTGGAGGAACTTACCAATGGTTAAATTGTAATCCTTATTCAGTAATTCCAAATGAGACAGGACAATCGTTTCACCCTGGTAGCCAAATGCTCGGTATCTATGCAGTTGAGGTAACCGTTGGAGGGTGCAAAGACACTTCAGTATGCACGACAATCAATCAAGCTGGTTTAGAGGAATTTGATGCAACGAATTGGAATATTTATCCAAATCCGACTCAATCTGATTTACAAGTAGAATGGCCTAAAGAGTTAACTGTTAGCTTAATCGAAATTGTTGATCTACAAGGAAAAGTGGTTTATCAGTCTCAAAGCATCACGGGTAATTCACATTACTTAAAACTTGAAAAATTGTCTAACGCAGTTTATTTCTTAAAGGCATATAACTCAGAGGGTATATTGGTCTTTAAGGTCGAGAAAAAATAAAATCAAGGGAATAATTAACCGGGTAATCCTGACAAACGTCAATGTCTTGATTTATTAATTATTTTTGCACTTGACAAGATGGAAGAAAAACACAAAATCGGAGTAATTGGCGGAGGTAGTTGGGCTACAGCCCTAGTCAAAATTCTGTGCAATAATGCGGATTTAGTAAATTGGTGGGTAAGAAGCGAAGAGTCTGTTGAACACATACTTCAGTTTAAGAAGAATCCAAAATACTTGCAGTCAGTAGAGTTTGATTTAAACAAGATCAACGTCTCAACCGACTTGCAGGAGATAATGGACCAAAGTGACTGGATAATCATTGCTACACCTTCCGCATTTCTTACCAAGCTTTTTGAAACCGTCGACACCTCAAGCCTTGCTGATAAAGTAATATTCTCTGCTGTAAAAGGTATTGTTCCCGAATTCAATGCAATTCCTGCGCGATTTATTCATAAATCATTCGGAACCCCTTACGATAAAATTGGAATCATTTGCGGTCCTTGCCATGCTGAGGAAGTTGCTCTCGAAAGATTAAGCTATCTTACTGTAGCTTGTCAAGACGATGAAATTGCTGAATATATGTGCCAAGCATTGGCTTGTCGATATATAAAAACAAACTTGTCAGACGATCTATTTGGTACAGAAATTTCAGCTGTCTTGAAGAACGTTTATGCTATTGCCTCAGGTATATGCGCCGGGCTCGGATATGGAGATAATTTTCAGTCCGTTTTGATCGCAAATGCAATCATAGAAATTGAAAACTTCATCGATGAAGTAAGTCCAATACACCGAGACGTTAAAACGAGTGCCTATTTAGGTGATTTATTAGTGACGGCTTATTCTAAATTTTCACGTAACCGAACATTTGGTTTCATGATTGGTAAAGGGTATTCAGTAAAATCGGCTCAGCTAGAAATGGACATGATTGCCGAAGGATATTATGCGACCAAATCAGTTGTTGAAATAAACAAGAAATTTCAAGTTGAGATGCCTATTGTTGAAGCTGTTCATAATATTTTATACGAACGAATTTCTCCGGTTATTGAAATGCGAATCTTGTCAGATAAATTAAGCTAATTCATTCACAAATGAAGGTTTTCAAATTCGGTGGGGCCTCAGTAAAAGACCCAAGCGCTGTACGTAATGTTTCTAAAATACTTTCTCTATATAAGGATGAAAAAATAATTGTTGTTGTATCCGCCATGGGTAAAACGACGAACGCACTAGAGCTATTATGTGCTGACTTTTGGGCAGGAAACGAAGCCGGTTTTCTTAAGAAAACCGAAGATTTAAGGAGCTTTCATTCTACCATACTTATTGAACTATTTCCAAATAAATCAGATTCAATTTACGATAAATTGGAATCAACATTTAAGGATATTGAGTCCACATACACTCAACCCAGAACGAGCTACAATCAAGCTTACGATCAAATAGTCTCCTTTGGAGAGGTAATCTCTACACAAATCGTTAACGCCTTCTTGCTAAAACAAAATCAATCGTCGACATGGTTAGATGCAAGAGAATTGGTGCGAACTAACCATAAATTCAGAGAAGCTGAAATCGACTGGCCAACTACAAAAAAATTAATTAAGAAAAAAACAAACTCGTCATTACTCCAAAACGACATTCTTGTAACTCAAGGGTTTATTGGTCATACTTCAGAAGGGTTGTCTACCACTTTGGGGCGTGAAGGCTCAGATTTTACAGCGGGTGTATTTGCTTTTTGCACCAACGCTGAAAGTGTAACCATTTGGAAAGATGTTCCAGGGATGTTGAATGCCGATCCAAAATACTTTGATGATACGATTAAATTAGACAGAATTTCTTTTAAAGAAGCGATCGAGCTCTCGTATTATGGAGCCTCTGTTATTCACCCAAAAACACTAAAGCCGCTTCAAAACAAGAAAATACCACTTTACGTTAAGTCCTTTATTGACCCAGCAGGTGCTGGAACAGAAATCTCAGTCGAATCAGATCAGGACCATATCATTCCTTCGTTTATTTTTAAGATGAATCAAATTCTTCTTTCCTTCACTCCACGGGATTTTTCCTTTATAGTCGAGGAGAACCTAAGCGACATTTTCAATAAACTGGCAAGGGCAAATGCCAAAATAAATTTGATGCAAAATTCTGCCTTGAGTTTTTCCGTGTTACTTGATAGGGACAAAATAGACTTGCGCCAACTCATTGGTTTATTTGAAAACGATTATCTAATGGAAATTAATGAGGAGCTTGAGTTAGTGACAATAAGGCATTATGACCAAAAAACAATTGATCGGGTTTGTGTTTCAAAAGAAGTACTTCTTACTCAAGAAACGAAAGAAACAGCTCGTTTAGTTTTGCGCCCGATATAGTCTTAGGATAACAAATTGGTAAATCAAAGGTGAAATTACCGCTGTTATTAGCATAATAATCTCTGGTGTTTTAAAAACTAAGCTCACTCCATATCCTAAAATCACAAGAATTAACAGAGCCCTGTTTTTATGATTGTGCTGTTTCCAAATACGCTGAACATTTAATTTGAGGAAAAGTTTTTGTTTAATGAACTCCATTTTATACTGCATAATTATTCCTAATGCGATAATTGGAATTAGAATAAACCCTTGAGCAATTCCCATTTCTTTATACAGCAAGAATTGTTGGATTTCTGCAAATAAATCAAAGCTGGTCGTTTGTTTATATAAGGTCAGGCAAGAAAAGAATATAGTTAAAGCAAGAAACAAAAAACTAAATAAACCCTGTTTTAAACGTGTTTCTTTGGCAGCATTTCCACCATGAGTTTCGATGATTTTTCTTGACTTAAGGTGAAGTAAAACTTCTTTAGCAAACCAATCAATAAAGTAAAAAAACAAGATAAAAGCCCAAGACCAATTCCAATAATAAAAACCAAGTAAGGGAATGATACCTTCGGCAAGGAGCTGAATTGGGTTTTTCATTTATTTTAATCGTTCAGCAGCAACCCTTGATAATTCAAAGTTTGGATTGTATTTCAACGCCCGAGCATACGCGCTTAAAGCTCTAGGGCGGTCGTTATTTACTTCATGGCACATTCCGAGGTTGTGCCATGCTTCGACGAACATAGGCTGGATTATAATAGTCTCATTGTAAAAATAAACCGCACTGTCTATGTCATTGGTATAAAACTGCTTGATGTAGCCTTGCTGAAAAAGTGGCATGGCAAAACTTGAATCAGTCGCAAACATTCTTCGATATACTTGAGAAGCTTCTTCATAACGCTGAAAAGTTTGGTAAGAATAGGCAAGAGAATAAAGAACATCTAAGTTTTTTGGTTGTAACTCAGCAGCCGTTAAAAAGTACTCTAAGCAAATGGGATTAGCCTCTCCCTGATATAGATTACCCAAAAACAAATAGGCTTCGTAAAAGGCTGGATCTTGTTGAGTTGCTGTTTCATAAGACGATTTAGCCAATTTCGTATTCCCCAATTGCATATAATTACTCCCTTTTAACACATAGGCATTCTTGTTCTTCGGGTCAATTCTTAATGCTTCGTTTATGTATTCAAAGGATTTTTCAAAGTTCTGTGAAAAACTAAAGGTCGATGCCAAACTTACCAATGCAGCCGTGTTTTTTGGCTCTTTGCTCTGCACAAAGTTAAAATGTCTTTGCGCTACCATGATGTCTTCAACGCTTCTTTCAGTTCTGTTGTTTAGAATATCAGCATATAAATAACGTGCTTTTAAATTGTTGGAGTCCAATCGAAAGGCTTTCGTTGCTGAGGCCAGGGCTTTTTGATACTCATATTGATCGACGTAATGCTGCGAATACTTGATTAAAACCTCCAAGCTATCTGGGTACATTATCAGTAAAGAATCAATGCTCAACTCTTTATTGGGGATTGTTTCCTTTTTTTCGTTACAGGAGGTTATCAACGCAGAAATGCCTATCGAAATAACTAAAGTAAAAAGCCAATTTTTCATAGAACAAAAATAACAGAAAAGTTAGCAACTCCCACCCCTAATTTGAAGACAAAATCTACAAGTCTAATTACTGAAGTTTTTGAAACGATGAAAAAACAAGGTACTTTTGTAGATATGAAATCAAAATACCTCTTCTTGTTAGTCTTAGTATTCGTTTTGGTTGGTTTTTACGCCGATGCACAAGGTTGTTCGCAGTGTAAAATGTTGGCCGAACAAGGTTCAGAAGTTGACGAAGCATCTTTTGGGTCCAACATCAACAAAGGAATCCTTTATTTAATGGCGATCCCTTATGTTTTATTGTTTCTGCTGTTTAGAAAGAGATTGGTTGCTTTATTTAAAAGAAAATAATTTATTAGGGCACTTTCGTTATTCTCAAGCCGACATCTAATAGGTCAGTCATTTCTTTTTCCGTAACACCCAACTCCAATTTAAAAGTATATTTTCCTTTAAGCGGAAATTTTCGACGCTTGAAGGAAAGAATGTTTTCAACCATTGTTCCTGACTTTTTTCCTATCCACTGACCTTGTTCATCAACTATTTGTATTTCATAGGGCTTGCGACTGTTCGAACCGTCGGGAGCTGTTGAGTTTAAGAAAATATAAAGATTACTATAATTATAATCTGTTGTGTTTCTTAGAAAGAATTCAAAATCATAGACTTGAGTTGTGTCTTGAATCACTACGGTAAACTCAGGCATCAATTTTTGGACCCATATCTGATTATGAAACGCAAACGATTTGTTGTAATACGGCAATTTACCGCAAGACACTACCATTAGACAGACTATCAATAATAACGTAAAAGCTAGATAACTACTCTTCTTTACTCTTGTTCTTTGCATCATTCGGATTATTATTCGGTCTCCTTGGCTTTTGTGGTCTTGGTTTTGCCGGTTTACTTTCCCCTTCTTTAGACGCTGATGGAGTTTTGTTTTCAGGAGTATTCGTCGCCTTATTCCCATTGTTCGGACGACTTCTATTGTTGGGCTTACTATTCGGGTTTGGCTTTGGTTTGTTGGCAACTTGCGGTGCATCCGTACCTCCCTCTGTTCTTGAGTTTTGAGGTCTATTCGGATTCGGTTTTTTCTTTCTTCTTTTGTTTTTAGAACGGGTATTTAAACCGTCAAAACGATTCAAGTCATCTTGACCTACAACGTTAGTATAGTCAGGCGCTTTTACCTCCACAACCTCCATAAAGGCTTTTAAGTCCGCAGGTTTTTTACCGTCCTTATTCATCGTCATAATCTCTCTTACTCTATCAGGAGTCAAAGGAATTAACCCCATTTGCACACCACCTTCGTAACCAAACCACATTTGTTTTTTGAAAACATCCGTTTTTACGTGGTAAGCCGAGCCAATTTCAGTATGCAACTTAGTATCCGGTTTTGGAAAGGCTTTCATCGCATCAATATACATGTCAAGCTCAAAATTTAAGCAACACTTTAATTTACCGCATTGTCCAGCCAATTTTTGTGGATTCAATGAAAGTTGTTGATATCTAGCTGCAGAAGTAGAGACTGATCGGAAATCAGTTAACCAAGTTGAACAACATAATTCTCTACCGCACGATCCAATTCCTCCTAATCGAGCCGCTTCTTGTCTGGCTCCAATTTGGCGCATTTCAACACGTGTTTTGAAGGTATCTGCAATATCTTTTATCAACTGTCTAAAGTCAACACGACCTTCGGCAGTATAATAAAACGTAGCTTTTGACAAATCTCCTTGAAACTCTACATCTGAAATTTTCATTTCAAGATTCAATCGCAAAGCAAGCGTACGCGATTGAAACATGACGTCCTTTTCCAAAGATCTAGCTTTGGACCAATTGTCAATATCCTCCTGTACCGCAATGCGATATACTTTTTTAGTCTCCATCGGTTTTAAACCTGGAGCCTTTTTGGCAACTTGTATTCTGGCTAACTCTCCGCTTGCTGAGACAACTCCAATGTCGTGTCCCGGGCTAGCTTCTACGGCGATTACATCACCGGTCTGAAGAGCTATGTTTTTTGCATTTCTGTAAAATCCTTTTCGACTGTTTTTAAATCGAACTTCTACTATATCGTAAGCCGTATGTCCAGCTGGCTGCGCCATATTGGCTAACCAGTCGTATACTTCTAATTTATCACATCCACCAGAACTACAAGTACCATTGTTTTTACATCCGCGTGGAGTACCTCCTCCACTGCTACAACTAGCACAACCCATAATTCAATTTATATAATGTAAAAATACAGTTTTTAGCTTACCTATAAGAATAATGTTTGTTTGAAATTGCGAAGAATGATTAAATCAACTTCAATAACTCCGTTTTGAGTTCTGTCATGCTTGAATTTTCAAGAACAACATTTGCAATTTGCTTCTGTGAAAGCAGTTCTAGAGCCGTTGTTTCTCCCCATGCAATAACTCTTGCCGATACTGGTAAGTTGTTGTTTTTCAAGTAAGAAATCACGTTGGAAGGGCTGGTGAAAACGTAGATATCACAGTCTGAAATAACGACCTCTTCTGGAATTGTTTGATAGACCACCTCACAGCATTTTTGTTCCGTTGAAAACAGGGAAGAAATCGTTTTCTTACTGAGGTTACTTTCTGGGAAAAAAATTCTTTCGTTTTTGACGATTTTCTTCAATTCTTGACCAATTTCACTCGGTTTTCCACTGTTTTTTCCAATAAAACTAGGTTTTACTCCAATTTTAAGAAATTCAGCGGCAGTACTTTCACCTATACAGGCAATTTTTTCTTTTGACGAAATCGTTGTTTTCTTTACGTAGTATTTTACCGCATTTTTTGATCCGAAAAATAGCCAATCAAAGATTCCGTTTTTTTCAAACTCAACTGGGCTGGTTGAAATCAAGCTTTTAAAAGTCCAAGCAAAACGATTGCATTCTTTCCATTGAATTAATGAGCTACAATCCGCTTCGTTTTTACTAATAAAAACACGCATTACAGTGCTTTTAATTCTTCTGCAATAATTTGGGCCAAATCGATGTCGTCGTCACCGGAATAGGTGAAAATTTGTGCGGCATCGTTAGAAGTTTTGGCATATGAAACATGTACAACCCGATCAACCGTGCAGAATACACCAAGAGGCAATTGGCACCCCCCTTCCATTAGATTTAAAACTTTTCTTTCGATTCCAATTTGTTGAGCAACGATTATGTCGTTCAAAGGACTCATAATCTCAGCCATTCTCAGGTCATTTGATCTAATTTGTAAGCCCAAAACTCCTTGAGCGGGAGCAGGAACAAATTCTGTAGGGTCCATTACAAAAGAATGAAAATCCGACAAGTCCAATTTCAATCTATCAACCCCGGCTTTTGCCAACAAAATGGCATCGTAGTCACCTGATCTCAATTTATTTATTCTCGTTGGAACGTTTCCTCTTAAGTCTTTTAATTCGCAATCTTCTCTGTACGTTCTAACCAAAGATTTTCTTCTCGCAGATGATGTCCCGATGATGGAATTGGCTTTTAATTCCCATTCCAACGAATCATCGACGGCCGTTTTATTAATCAATAATAAATCGGCTGGATCTTCTCTTTTTGTTACAGCAACAATGCTCAAACCTTCTGGTGGATTTGTTTCCAAATCTTTGTGAGAATGAACGGCCAAATCTATGGTTTCGTCTAGGAGTTCGTTTTCAATTTCCTTAGTGAAAAACCCTTTCCCTTCCATTTTATCAAAGCTCAAATGCTGGATAGCATCTCCTTGAGTAACAATCACTTTAATCTCGACTTGGTGTCCAAGTTTTTCCAACAAACCTTTGATATGATTGGCTTGCCAAAGGGCTAGATCACTTCCGCGAGACCCGATAATAACTTTTTGCATTTTAATTTTTCTTGAGGAGAATTTCTTTCGCCATAATCATAGGTACGCTCATGTATTTCTTTTCCATGTAACCCATTATTTTTTCTAGGACTTCTCGAGATTCAAGGTTTAAGGATTCTATTTCAGATTTAAACACGTCGTTTAATGCTGCTGTTTTAATTTCTTTTACTTTTTTGGGAACTTCTCTCATTGCGATTTCCACCGAACGAATTTTAATCATGTCTGAAAAATCATTTTCCGCTTCTTGAATAATGCTTTCCACTATATGAATTTCAGATGACCTCACTTTTAAGTTTTCTTCAGAGATTTTTTGAAGCATAGAAACAGAAATGTGATGTACGTTATGCTTTTCGATTATTTCAGGGTCTAAATCTTGAGGAATTGCGATGTCTATTACTAATTTTCTTGATTCATCCCCTTGAAGAAGATGACTATATATTTCTGGGCTGACCAAATGAATATCTGTTCCTGTGCAACAAATTAATACATCAAAACCATTTTCGTAATCAGGCAAATCAGTCAATGGGTATGCTTCTCCTGACAATTCCTTGGCTAAAGTTTCCGCTTTTGTAAATGTTCGATTAAACACAGCAAAATTCTTGTATCCATGTTTTTTTAAGAAACGACTCAAGGTCGTGTTTGTTGCACCAGCTCCAATAATTAGAATTCTAGCGTCCAAAGGAATATTTAAATCCTTCATTCTATGGTAAGCCAACGAAACAACAGAGACAGGATTACGAGAAATATTAGTTTCGGTATAAACTTTTTTTGCCGTAGTAATGGTTTGTTTAATCACCAATCTCAAAAAGTCTCCCGAAAGCTTCATTTCCCTTGCCTCTTCGTAAGAGTTTCTCACTTGAGTAATTATTTCTCTCTCACCAACAACCATAGAGTCAATTGAGGAAGCAACTTTCAGAATGTGATCCAGGGCTAATTCACCTTGGTATACTTTCGAACCTTCAACCATTCTCTCAACCCGCTCAGCATCCATGCTTGGATAAAGCTGATTTAAAAATAACTTGATGTTTGATTGATTTAATTTTTCTTCTCCAACTAAGATGAACTCTGCCCTATTGCAAGTAGAAAGAAAAACCAATTCTGACCAATTCATTTTCTCCTTTAGTTTACTCAGTCTAGCTTGTCTACCTTCTTTAGAGATTTGTAAATACCCAATATCGTCAACACTTAAGTTGGCATGTGTAAAGGCGATAATTTGAAATTGTGAGTACATTGGTCTTATCTACGTCAAAAATACGCCCAAGGGTTGTGAAAAGTGTCATTCTATTGTCATTAGTGGCTTATAAGGCTTAATTTAGATTGGTTTTAAATAAGCTCATGAAAGTAAACCCCACTGAAAAGAAAATTGTTAATTTGTACAAAGCAAAAATTTTATGTCCCGACTTATTTTGGTTCCGACACCCATAGGAAACTTAGACGATATCACTCTTCGCGCCATCAAAACATTTGAATCCTGTGATTTGATTTTTGCTGAAGACACGCGAGTAACAAAAAAGCTTTTGAACCACCTAAATATTCAAAAGACTTTGGTTCCTTTTCATGCGCATAACGAACACAAATCACTTGAATATGCCATCCAACGAATTAAGTCGGTAAACGTAGCTGTTTTGGTTTCAGACGCAGGCACGCCTGGAATTTCTGATCCCGGTTTCTTACTGTCAAGAGCTTGTGTTGAAGCCGGTGTTGAATTAGAGTGTTTGCCCGGTCCAACTGCATTTGTCCCTGCACTTGTGGCAAGCGGCTTAGCTTGCGATCGTTTTTGTTTTGAGGGGTTTTTGCCTCACAAAAAAGGCAGGCAAACCAAACTCAAAGTATTGGCAGAAGAAGACAAAACCGTAATTCTTTATGAATCCCCTCATCGATTGACAAAGTGTTTGGGACAATTGGTTGAATATTTTGGAGAAAACAGGAAAGTTTGTGTCGTTAGAGAAGTTTCAAAAATGTTTGAGACTTATCACAGAGGAACGGCACAAGAATTGCACACTTATTTTTCATCCACTCCACCAAGAGGTGAAATAGTAGTAATAATCGAAGGTAAAAACAAAAAAGATGACGACAGAAGCAATCGTTCTGATAAAAAAAGGAACCCCAACGCAAGCATTCAAGAGACAGGCCTGGACCCTTTCTTCACTGGGGGATAAGCAGATCAAAATTGCTGTTGAATCTTTTGGACTAAACTATGCCGACGTAATGGCAAGACAAGGCTTGTACAAAGAAGCCCCGAAAATGCCAAGTGTAATTGGTTATGAAGTAGTGGGTAAAATCATCGAAGTTGGAAAGGCCCTTTCTAAAGAAATTATCGGAAAAAGAGTTTTGGCTTTTTGTCGTTTTGGCGGTTATGCAAAACATGTCATTACAGAAGAGCATGCCTTTGTGCCTATTGATGATGTACCCGCAGAAGATGCGCTAGCTTTATGTACCGCTGGGGCGACCGCATATTACATGGCTTATTACCAGACAAAAATTCACAAAGGAGATCGTGTTTTGGTGCATGCTGCATCTGGCGGTGTCGGGTCACTACTTGTTCAAATGGCCGTAAATCAGGGAGCTGTAGTATTTGCTAAAGTCGGACAAACCGACAAAGAACAAATCGTAAAAGATCTTGGAGCTCATCATGTTATCAACTACCGAAAAGTCGACTACCAAACTGAAATTAATGAAACGCTAACGAAGGAAAGATTAGATATTTCTTTTAACCCCGTAGCTGGTGACACTTTTGTAAAAGACTGGCAATTAATTGGTTCTGGAGGAAGACTTGTCCTTTTTGGCGGTTCGCAACTCAGCTACGGCCGACTTGGAATCCTTTCTTCATTAAATTTCTTGAGAAGAATGGGGATTTTACTTCCTATAGCACTCATGATGCGTTCGAAAAGCGTGCTGGGGGTTAATATGTTAAAGATCGCGGATTTCAAACCACATGTTTTACAATTATGCATGCAAGAAGTGATGAAAATGTATCTAAATAAAGAGATCAAACCTATTGTTGGTGGTCTGTTTTCAGTTAATGAAATTGCGAAGGCACATGAGTTATTAAGCTCAGGGAAATCAAGTGGAAAAATTATAGTGAGTTGGGAGGATTAATTTAATTCCAAATTATCAAGGTGTCTCCTTTTAAAGACTCATTAAAGGATTCTTTTAGTCTTTCAAATTTATTCACCGCTTCGAGGTCTCCTGACTTGACTTTGGCTTTTAACTTGTAATAATAGTCAAGTGAGTGTCCGAACAAATCATGCTCAAGCATATTTTTAATTTCGGTAATCTTTGCATTAATCTCGATCAAAAAATGCTCAATTTCACCTAACTCCTGTAATTCTTTGCCACTAGTTTCTGTCTTCTTTAGAAGCATAGAGTACCTAGGAAGAAGCTCATTTAATGTATTAATGAACTGCTTTAATTCTCGGTTAATTTCATCTTTGTTATCTGAAAAATTCATATCAAAAATCATTAGGCGGCTAACGCAAGTTATTAAATATTACGAGTTAAAAAAATCTTTTAATTGCTAAATAGCTCGAAGTTCTTAATATTGCCATATGGCGGGCATTTACATCCATATTCCTTTTTGCAAACAGCGTTGCACGTATTGTGATTTTCACTTCTCTACATCGTTTTCTGGATATAAAGATCAGATGATCAGTTCATTGGGCACTGAAC
The DNA here is from genome assembly GCA_047637535.1 of Lentimonas sp. Classification (GTDB taxonomy): domain Bacteria; phylum Bacteroidota; class Bacteroidia; order Flavobacteriales_D; family Crocinitomicaceae; genus UBA2040. The sequence goes on from JBLIKY010000011.1 coordinate 25,376, forward strand.
TTGCTTTGAGAAAAGGATACCTTGAAAACGAAACGATAAACACAGTCTATTTTGGTGGGGGTACACCGTCCTTGTTAGACTTCGAAGAATTTCAAGTTTTATTTAACGCTATTAAAGCACATTTCACCCTCTCACCAGAAGCTGAATTTTGTCTTGAAGCAAACCCCGATGACATTAATGCTGACTCTCTTTTGGCATGGAAAAAATTGGGGTTTAATCGCCTAAGCATTGGTCTGCAATCCTTTCGAGAGTCAGACCTCAAGTGGATGAACCGAGCACACAATTCAAAAGAAGCGTTGGCTTGTGTTCCGCTTGCAAAATCACATGGTTTTGATGCCATTTCAATTGACCTTATTTACGGACTCCCTAACCTCGATCTTGAAACTTGGAGGGAGCAAATTAAAATCGCGGTTGGACTTGGGGTAGAACACATATCCGCCTATTGCTTGACCGTTGAAGAAAAAACCGTTTTGGCGAAAAAGGTTGAATCAGGAGCTATTATTCCATCTAATGAGAACGAACAAAGCGATCAATTTAATTTGCTCGTTGAAGAATTAAGCCTTTCTGGTTTCGAGCGATATGAAATCTCCAATTTTTGTCGCGACAAGAAATACTCAAAACACAATACTGCTTATTGGAAGGGAACTCCTTACCTCGGTATTGGTCCCTCAGCCCATAGTTTTGATGGTAATAATCGCGCATTCAATATTGCAAACAATTCAAAATATATCAAGGAAATCACTTCAGGAAACCTCCCCTTAACACATGATGTATTAGCCCCCAAAGACCGATTTAATGAGTTGTTAATGACAGGATTGCGCACAAAGTGGGGTGTTTCGATCGAACAGCTAAAGGCGCACTTGCCTTTGGGCCCTGAGTTCTTACAAAAAACAGATGAGTTTATAGAAAAGGGATGGGTAATCCGTAATGATGAACATTTGTTTTTACAAGGCGAAGGATGGTTGATGGCTGATTATATTGCTGCTGAACTCTTTTCTGAATAAGCTCAAGTCCCATAATTCTTGTATTTTTATTCCAAATCCAAAAAATGAAAATATTCTTATTGCTTCCATTTCTTCTTTTTGCTTTGGTTTCAACTGCTCAAAAGAAGGTACTCGACCATACCGTATATAACGATTGGAAAAGCCTAAAAAATCAATCAATCTCAAACAATGGAAGATTTGTTACTTACGAAATTAACCCTCATCGTGGGGACGGATATTTGTACTTATTCGACACAAAAACGGCGGTATTAGATTCTTTTTACAGAGCTGAAGCAGCAGAATTCTCAGATAATTCTGAATATTTTGTTTACAAATTGACCCCAGGATTTGATACACTCAGAAAATGTGAATTGGAAAAGGTCGATAAGAAAAAGTGGCCGAAAGATACCTTAGTTTTGCTTTCATTGACAACTAAAGAAAGAATAGAAATTCCGCAGATTAAATCTTACTCTCTTTCAAAAAATGGTTCTTGGATGGCCTATTTGATTGATAGTACTTACCAGCAACCTAAACCGGAGGTTGTTGAACCAAAAAAACAAGGTTTTTTCGCCAGAGTTTTTAATATAAAAGAAGAGGTAAAACCTGAAGTAAAGGAGAAGAAAGTTAGTTCAAAAGGGCACTATTTATACCTTTCACAGCCTTTTTCTGGAGAGGTAAAAGAGTTTAAAAATGTGACTGAATATTTGTTTTCGCCCAAAGAAGGTTACTTGGCGTTTACAGAAAATGAAAAAATAGACACCGTACAACAAGATCGTTTAAAGATTTACGATTTAAGTAAAAAGTCCACGCTCATGTTGGAAGCCAATACACAAGGAGTGGCAAAAATGAATTTTAGTGAAAACGATCAGCTCATTGGGTATTTAAGAACGCTAGACACTTCCGAGGCGAAAAATTACGGACTTAAGCTCTACGACATTCGCGATCAAAAACCATATATGACATTGGACAGCAATTCCATGGACATTCCGGGTGGAAAAGCAATATCTACGAATCAATCTTTGGTTTTTACTAAAAATGGGGAATATCTTTTCTTCGGTGTTTCGGAAGCAGAAATTCAAAAAGAAAAAGATTCCTTACTTTCCTCAGAAAAAGCCAAACTTGATTTATGGCATTATGATGACAATCGATTGCAACCACAGCAACTTTTAGAGTTAAAAAGAGACCAAAAAAAGAGCGAACTGTATCTTATTCAACTTGACGGATTCAAAATCGTTGCTTTGGAAAATGACACCATGAGCACACGTTCAAATGCGAATATAAAAGGGGA
>JBLIKY010000012.1:0-26706 GCA_047637535.1 Lentimonas sp.
CTGCAATTGAAGAAATAACTGCACTCCTCGGGCCTGAGGCTTACTTAAATGGTATTTATAATGTTCCATTTGTTTCCGAAAAAGTATTTGAAAACCCAGAATTAAGGCTTAGTCTAAATTCAATTGTTCACCACTTGGTGAGGGCAGAATTCAACGAATTTTGCCAAAATAACCCAAACTCTATTTGTATTAACGAAGCGGCAATTTTATATGAGACGCAAGCCCACAGCACTTTTGACAAAATAATTTTGGTTACAGCTCCAATGCAAACGCGAATAAACCGAATAATGAAAAGGGATAACTCAACCCTTGCTCAAGTGCAACTAAAGATGCAAAATCAATGGAGTGATGAGGAGAAAAGAAAGTTCAATCCGATTGAAATAATCAATGATGAATCAAAATCTCTTCTTATTGAAGTGCAAAAAACTTACGATTACTTGTTGTCACTTAAATCTTCGAAGTCGTCAAAATCTTGAGGATCTTCTGAGTCAGTAGAAATACTGTTTTCAGGTGTCTTATTAAATATCTGTGCAAAGGATGAAAACACTTTGTTTATTATTGACAGCATAAAGAAGAACCCAATTATTTTAAAAATAAAACCAAAAAAGACGGCTCCTTCAATGCTTATAATAGAATCCCTAAACCAAATCGAAATCGGATTATATGCCCATTTTTCTTGAAACAAAAATAAAACATAGGTTAAGGCAGCAACCGAAATTAAAACCAATTCAGTTTTGTGATCTACTACCTTATTCATATTGATATTGCCCTTGTTCATCATTTGAAAAACAGAACGTTTATTCTTCGTTTGTTGAGCTTTCGAAACAAAGTAAATAAGTAGAATCAGCGAGGTAATAAAGACCGGGGACTTTGAAAGGTTGAAATTGCTATCTCCATCGAGAGAAAGAACTATTACAGTTTGCACCAAAAATATATATTGAAGGAATTTTAATGACACAGGCACCCATTTTTGGTTGCTTCCATTGCCCAGAATTAATTGAATTCCAATTTTGATAACTCCCCAGAGAAATCCAAAAATGGCAAATATTACTCCAAGTCTAAATAATGTGTTCAATGTATCCACTTTGCAAAAATGTTGAAAATAGACAGAATTGGGCAACAAATTCGGGTATTTTAACATAAATACGTCTAGTTTTTTGATAATTCAATTGCTGAGGCACTGTATAGGACTTTATTATCAATATATTTGAGAAACAAAAAAACAATATGAAATTGATTCGCCTGGTATTTGTCTCCTTATTTATTACTTTTTCTTCCCTTGCTGAAGAAGGAATGTTGATCCCTTCTGTTATTCAAGCATTTGAGTCAGACATGAAGGCTATGGGAATGAAGTTGTCTGCAAAAGATATTTATGACGTTAACAATGCTAGTTTAAAAGATGCTGTATTGCATTTTAATGGCGGTTGTACAGCCGAATTGGTTTCTTCAAAAGGACTTTTACTGACAAATCACCACTGCGGTTTTAGTCAAATTCAATCGCATTCTTCTCTTGAGAATGACTATTTAAAATATGGCTTTTGGGCTAAATCTTTAAAAGAAGAACTAGAGAGTAAAAGCCTATATGCAGCAAGAATGGTTAGAATCGAAGATGTAACTGATGCCATGTTGTTTGGTATTGATGAGAACACCAAAGCGGAAGAACGAAACTCTATTTTGAAAAATAATTTAGCAACTTTGACTGAAGAGGCAGTAAAAGGAACTCATTACAAAGCTGAAATCAAACCATTTAATCAAGGCAATGATTATTACTTAATCGTTAAAGAGATTTTTACAGACGTTAGATTGGTAGGTGCTCCACCTTCTTCAATAGGGAAATTTGGTGGCGATACGGATAACTGGGTTTGGCCAAGACATACTGGTGACTTCTCAGTATTTAGAGTGTATGCCGGCGCAGATAACAAACCAGCGGACTATAACGAGTCAAACAAACCTTACGAACCATTGCATTATCTTCCCATTTCAATGAAGAACAGAAAGCAAGGAGAGTTTACCATGGTTTATGGTTTTCCAGGGACTACCGAACAACATTTAACTTCAGCCCACCTAAAATATATCATCGAAAAAGAAAGACCAGCTCGTATTTCAATGCGAGAAAAGTCATTATCCATTATTGATGTTAATATGCGAAGTTCGGATGCTGTAAGAATTCAGTACGCTTCAAAACAAGCTCGTATAGCAAATGCTTACAAAAAATGGATAGGGCAATTGGGAGGTTTAAAAGAATTAGGCGCGGTTGAGGTAAAACTACAACAAGAACTTGAGTATAAGAAAAGAGCGAATTCGAACAAAGAATGGACTCAAAAATACGGTACTGTAATCGACGATCTCAATAATTTGGTTGAAGAGTTTAAAGCTGCCGATTTTTCTTACAACATGGCGATCGAGTATATTTATGTTGGTTCTGAAATCTTTACTCAAGCAAGAAGAATGGAGGCGTTTTTAGACGCATACGATGGGTATGTTGAAGCAGGAACCTTGGATGAAAAAGTAGAGACTTTAAAACAGTCGTTAAAAGGATTCTTTAAGAATTATGACCAAGCTACGGATAAAGAGATTTTTAAGCTTCAAACTGAAGAATATCAGCGGCAAATGGCCGGTGAGAATTTACCAAAGAGCATGATCACTAGCAATGCTGAACAATTGACAAAAATCATTTTTGAAAAATCTATTTTATCTAGTTCAATTAAAATGATGGACTTCACAGATAAAGTAAACAAAAGATCGATCAAAAAATTAACTAATGATCCGGCAATAATGCTTTGGAAAGATATTTTAAACGTGTTAAGATCCAAAACTATACCTGAGGTTAGAGAGTTCAATGCAAAACTAGATGACTTACTGCGCGTTTATATTGCGGGTAAATATGAAATGTTCCCAGACGCTAAACATTGGGCGGATGCAAATGGAACTATGAGAATTACTTACGGTAAACTAGAAGGCAGTTCGCCAGTTGACGGAATGGCTTATACTGAACATACTACCACAGACGGAATTTTAGCTAAACACAGTACTGGTAATCCTGATTTTGAATTGCTTCCAGATATGGTTGATAAATATAAAAAACGAGATTTCGGACCTTATGCTCAAGATGGTGAACTTTGGGTTTGTTTTACTGGTTCAAATCATACTACCGGTGGTAATTCTGGTTCGCCCGTTATTGATGGCGAAGGAAACCTAATGGGTTTGAATTTTGACAGAAGCTGGGAAAGCACCATGAGTGATTATATGTTCGATGCATCGAGATGTAGAAACATCGTAGTGGACATCAAATATGTTTTGTGGGTAATGGACAAATATGCAGGTGCCTCGCATCTCGTTGAGGAAATGGACCTTAAGAAGTAAATTCTGTTTAATTTTTAATAAGTAATTGTTTATTTGGCACGACTATTGTTTTGTATTCAGCGAATCAAAACAATTTCAGTGTTATGAAAAAATGGTTACTTCTAGTTTTTTTGGGAATGATTTTCCCGATGAACCTCACACAAATTATAGCTCAAGAAAGCTTTGATGATTCTTTTCAAGAAATTGATAAAGAATTAAGAGAATGGGATCCTGTTCGAGGAAAATGGTTAAGTGCTTCGATAAAAGCCAATACAAACGGCGAAGCAATTCCTGACAGGACCTTTCCAGAAGATCTAACCCCAAGTGAAATGCTCGCTTTAGTACCTGATCAAAGAATTGATAAATTGAAGGGAATTGCTCGCACGAACGAAACTTCTACAAGAGATTTGATTCAACAAAAAAAGTGGAACAACGTAAATCGATATTTAAACACGCCTAGATGTTCGCCTGTAATGGCTCGATCATACGGAGATCCTCACTTAAAGTCATTTGATGGAGCAAGTTTCTCTTTTCAAACAGTTGGTGAGTTTACTTTAGTAAAAGGGAACGATCACGATTTTGAGGTACAGGCTAGACAGGCTGCACGCCAATCCGATTTTTCTTTAAATACCGCCGTTGCAGTCAATGCTGGTGGAGATAGAGTCGCTGTCTATGGAAACGATAGACCTGACGGAAGACAATCTGGGATATATGTTAATGGTTCGGCCATTGATATCCGTTCGGAGACCTATTTCTTGCCAAGGGGAGGGACCTTAAGACAATCAGGGAAGAATGTTGAAGTTACTGCACCAACAGGTGAAAAAGTTTCTTTAGACTCAAGAAGAAGTGGAGGAATGACTTTTTATAATGTCGCTGTACAAGTATACCCATGTTCTGAATACAATTATGATGGTTTATTCGGAGATGTAAATGGAAACCGAAATGACGATTTTAACCGTCGTTCTTCAACAGGGACGATTGCAAGTACATTCGGAACGGATGTTATGGGTGGAAATTTAGAGAAAGAAAGGTTAGCATTTATTGCAAGAGATCTCGGAGACCATTGGAGAGTAACAAACGAAACGAGTTTGTTTGATTATGGTTTTGGAGAGAACACAATGACTTATACAGATCATAGTTTTCCAAGAGTTCATAGAACCGTTAATGATATTCCTGCAAATCGTAGAAACGATGCAAGAAGAAGATGTGAAGAACGCGGAATCAATGGCGCTGATTTGAATGCATGTATTTATGACAATGCCTTTTTAGCGATTGAGCCGATTGGCCGACCAGTAATGACAGACAGAACGAGGAATGTTGTCTTAGGTAGAGTGGATAGAGAGGTGCGAAATGTAAATCCGCCATTGCGTCCAACAGAAACTCAAAGAAAAGTTCCGGAAACAAGAAAAATTCCAACAGGGCGAACTATTGATATTGCGCCTACTGAAAAAGTGCCTCCAACAGTTCGTAAATTGCCAGTAACAAACACGGCAGGTGAAAATCCTGATGCGAGAAACACGAATGTAAATAATGAAACCAAAAGGGAATCAACCAGTCTAGTAAAACCAAATCAACCAGAGGTGAAGACAAATAGTACTTTTAGAAAAGAAACTAAACCGTCTACTCGGACAATGCCGCCACGAACAGCAACACCTAGTCGGAAGGCACCAATGAAAGCAACACCAGCGAGATCTGCGCCAACTAAATCCATTCCGGCACGATCTGCGCCTTCGAGATCTAAAGGAGGAGGTAGAGGAAGTTTGTAAACAATTTTGTTAAAGCATAAAAAAGTCGGTATTCAAAGGAATACCGACTTTTTAGTTTCTAATATATACTCAATTTAAATGTGCAAAGGTCTTTTTTCAAAAGCATCTAAGGCTGCTTCCTTCATTGCTTCTGAATAAGTCGGGTGAGGATGACAAATTCTAGAGATGTCTTCTGCCGATGCACGATATTCCATTGCAACAACTGCTTCCATTATTAAATCGGCTGCTCTTGGAGCTATCATGTGTACACCAAGCACTTCATCTGTTTCTTCGTCGGCGATTACTTTCACTAATCCTAGTATGTCCATGCTTGCTCTTGCACGACCAAGCGCCTTTATTGGAAAACTTCCGATTTTAATCTTTTTTCCAGCAGCAAGTAATTCTTCTTCTGTTTTTCCAACAGCAGCAACTTCGGGCCATGTGTAAACAACACCTGGGATGAGGTTGTAATTAATATGTGGTTTTTGTCCTGCAATCAATTCAGCAACAAATACGCCTTCTTCTTCAGCCTTGTGTGCTAACATGGCACCCTTGATTACATCACCAATAGCGTAAATGTTAGGAACCGCAGTTTGAAGTTGGTCGTTCGTTTCGATCATTCCTCTTTCCGAAACTTTGATTCCAACATTTTCCAACCCCAATCCTTTAGTATATGGCTTTCTTCCAACTGCCACTAGGCAATAGTCAGCTTCCATTTCTACTGTCTCTCCTTTTTTATTGATAGAAGTTACTAGTACAGATTCCCCCTTGTTTACTACTTTCTGAACTTTGCTTTCAAGGTGAAATTTGAAACCTTCTTTCTTAAGTGCCTTGGTCAATTCTTTCCCCATGGTTCTATCCATAGTTGGAAGGATGGTTTTTGCAAATTCAACAACTTCAACTTGTGTTCCTAATCGTCCGAAGACAGAACCCAATTCAAGTCCTATCACTCCGCCACCAATAACGATCATTTTCTTCGGAATTTCTTTCATAGAAAGAGCCTCAGTCGAAGTGATAATGCGTTTTTTATCTGGCTCCATTCCTGGGAAGAAATTTGGTTTAGATCCAGTAGCTATTATTGTTTTAGCCGAAGTAATCTCCGTTGAGTTTCCTTCTGACTTGATTTCTATAGTTGTAGCATTTTTAAACGAACCTACACCGTGAAAAACTGTGATATTGTTTTTATCCATTAAAAACTTAATACCATTACAAGTTTGAGCGACAACCTCATTTTTTCTTTCGATCATTTGATCGATATTCGGTTTTAAGTTATCCAATTCAATTCCATGCTTAGCAAAGGTATGCTTTGCATTATGGAAGTGCTCTGAAGAGTCTAAGAGAGCTTTTGACGGTATACAACCAACATTTAAACACGTTCCGCCCAAAGTGTTGTATTTCTCGATTAAAGCTGTTTTTAAGCCGAGTTGTGCACATCTAATAGCTGCAACATATCCACCTGGGCCCGAACCGATTACCGTTATATCAAAAGAATCCATTTTTTTATTTGTTTTTTGCTATTGCAAAGTTAGAATTAATAGTCAAATTTCATTACAAAAAAAAGACTGCCTCGAGAGACAGTCTTTGTAAAAGTTATGTTTTTATTATCGTTTGATAAACTTCGTGGTTTCGATTTGTGATCCAGCCACTAATTTAACGATGTATGTACCAGTAGGTAAATCTTGTACTTGAATGTCAATTTTGTTGTTTCCAGCTTTAACATTTGTAAGATTTACTGTTTTCACATTTTTACCTGTGATAGAGTATACTTTAACAATAGCATTACCTGCTTGATTCAGATCAAAGTTAAGACTAGTTGAACTCATTGTTGGATTAGGGAAAGCAGTCATTTTGTTTTTAACAACTTTATTGCTGTTGTTTGCAAATTCTTTCAATCCTAATAATGAAGAAGAACTCCAAATACCTCTACCGTGTGTTCCTATGTGGATCTCACCTGGTCTTGAGTTACCTTCTGTAAATGCTCTTGTTGATTGACGGATTTCAAATACAGGCGTACCTTCAAATCCTTGACTATTGTAAGCCCAAGTTGAACCTCCATCATCAGAAGTAAAGACACCGATATGAGTACCTACTATGATAATATTTTCGTCATCTCTGTCGATAATAGCATCGTAAGTTAAAGGCGCTGTAGATGCGATACTTGAAAGAGCAGTGAAAGTTGGTGATCCAGAAGTTGCATTTATACTTCTGTCTGGAGCTAGATTTCCTTTTAATACTAATAAGTCAGCTTCATCTGCTGGGTTCAAAGCAATTCCTGATACAGGACCACTATGAACTGTTGTTATCGTTGTCGCCAATGGAGCAACACTGTCAAGAGAAGTTGTTACACCACCGTGCCATCCAGTATTCTTGCGAAAAATAGTATCAGAACTATATACGTCACCAAGACCATCAATTCTTCTTACTTCGGATCCGTTTGAGAAGTAAACATGATTAAGATCTGCTGAGAAATCCATATCAATATCTGTATCTCCGCCAAAGTTTTTAGCGACTACGGTCCATTTTGGAGAAGGGTTACCCACGCGAAGTGCGTCTCTTGTTCCCCAGATTTCTCCACCATTTGGTTTAGCATAAACGAAGAACCAAGATTGGTATGGATCAGCTAATTTAAGTGTATCCCACGCAACGTTGTATCTAATTGAATCTAATCCAAGTTCAATTATTTTAGAACTTAAAGGATGTTGAGAAAAATAGAATTTGTAAGAACCCACACTATCAACAATTACAGTATCGTCACCAGCATCAAATTCTACCAACAAAGTATCTCCAATTTCCGGAGGGTCATTTTGTGATGATCCAGGAGTATGAGTATAATTATAGTTCCCCAATAATACGTTTTGATTATTCAATTCGTTTTTAACTAAAACTCTGTCTTCTGTTAATGATGCTTTATGGTTAACGGTATCGTCAAAGTACAAAGCTGTAGGTGTAGTGTAAGTGATAGTATCTCCTGTTGCTTTAGAAGGTATTTTTACGATTTCACTAACTGCGTAATCTTTGTTTGGTTGAAACAGCACCGAATCTTTAGCGTTTACATCATAATATTCTGCTAAGAATATTTCTGTGTGTTCTGCAAAGGAAGTTGTATCTCCACTAGATCCATAAGATACAGGATAAGAAGGTTTGAATGATTCAAAGTTTACACCATCACTACTGCGATTAACTTGGCCTCTTACACCCGTTGTAAACATTACTTTAGGGTTGTAGAAAGAAATCTCACATTCAAAACCATCACCTGGTGTTAACTCACGAAATTCTTTATAAGTACTTAATGTGTGATTGTTATATATTGTTCCGTTATCTTGAGTGCCACCCATTACAGATCCATTTCTATCAAATGCAATTCCATAGAATTGAGCAATATTGTATCCTCTATTCGCTGGATACCATGTGCTACCAAAATCATTCGAGATACCGATACCACCGTCATTACCTACATATAATTTGTTGTTGCTTGACCATTTCATTTCGTGATTATCAGCATGAACGAAGGAAGGTGAATTAGGACTTACAAACCATTGAGAAACTTTTTCAAATCCACCAGAAATAGGGTTTGATGTATTTTGTTTCCATTTCCAGATATCAAGTCCACCGATTAAGATTGCCTCATCATCTGTTGGATCTACTGTTATTATTGAGTTGTAAGATCCTTGATTGTTATAGATGTTTAATGAGCTTGGTGCACCTGAAGCACCGACAAATTTCTCCCAAACTTGTCCACCGTCTTTAGAAACGAACATTCCTTGTAAGTTATCATCAGTTAAGGTAGCATAAACTGTATGTTTTCCAGTGCTATTTTTTTGCGCTGAGATTGCGTATTCAGCTCTTTTAATTGCAACTGCAACTTTACCAGCTCCAGTACCTGAAACCTTAGTAAAGCTAGCTCCACTGTCTGTAGAAGCAAAAGTATTTAAAGCTACACCGGCAACAACAGTTGATCCGTCTTTTGAAACAGATAAAGAACTGCATCCACCAGCCATTGTTGTTACAGAAGTTAAACTAGCTGCTCCAACTGTCCAGGTCTTTAAACCACTTGAACATGCCAAATAAACTTTGTTACTGTTATCAGAACAAACCACTTCGGAAATTCTTGCTTCGGTTTCTGAACCAGGAATAGAATTCCAAGTAGTCCCGAAGTCAGAACTATACCATGCACCGTTTCCAGCCCAGAAATCGTTACTTGATCCAGTAGCTACTACAATCGTTCCGTTCTGAGTTTGAGTCATTGAAGAAATAAATTTAGATCCTGAATAAGCATCAACTTTAGACCAAACGTTTCCACCATTTGTAGAAACAAAAAGACCGCCAGATGCTCCACCAGCATAAATGCGGTTTTGATTTGTTCGGTCAATTAATATTGCTCTTGTACGTCCACCAACATTGTCTGGTCCTTGTTCGGCCCATGTCAATGATAAACCTGTTGATGTCGGCATGTTTTTTACAGCCTGTTCGATTTGGTTCAATTTAGCAGCAGTAATAGTTACTCCTGTTTGAAAATCGAGATATCGAGCAGTCATCCAATCTTTAGCATCCTCTGCGGATTTCTCCTGAAGAATTGATAGTTTTTTTTGCTCGTAGCTTCCTTTTTCATTAAAAGCAATTGGTGAAGCAATGATAAATGCAGCGATTGCAACAATTCCCATAGTTCCAAATAAAGAGACTTGACTTCTTTTCATACTATTTGTTTATTCAATTGTGTGTCTATAATTCTTAGCGAGCGCCAAAATACGAAAAAAATTATGTTTTGTTAACTTTTAATAATTATTCTTGGCGGAAATAGATGTGCTAATTACGAGTAAAACTAATGTAAATATTTATAGGTTAAAAGCGTGTGTTGAAAATTATTATCAATAATTATACAAGTCTAAAGGTCAAACATGTGTTTTTCTGCATGATAAGATGACCTAACAAGTGGACCACTCTCAACATATTTAAAGCCCATTTTCATTCCAATTTCCTTGAACTTATCGAATTGTTCAGGTGTAACAAATTCTTCAATAGGCAGGTGTTTCGCTGATGGCTGTAAATATTGTCCTAATGTTAGAATGTCTGTATTTACACTCCTTAAATCCTCCATTGTTTCAATTACTTCAGCTTCGGTTTCTCCTAATCCAAGCATTACTCCTGATTTTGTTCGCATTCCACCTTTCTTTAATCTAAAGAGTACTTCCAAGCTTCTGTCGTACTTGGCTTGAATTCTTACTGCTTTAGTTAACCTTCTTACGGTTTCCATGTTGTGAGAGACAATCTCAGGGGCAACGTCAATAATTCTTTGTAGATTTTCCCATTTCCCTGCAAAATCAGGAACTAAAGTTTCTAAGGTAGTTGTTGGAGACTGGTGACGAATCGCTTTTACTGTTTGTACCCAGATTTCAGAACCTCCGTCTTTTAAGTCGTCTCTATCTACTGAAGTGATAACGGCATGCTTGACACCCATTAGCTTGACGCTTTTCGCCACTTTTCCTGGTTCGAATTGATCAACCTCTTCAGGGCGGCCAGTTTGAACAGCGCAAAAACCACAAGATCGAGTACAAATATTACCCAATATCATAAAGGTTGCTGTGCCTTCTCCCCAACACTCACCCATATTGGGGCAGCTTCCACTTTCACAAATGGTGTGAAGTTTATGCTCTTCAACAAGACCCCTAACTTTCTTATAGTTTTCTCCTGTTGGCAATTTTACGCGCAGCCATTTTGGTTTATTGATTCTTACTCTACCAGCTTCTAATACGGTTGAATTTTCCATCTTTAAAATTTATTTATCCCCAGCAAAACAGTTGCATACATTCCAGGGTATAATTTTTTATTTGTTCCTGCATAAAACACAGGAATTTCTTTTCTATACGCATCGATTTGAATTCCCAATTCGACCATTAAGATCCTATTTTTCTTTTGACTCACATCGAAGGCCAAACCGGTTCGCCCGTGTATCCCTAGTTCACCTATCCCTTCATTAAATCCTTTAAAAAAGGAAGATCGACCAAAAACAATCTCTGGAAAATGAATTTCAGGATTGTAGCGTTCATCAAAGGGCTTCTTTATGTTTTCTATACTCGGCTCCTTTATTTTGACATATATTGGTTTGATCCAAGCATAAGAAGCTCCTATACTCGATTTAAACTGGATACTAACACCTCTTTTTCTTCTTTGTTCGTATAACAAATAAGAGTATCCAATGCTTAACCTGCTCAGAACAATGGAGTTGATCTTTCCAAAAACATAACTTTTTGAGTTTTCATGTATTGGGTTCTTTCTCCTTATTTCTTTGTCATTTTTAAGGTTGCCCAAATATGCTGTGACAAAAAGATGTTTCTTAAAGCTTAAATTCCTTTCTAATCCACCTTCAAAACCTAAACCGTTTGTACTGATACTTGAACCTGCGTACCAATGTTTTTTATATAAATAATCAACCTGCTCTTCTGCCGGAATTTGCCCAAAGGCAATCGGGGAAAAGAGAACAAAAAAGAGTATTTTTACCGATGATTTCACGTAAACAAGTTTTACAAAAACAAAGTTACAACAATATTGAAGAATGGAAACAGTCAAAATAGAGTATAATGGTGAACTGCGAACCACCTGCACGCATTTGCAAAGTGGTCAGCAAATCATCACTGACGCGCCTAAGGATAACAAGGGTAAAGGCGAGGCTTTTTCACCAACGGATCTTGTGGCAACGGCATATGGTTCATGTATGCTTACCATTATTGGTATTTATTGTCAAAATAATGGACTAAATTTTTCAAAAGCAGACGTTGGAGTGAAGAAAGTCATGGGAACAGACCCAAGAAGAGTGGCTTGTTTGGAAATCAGATTGGACTTAAGCGGAAACGATTGGTCAGAAATTGAACAAAAAAAGGTTATTGCAGCAGCTAAGGCTTGTCCGGTTGCAAAATCAGTATCAGAAACAATGGAAGTTAAATTAAACTTCGAATTTTAGATTATGAGAGATTACGATAGTAGAGACAGAGAAAATAGAATAAAACCTGCACCAGAAGATGTTATTTTTGGAATTCGCGCTGTCATAGAAGCGATAGGTAGTGGAAGAGAAATCAATAAGATTCTCATTCAGAAAGGTATGAATAAAGAATTGTTCAATGACCTAAAAGATGCCCTTAAAGGCAATGATTACACGCTTCAATTTGTACCCATTGAAAAAATCAATAGAGTAACAACTGAGAATCATCAAGGAGTTTTGGCCTATGTGGCGCCAATTGAATATTTAAACATTGAAAAGTTTATTGACAAGAGATTAGAAGAAGGTAAACTTACCTCTATACTTGTTTTGGATAGAATTACGGATGTAAGAAATTTTGGAGCGATTGCACGTACTGCTGAATGTCAAGGAGTGGATGCGATTTTAATCCCTTCTAAAGGTTCTGCTTTAGTCACTGCGGATGCAGTAAAAACTTCTGCTGGTGCGTTAAACAGAATACCAGTCTGTAAAGCAGATGATTTAAAAAACTCGTTGTTTTATATGCAACAATCTGAATTCAGAATTGTTTCATGCACTGAAAAAGGAAATGTGCCTTTATACGAAGCCAACTTTAGAGGCAATGTTGCCATGATTTTTGGATCTGAGGAAGACGGAATTACAACCGATTTATTGAATCTTTCAGATATCAAGGCAAGAATTCCTATGATTGGAGAAATAGCTTCATTGAATGTAGGTGTCGCTGTAGGTATGGTATTGTACGAAAAAACCCGTCAGAAACTACATGGTTAATCAAAGATTCATTTCTTTTTTTACAAATCATTATCGATGGCTTTTACTATTGTTGATTGCCGTTATTGCGCGTATCCTTTTCATTGAACACCAGGGATTGTCAAATGACGAACTCAGTGCTTGGATAAGAACCAAGCCAAGCACATGGAATGAGTTTTGGTATTTTGGGGTAAGCCAAGGCGATATGCACCCAGTATTTTATCAAGCACTTCTTTGGGTGTGGGTAAGATTATTCGGAGATTCAGAATGGAGTATTCGATTAACTGCTCTTATTTTCTTCGTTGCCAATATGAGTCTGATTTACCGGATTTGTATTCGGTATTTCACAAAATATGCTGGGGAAATTATAACTGCTATCTATGCTGGTTCGGCATTTTTAATTGTTAACACGAGCATGGCCAGGCCTTATAGTTCGGGCTTGTTTTTTATCCTACTTTCTTTTCTGACCATATTAAAAATGAAAGAAAAGTCAAAAACACACGCAGTTGGTATCGAGTCCATTGTCTCCCTAAAGTCACCAATTTACATTGGGTTAGTTTTGACTTTGTGCCTTGGTTTTATTGGAGCAATGACCTCACATTATTTTGCTTTTATCACCGTTGGAATCCTTGGTTTGGTTTCCTTTTTTACCTTCAAATCAATTCGAATTGCTTTGTTTATCGCCGGATCATTAGCACTTGCACTTTTCGCTTTACATCTTGATGTAACGCTTATTCAACTTGGAAAAGGTGGTTTGGGCTGGTTGTCTGAATCTAGTTTTTTCTGGTGGTTTGATTTTTCAGTGCTTGTGTTTCAAGACAATCTACTGTTCTTACTTGCTTTTGTAGTCGCATTGATGTTGATTAAGAAGTATAAAGACGCAGCCAATCCTCTCGTTACTTATGTGGGCTATTTTGTTGTGACCTTGATGGTGTTTTCTTATTTGGTCTCAATCACCTATACACCCATATTAAGAGACCTGGTCTTTCAATTTATTTTACCCTTTATTTTAATTGCTGTTTTAGGTAGATTTAAGAACCAAAAATCGGTATTGCTTTCTATGTTTCCGTTTGTGATTGCCATTGTTTTGATGGCGGATTCTTTCTTAAGAATAAAGGTTACTAAACCTGTTTCTTACGGCGTTTTTAAAGAAATAGCAGATGATAAAGGAAAAATAGATAATGAGTTTGGTGAAACCAACATTTCTTCTGCCTATAACTTCAACAATGTTGGTTATCTAAATTACTACTTAGACAAAAACGCAAAGGAGTCTATTATTGACTGGACAACTTTAAAAGTTCCTGGAATTTTATATAACAGAGCCGCTGAAAGTAAAAAACAGAATTTCTTTTACGCTTACTCGAATAACTTCACAGTGCCGATTTACGAAGAAGCGATTCGAAGGCATTTTCCGTATTTGCGAGTAAAGAATGAGTACTTCAATAGCGGTGATTTTTTGTTTTCAAAATCAAAGGGGAAGTCGATACGTCAATCTTTGTTAAGAAAGACAATTCCTATGGAGAAGAAAAGCGATAATTCGGAATTCATGGCAACGTTTGAAATAGGTATAGACGAACTAAATAAAACTCAACCCGGGTTTGTCTATTGGCTATTGGAGGCTGTTGTTACTTCTGATTCAGACGAACCTTTATATTGGGTACAAGTCGCCAATAGGGAAGGTGAAATGCTTAAAAACGGTGAAAACCCGATCTTTTATCAAGCCTATGATATGCAGCAGCAAAGCATTAATAATAAAAACATCATTTTCAGTGCTTTTGTACTTCCAAAATCATTGAAAAATTCGGACATTTTAAGTGTTTATCTTTGGAATCCAAGCAAGTTAAACGTGACTTATAACAAAGTCAAACTTTATGAAGTTATCGATACTCCTTAACCTTACTTTCGTTTTTTTTATTAACGCCTAATCTTTCTCACAAATCTCTGGAAATGAACTAAAGTTTGTTGGAGAATGGGTTTATGAGGATGCTATTGGTTTTGAAAAACGGGAAGAATCCAACGGTGCGCTCGTTGGTTCAGGATATCAAAATTCAACTCGTAGTAACACCGTTTTGGCGTTTAAACACCGTGTTTCACAGTTCAATTGTACTCATAGCTATATTCACGAAAGTTCAAGAGTTTGAATAAAAATTGACTTACAAAATACATTCAGCACAAGGAAGGAGGAGGAATTGAAATTCGAGAAATGAAAAAAGTAACGAAAAACAAAAAAGATTTACCTGCCGAATAAATGATCAATTAGCTTAGGGCTTTCTCCTAAATAATTCACAACATTGTCTGTTTTTCTAACTCGTTTTAATCCTAAATTATTAAAATAAATGGCTTTAATTCCATAACTCAAAGCTCCCTTATAATCCGCGGTATAGTCATCACCAATCATAAGACTTGTTTGCCTTTTCGCATTCGCTTTTTGTAAGGCAAATTCAAAAACTCTAGGGTCTGGTTTGCTATATCCGGATTCTTCTGAACAAACTATCGTTTCAAAATAAGGCAATAATCCAGACTCCCTTAACTTAATGTGTTGAACCTCTTTAAAACCATTCGTAAGTATATGCAAGTGGTATCCTCTTTGTTTTAGAGTTTTTAAGGTCTCGATGGCCTGAGGCATCAAAATAGTTTGAAATGGAGATGTTTTAATGTACTCTTCACTAAGCACTTGAGCCGTAATTGGGTTTTCGATTCCAATTTTCGATAATGAATTTGTAAAACGGTTAATTCTTAAATCGGTCTTTGTGATTTTCTTTTTGCCATAATCGGCCCACAGTTCGGCATTAATTTTCTTGTATTCTTTATGAAAATGAAGAAAGCTGATTTTTGTCAAAGGTTTAACATGCTTCTTATAAAGTGCTTTCAAAGCATTTTTAGAATTTTTCTCAAAATCCCAAAGGGTTCGGTCCAAATCAAAAAATATGTGATAATGTTCCATTAAAACACAAGAAATGCAAGCAAAGACAAAAGAACACTATTCGCTCCTAATCCAATTGCGATGTAAATAAAAGTATTTTTCTGTGTGCCGTAAAATTTAGCGCAAACAATTGAGCCAATTGGAACGGATAAAAGTAGAGGTGCAAAAAAGCAAAGTCCATAGATTCCAAAGCGACGTTTAATATTAACAATAAGTCGATTGAACGCTCTACTCAAAACCCTCTTTTTTTTGCCCCAATTCGTGTCAGTACTTGGATCGTTTAAAATAATTCCCTTGTGCGCTGCTTCTAATCGCTTCTTTTTGTTTTTCTCTTGATTTCTTTTTATCAACGCTTCACTTAAACTGTAACAAATAAATGCACTAATAATAGATCCTGAGAACGAAATAATAACAGTTTCAAAAAAGGACAACCCTAGACCTGCTCCTGTAAAAGGGGCGAACATAAATTTTATTGTTGCTAGAAAAAAAACACCAGATAAGGCTCCCCAATTCATATTGTTAATTTGGTATTAATGTTAAGTATCACTGAGGTTATTCTTAGGTTGTTGACTTTTAACGCGTTGAGGTCAGATTGTTTGTAATTGTTGATGTTAATCTATATCGAGGAACTAAATATACCTCAAATCAAAGGATGGTTAATACAAAATAGTCAAAATGATTGTTAAGAATCCGAAAAGAAAGGGAGTAGATTTTTTAAAAAAGGGTAAATTTGAACTCCATGGCAGAAAAGGCAAAATTAAACACCAAAATCTTCTTAAGATTAATTGCATTCGCAAAACAGTACAAGGCTATTTTATTATTGGCTTTTGTCAGTTCGTTATTGATTGCCGCATTTTCTGCTATGCGCCCAATGCTTATTGGTAATATGGTTTCAAATTATATTATCAAAACACAAGACGGAGATAAACTTTTGATGTGGACATTCATTATCATGGGAATGCTTGCCTTTGAGGCAATATTTCAATTCTGCGCTTCTTATTTTTCAAATCTACTGGCCCAAAATATTATACGTGATATTCGAAAGAAATTATATGCTCACATGGTATCCTTTAAAATGAGATATTTTGACCGAACTCCAATTGGCGCGCTTGTAACAAGAGTCGTTTCTGATTTAGAGGCAGTTAGTCAAGTGTTTTCTTCTGGATTAATTGATATTCTAGGTGACGTAATCATGTTGTTGTTTGTGATTGGATGTATGTTTTATACCAATACTCAGTTGACTTTATTGGCTTTATTACCTATTCCTCTTTTGTTGATTGCTACTCGAATTTTTGCAAGGGCAATGCGTAAGTCTTTTCAATTGGAAAGAATGCAAGTGACTAAACTCAATACTTTCGTTCAAGAAAGAATTTCTGGAATGTCAATAGTGCAATTGTTTAGCCGTGAAAAGAAAGAATATGATCAGTTTGTAGAAATTAATAAAGGCCATCGCCAAGCCCATGTTAATGCAGTTTGGGCTTATTCAATTTTCTTTCCAGTCGTTGAGATTTTATCTTCCATGTCGGTCGCCTTGTTGTTGGTGTGGGCTGCTTTCCAGGTGGATGGCGTGGCACCCATCGATACGGGTGAAATGTATGATCAAATCTTGAGTTTTACGCTTTGGATTTACATGCTTTTTAGACCGATTCGTCAATTGGCTGATAAATTCAATATACTGCAAAGAGGTACGGTGAGGGCAGAACGGGTTTTTGAAATTTTGGATCATGACGAACACATTCAGCACGTTGGAAACATTTCAGACGTGAATTTTAATAGTGATATTGTATTTAAAAATGTGTTTTTTGGCTACGCAGACGACAATTATGTGCTTAAAAACATTGATTTAACTATTAAGGCCGGTTCGACAGTTGCATTTGTCGGCGCAACAGGTGCTGGTAAATCGTCAATAGTTAATTTGATCGGACGCTTTTATGAGTACCAAAAAGGTGATATCTTTATGGGTGACGTCAATATCAAAGAAATCGAGTTGACTTATTTGAGAAAGAATATTTCAATTGTCCTGCAAGACGTCTTCTTGTTTTCAGATACGATTCACAATAACATTACACTCGGAGATGAGTCCATTACAAGAGAAGAAGTGATTGAAGCTGCAAAGGCCGTGAAAGCTCATGAATTTATCTCTAAGTTGCCCAATGAGTATGACTATAATGTTGGAGAAAGGGGAGGTGTTCTCTCTGTTGGACAAAGACAATTGGTTTCCTTCATACGGGCCTATGTCTTTAAACCGAAAATATTAATATTGGATGAAGCGACCTCTAGTGTAGATGATCAAAGTGAAGAACTGATTCAAAGAGCTACCGAAGAAATGACAAAAGACCGAACATCCATTGTTATTGCCCATCGACTCTCGACCATTCAATCGGCCGATAAAATTGTCGTCTTGGAAAAAGGTGAGATAATGGAAACGGGAAGTCATTCCGAACTACTCAATATTGAAAATGGATATTACAGAAGGTTGTATGATATGCAATTTTCAGAAGATAAAAAGCAATGACAGGATTAAAAATTGGAGGTGTTCCAGAGCATTTTAATCTTCCTTGGCGATTAGCCATTGAAGATGGGAAATTTCGAGAGTTCGGACTGAACCTTCACTGGGCGGATATGAGCGGTGGTACCGGACAAATGATCAGAGGTCTAGAAACGGGTTCACTTGACATAGCCGTTTTACTCACAGAAGGAATTACGAAGGCGATACTTCAAGGTTTGGATGCAACTATCGTTCAAGTATACGTTACAAGCCCTTTGCATTGGGGTATTCACGTCCCTTATCATTCGGAGATTCATAAAGTTGACCAATTGGAAGGACGTACTTTTGCCATTTCAAGAGAAGGTTCAGGTTCGCACCTTATGGCTTATGTAAAAGCAGCACAAGAGGGTTGGGACATCGACGAATTGGACTTTAATGTGGTTGGAGACATTTATGGGGGTTTGTGGGCATTGGAAAATGACGAAGCTCAAGCTTTTTTATGGGAGAAGTATACGACCTTCCCTTATACCGAACAGAAAAAATGTCGATACATAGATGAAGTGGTTACTCCTTGGCCTTGTTTTGTGATTGCTGTAAGAAATGAAATTTACAATCAACATCCAGATTTGATTAAAAAGATGTGTTTGACTGTTAATCAAAAGGCTTTGGAAATGCAGGATGATCCTAATATTATCGATGTGATCTCGTGGCGCTACAATTTAAGAAGTGGTCAAGTTGAAAACTGGCTAAACGAAACAGATTGGAACTACAATGCGATAGAATATCCTCTCGCCTTTCAAAAAGCAGTTTCTTATCTAAAGAAAATAGGTCTTCTTTCTGAAAAAGAAACAGAGGATTGGAGAACCAAGCTCTTCCCAAAACCGTAAATCTTAAAAAAAACTTAAAATGGAGAAAAAAACAGGCGTTTTATTGATTCAGTTGGGTACACCCGATAGTCCGAAAACAAAAGATGTAAGAAGATACCTAAGTGAATTTCTGAACGACCCACGTGTCATAGATTTACCTTGGTTGCCAAGAAAATTGCTGGTCAATGGAATAATTGTTCCATTCAGGGCTCCAAAATCTGCAAAAATTTATAAAGAATTGTTTGATCTTTCAAACAATATTTCGCCATTGATTACTCATACGGAGACGCTTAAAAACGAATTACAAAAACAATTTGCGGGTCAAAATGTGACTTTCGAAATGGCGATGCGCTACCAAAACCCGTCCATGGATTCGGTATTGAGTCGCATGCAAAAGGAAAATTACGATCAAATTATCGTTCTTCCTTTGTTTCCGCAATATGCTAGTGCTTCTAGTGGTTCGGCTATAGAAAAAGCGATGAACATTATTCGCACTTGGTGGGTAATTCCAGAAATTAAAATTGTAAACCAGTTTTATAAAAACGAGGGCTACCTTAATAGCGTGGTTAAAAGAGCACAAGCGTTGAATCCTTCAGAATACGATCACATTTTGTTTTCTTACCACGGACTTCCAGAACGTCATGTAGACAAAGTATATTCTGGAAGTGATTTGTGTAAGGATCATGATTGCGAAAATGAGATAACAGAGACTAATAATCATTGCTACAAGGCAACTTCTTATGCAACAACACGACTTTTAGCAGCCAAACTCGGTCTCAAACAGGAAGACTATACCGTTTGTTTTCAATCCCGTTTAGACAAAAAGTGGTTAGAACCTTTTTCTGACGTAATCGTTGAGAAATTAGCGAAAGAAGGGAAAAAGAAAATTTTAGTTTTCTCCCCGGCTTTTGTCGCTGATTGTTTAGAAACATTGATTGAGATTGGAGTTGAATACCAAGAGATTTTTGAAGAACACGGAGGGGAAAAGGTTCAACTCGTGCCATCCTGTAATGACCATCCAGATTTTGTCAATGGAATAGCTGAATTAATCAATAATCGCATTTAGGCTTCTTGATGAAGTATAATGTATGTTAATATTAAAACATAGAAGCCTGCTAACTATTTAGTTTGATTACTTTTAAACTGGTCTAAATTCTATGTTTTGAGAATTGATAAAGAGGTAAAAATAAATATTCATCGTTCAGTTGCTTCCATTGACGTTGCCCATTGGCAGTCAGTCGTTAAGGGAAAAAACATTTATTTGACTTTAGATTACCTGGCAGCCTTGGAATCCACCATGGCTCAAAACATGGATTTTTTCTACACCTTGATTTATGACGATTCAGACAATCCAATTATGGCTTGTGTTTTTCAACTTGTAGAGTTTAACTATAGGGGGGGAGATCATTCTCGATTATTGCTCAAAAATCTTTGTAAATATCAATCAAAGGATGGATTCAAAATTTCACTATTAGTAGGAGGTAATGTGTTCGCGAATGGGGAGAATTGTGCAATTTGGAACGGTGATTTAACCGACAGACAGGCTGCAAAACTGCTGACGCGTACTATCAAAAAAATCAAGGAGGACGCTAAGATAAAAAAGAAAATATCTGTTGAGTTGTTCAAGGAATATTGGCCAAAAAGTGCTGAGGTTATCGACGGTTTCAAATCTTCAAAATACAAAGGCTTCGAAATTGACGTAAATATGGTGATGACCATTCCAGCAGAATGGAAATCGATGAATGATTATCTAAACAACATGAAAACGAAGTTTAGAACCAAAGTAAAAAAAGTATTTAAATCCTCCGCTTCCTTGGAGTTAAGATCCATGGGCGTTGATGAAATCGATCAGTATAAAAATGAGATTTTGACTTTGTTTTCTTCCGTATTGGATCGATCCGAGTACAGTCTTGGTGCAATCGAACCATTAACCTTTAGCGGATTTAAAAAGGCATTAAACGACAAATTCTTTTTTAGAGCCTTGTTTTTAGAAGGAAAAATGATTGGATTTAGCACTTCGTTTTTAAACAATGACTTTTTCGAAGCCAATTATGTCGGAATAGATTACGACTTTAACCAAAAATATGATGTTTATCAGCGTTTGCTATACGACTTTGTTGAATTAGCAATTAATAATGGAGCAAAAGAATTGCATTTGGGTCGAACAAGCGAACTGATAAAAAGCCAAATTGGAGCCGTTCCTGTTAGCATGAAATTATATGCCAAACACAAATCGTTCTTACCAAATTTGGTGCTTTCAATGGCATTGAATTTTGTAAAGGCAAGTCATTACGAACTAAGACCACCATTTAAACAAACATCTGCATAAAGAAATGGATTCATTAACTCAAATTGTATTAGGGGCTTCTGTTGGAGAAGCAGTATTGGGTAAGAAAATAGGGAATCGTGCCATTTTGTGGGGTGCAGTGGCGGGAACTATTCCAGATCTAGATGTTTTCTTAAAGTTTTTTACGGATAGTATTACGTCAACTGAAATGCACCGAGGATTTTCCCATTCTATTTTGTTCGCGATTTTGGCCGCACCGCTTCTAGGATGGCTCGTACATAAAATTCATAAGAATCGATTGGCAACTCGTAAAGATTGGAATTGGCTGTTCTTTTGGTCCTTAGTTACACATCCTTTGTTAGACGCAAATACGACGTGGGGAACGCAGTTGTTTTGGCCTTTTGAATACCGTGTGGCGTATAAGAATATTTTCGTTGCAGATCCGCTTTATACGGTTCCATTCTTGATTTTAGTAATTGCTGTGATGTTTTTCAAACGCACCAATCCCAAACGCACTAAAATCAACAATTGGGCACTTATCATATCAACGAGTTACATGGCTTTAACCTTCGTTTTTAAATCCGCAGCTCATTATCAGTTTAGTTCAGCTTTGAAAGCCAACGGAATAGAATATGTTGAAATGGATACACAGCCGGCTCCGTTAAACACTATTCTTTGGACTGCTCAAGTGGAGACCAAGACCGGAATGTTATCGGGTTCGTACTCCTTATTTGACACTCAACCCATACAATTTCATGACGAAATTCCAAAGAATCATGATTTGTTGCTACCCTATTTGAAGAATAAACAAGTTCAACAAATACTTAAAATTGCGGGAAGTTGGTATTTTATTGAAGAAAATAAGGAAGGCCTGGTTTTCACAGATATTCGTTTCGGTCAATTTGGTTTTAAAGTAGATTCGCCTTATATGTGGAAATATTCGATACAAAAAAATCCCGATGGAAAAATAATCGTGAAACGAATAGATTTCTCACCGGGAGATATAAATTTTAAAGAAACTTTTGGTCAATTGATTCAAAGAATCAAAGGGAATTAATTATCCCCATTGACACAAAATTCCGCCCATTAATGCTAGAGTAATAATCCAATATCCAGCATTAACAAAACCGTATTTTATTTTTTTGCCTTCGAGTAGTCCGTTGGTCATTAAAATTGGCAATGCAACGAAAAATCCGATGATTGTACCGTGAAGAGCCCCGTGTTTAAACGTGCGAAAATTGTGGCCAAAACGATCCATTAAACTGGCGATTTCGTTTTGAACGGCAGAACCTTCAACGCCAAACCCTTCCTCGTTAATTAATAAAGAATAAAGATCTGTTTGGTGCACCACCAAGCTAAATAACATGATCCCCATGAAGAAAGTTAAAAGGTATGCCGTCCCGTAAATCAAAGGCATATTGCCTTCTTTAATTTTTTCTTCAGTCATCCCACTGAGTTTCATCCAGAGATTACCAAAGGTTTTTGGGTTGTAATAAAGAAATCCTACAAGTAGAGGAATAAGTGCCGATAGGGCGACAATACCGAGGTTTGGAAACATAATATTTTGTTTTGTAGTTTCTCAAATATAACATTTCACAAATTAAAATAATGAATGAAAAGGCGAATACTGAAAACGATTAGGAGAACCCCAAAAACTAAATTCATTATCCTTAATCGATATGCAGTGAATAGCTTATTGAATCTTACAGCAAAGTAAACTTTCAAAACATCAGTAAACAGAATGAAGACTAAAGTCGTGACTAAAGAAAGGTTAACACTGGCTTCACTTTCTAGTTTTTCCTTGTTTAGGGCTACAAAACCAATCCAAACTACAATCACGAAGGGATTAATAAAATTGATTAAAAAGCCATTTATAAAGAATGAAGTGAGCGATTTACTATTTGACTTCGGAGCCTTAACCAATTTTTTACTCGATTTAATTAAGGACTTTACCCCTAAAAAGAGCAAAATTATTGCACCTCCTAATGCCATGTATTTTCTAGTTTCGGGTAAGTTGAAGATTTCGGAAAACCCATTTCTTACCAAGAGCACATAGATTAAATCTCCAGCAATGATGCCAAAAGCAACCATGTATCCCGCTTTTTTACTCTGCTGTATCGACACGTCGATCAAATAGAACAATACAGGGCCTATAAAAAGCAGTGTGCCTAAACCTAAAATTAATCCTGTTAATATTGGAGCAAAAAAGTCCATTTATTATTCTGTATTGATTTGAACCAAAAATAAGAATTTAAGCCCGTTTCTGTATGGGTAACTGATAAAGAAAGCACTTATTGTTAACGGATAACGTTAATTAACAAAGTGTCATTTTTTATTCTTAATTGAACTTCGTAAATTTGCACACTAAAAGGAATATTACAGAAAAAAAATATGAATAACACAACAGAAAAATTAGCTTACAAAGTAAAGGACATTAGCCTTGCAGACTTCGGTCGTAAGGAAATTAGATTGGCTGAATCAGAGATGCCAGGTTTGATGTCTCTGAGAGAAGAATACGGTGCTGCAAAACCATTAGCGGGTGCAAGAATCGCTGGTTGTCTTCACATGACAATTCAAACAGCAGTATTAATCGAAACATTGGTCGACCTTGGTGCTGAAGTAACATGGTCTTCTTGTAATATTTTCTCTACGCAAGATCACGCAGCAGCAGCAATCGCAGCAGCTGGAGTTCCTGTTTACGCATGGAAAGGTCTTACTGACGAAGAATTTGATTGGTGTATTGACCAAACAATCTTCGGCTTTGAAGGTGGTAAGCCATTAAACATGATTTTGGATGACGGTGGTGATTTGACAAACATGGTGTTTGATAAATACCCAGAATTGACAAAAGACATTAAAGGACTTTCTGAAGAAACTACAACGGGTGTTCACCGTTTGTACGAAAGAATGAAAAACGGAACTTTGGTAATGCCTGCAATCAACGTTAATGATTCAGTTACTAAATCTAAGTTTGATAACAAATACGGATGTAAAGAATCTCTAGTAGATGCAATTCGTCGTGCTACAGATACAATGATGGCTGGTAAAGTTGCTGTTGTTTGTGGATACGGTGATGTTGGAAAAGGTTCAGCTGCTTCTTTAAGAGGTGCTGGAGCTAGAGTTATCGTTACTGAAATCGATCCAATTTGTGCTTTACAAGCTGCAATGGATGGTTTTGAAGTTAAGAAATTTGAGACTGTAGTGGGTAGAGGTGATATCATCGTAACTACAACAGGAAACAAAGACATCATCGTTGGACGTCACTTCGAAGCAATGAAGGACAAAGCAATCGTTTGTAATATCGGTCACTTCGATAACGAAATCGATGTTGCTTGGTTGAATACTAACCATGGTCATACAAAAGACACAATCAAACCACAAGTTGACATGTACAATGTTAACGGAAATGACATCATTCTTTTGGCTGAAGGTCGTTTGGTGAATTTAGGTTGTGCAACAGGTCACCCTTCTTTCGTTATGTCTAACTCATTTACTAACCAGACTTTGGCTCAATTAGAGTTGTGGACAAATTCTGCAGCTTACGGAAATGAAGTTTACATGCTTCCTAAGCATTTGGATGAGAAAGTTGCTCGTTTACATTTGGCTAAAATCGGTGTTGAATTAGAGACTTTATCAGAAGATCAAGCTGCTTACATTGGTGTGACTGTTGACGGTCCATTTAAACCAGAGCACTACAGATATTAATCTGAAGAAAATAATATAGTTAAAAGTGGAATCCAATTTTGGGTTCCACTTTTTTGTTTTTAACTATTACCAAAATAGCCACATCGGATTTCGAATACATTGAAATATAAAAAATCATCCAAACTAATTCAATATAAATTCTTTAATATTTAGGAAAATATTGATTTGGACTTGTAAAGTTCATTTTTTTTTGTATAATTGATTACTATTATATTCTAGATACTGCTACATAGCATTTTACTAATTAAAATAAATTATTATGAAATGTTTAAAAAACGGGATGCTCAAATGGGGGGTGACATTTGTTGCGATAATGCACCAAAATTAGTTTGCTATATCGAAGTTTCACCATCTTCTGCAATGTATGAGGTAATTGGCGATAATAATCCATTGCCTGATGATAATTTAATCATCTTGAATAACAACACAAGTGTTGGCATTCGATATGGTCAAGTTGTTGGAAGTTATTCTATAGATGAGTCCATTATCTACACATTAAGATAAAATATGGATAGTGATACCCCTTGAACAAGTTATCATGCTCAAGTGGTATTTTTATATACAAAAACATGAAGACTATTTCACTATTATCATTAATTATCCTATTTTCTTGTTCGAATGAATCAGAGATCTCCTTAAAGGAAACAGAAAACATTATAATACAGAAAATTGATCAATTGGTGGTTCCGCGGCATAATGATATTGTATTTGCAATAATTAATAGATTTCAATTAATTGAAATCAACACTAAAACAGGTGATTTAAGGGTTGTTTTTACTCTTTCTGACCGAGAAGTAGAAAAAATTGCAAGTGAGGTGAAAGAATGCTTTCAGTATTTGACTTTTAATAATATGCTCGACTCAACAAACCAATGGTTAGGAGTAAAAAGTCTAAGAATTGTAAATGGAGATTACAATGATTTAAAGTTGGTAACCGATATAGGGATAGATTATTACGGGACTTATAACTCAGATTCAGTGTTAATTGCGGGGAGGTTTAGCGGGATTCTGGATCTAAAAGATTCATCAGTCCTAATTCCATTCGATGATAAGAATCGTTTTCCTCAAAGTTTCCTAAATGGAAAATCAACCGAAGATATGGATTATGAACTCACCTCAGAAGGTGCTGGTTTTTATAATGGTATTTATTATTTTAAATCAGATTTTGAACGATTTGATTATTTCGTAATTAGTCAGTTTTTCCCAAACACTTCAGGTAAATTATTTAGGAAATCATTACTAAAAAATAATTTTGAAGATTTACCGAAAGGAGCAAAAAACCTTCGTCACAAATATGTGTTTAAACAAATTGAAAATAATATTTTTGTTTCGAATGGCTACTCTATTCAAAATGTGAAAAAAGGTGACCATTTTGTAATAAGTAAGGAAATAGAAAATTATATCGAAGATTTTGGTGAGTTGGAAGATGGATATATTGTTTTAATGCGAAATATAAAATCGAAAGAATATTCATTGGTAAAGTATGATATACATTTTAAAATAAAAGAACTATTAATAGATTCTCTTTTCTGTGAAAAGGCAATAATACAAAACAATCAACTTCTCACTTTTGTTATGGAAAATGAGAAAATTAACGTTAAAAAAATTAAATTTTGAAGATTTTAATTTAT
>JBLIKY010000013.1:0-25248 GCA_047637535.1 Lentimonas sp.
TTACTTCCTTATATTGGAAATACATTCAACGGAGATATCAGTGAAACGATGAAAACTTTCAATTGGAAGCCAATAGACCTTAAAGAAACCGTTTTAGATACAGCGAAATCAGTGGAAGAAGTGATCTCTAAATAATTGAAAAAACATTGAATATAGACGCGAACAGGAGATGACTTGTTCGCGTTATTTATTTAGTTCCAAATGAATATTAAAAATAGCTTTCAGTACGTCAGACTTGATCCTCGTAAAGTGTCCTTCTTACTTAATTTCAAATTCAAGTACTCTTCCTTCTTTAATGGCTTTTTTATCCATAAAGCTTCCATATACTATACCAATAGACATACCTAAAGGAATTCCAACTCCAATAAAGGACATGTTTCCGGAATAAGTGCCAATAATTACTCCAATTGGGACTCCAAAAACACCCATTCCAAGGGCTAACCACATGTTGCGATAATGATTTTTTGCTACGAGCTTATATTGCTTTTCGATCAAATTAAGTGAACAAGATTGAGTCTTTTTTATGAGTTTTCGGGCCTCTTTTTCTGAGATTGAGGTTGAATTTATTTGGTCAATGCCCTTGTTGATGAAAATTATTATTTCATCTGAAAGTTCCTTTGTTTTTAATTCTATTAAAAGCGAACTAAATTGGTTATAGGCACAAGTCAGTCTCTTGTTTTGGTCGAGACTTAGTCTTTTTCTTAGTTCTTTTATTTCCATCAATTGTAATTAGATTAAGAACTAAGATATAGTAATTACACGGAGGAATGGTTTTTATCCCTTTAAAACCAATCGATTGTTACTTTTCTGTTTTCCTTTTTAGCACCCGACCTCTTGGTTCATCACCCTCATGGAGTACGATGTCAGAATGCAAAAAATCAGCGGCTTCCGCAGAATCCTTGACCTTGGAAGCACTTCGTTTCATCATTTTGGATTCAAAATCATTCAAAACAGCTTCTCTAATTCCAGCTTCTATCCAATTTGATTGTGGTCTGCATCCTTTTGTTATGCTTCTTGCCAATGCCAAAGCGTCAAGCAAGGCTTGGTTTGCACCTTGTCCTTTAAACGGACTCATAGGATGAGCTGCATCGCCGAGTAGCGTTATTTGTGCTGCTTTCTTAAGTAATTCGGGTTCGAGCAAATCTCTATCATAAACAGGATATCCAGAAATTTGAGTTTCTTCAGTAGCCTGTATAATTTGAGGGATTGGGTCATGCCATTTTGTTCTTTTACAAGCCTCCTCTTTTAGCGCTTTCGGTCCGAGTAGACTTAAAGCCTTTGCTTCTTTTTCAGCCATTGGAAAACTGAGCTGCCACATGATCGTATCCCGATCAAAGGGCATCATATAAATTCGTTCATTCCCATTTGCCGTTTGGAAAACTGTTGCTGAATCAAGTAATTCGCTGTCTTGATCTTTGATTGAGTCTAAAGGACAAATACCCAAAATCACGATGCAATCTAAATAACGCAATGGGGTTAGTTTTTCACCGATCAAAATGTTTCTGACCGAACTACGAATCCCATCCGCTCCAACAACAAGATCGGCTTTGATCA
This sequence comes from Lentimonas sp., assembly GCA_047637535.1. GTDB lineage: Bacteria > Bacteroidota > Bacteroidia > Flavobacteriales_D > Crocinitomicaceae > UBA2040. The sequence continues at coordinate 1,555 of JBLIKY010000013.1, forward strand.
TTTTTGTTTCTCCATTTACTTGAAAACTCAAATCGACCCCGTTTTTGTCATTTTCTTTATAATCTATCAATTGATGTCCCCATTGCACAGTCTCCTGTCCACCCAGTTGTTCGAGAAGTGCTAACCGCAATGATTGTCGTGCAATATGTATGTTTGTTCGCTTGGGATTGGTTGTAGCCTCTGCATCCAACCATTTACGCATTCCCCATTCGCCAATGATTTTTCCATCTGTGGTGTGTACAACATGTCGAGTTGAAACTACACCTTTGTCTAAAGTGAAAAGACCTAATCCTTGAATCGCTTTGCTGGCTTGTTGTAAAGTGAGTCCGTAGCCTTGAGCACGAGTATCGAAACTTTCATCTCGCTCAAAAAGTGTAAATGGAATTCCTCGATGCAAGCAAGCTACGGCAAGCGCAACACCACCAATACCGCCTCCAATTATAGCAAGATGAGGGTAGTTTTCGAAATCTGGTTTTTGTAAATTGGGAGAAGAACTCAAGCCAGAACCTTTACAATTTGGACAAGTCTGGAGAGTTGCTTCTGGCGGAAAAGGACTTATTCCTTTTGCATTCTTTTCAAAAGCCGCTAATTCCTCTTGATATTGCAGTCGAATTTTCTTCCGAATTCTCAGACTAACCTTGCCTTGACCTTGACAGTTTTGACAAGTAACCCAGTAATTAGCTTCTTTTTCCAAGTTTCAAATGTTCTAAAGAACAAAAATACAATTGCGATTAGGACTTTTCTTATTTCTTAAAGATTTTACCAAAAAGAAATTAACGTCTTGGGTATAAAGAGATCATTATTCCACTAAAAATAATTGCAGCCAAAAATATTCCAGCCAAAACAAAAAAGATTGGATCACCCATAATCGCTAGAATCAATAAGAAAGAAGTCGCTAATACACTGAAAATGAATCCAACAACAACACCAATTACAGACATCCACTTGTGCTGATATCGTCCTGGATACTGTTTAAATTGACTAAGTGAAATGGCTCCGCAAATCATAGCAGGAAGGATACCAATGAAGAGGAAACACAAAAAGGCACAAATAAATGAAATCAAACCTAGTTTGTTGATTTCACCACCTCTCGACAATCTTTTGAATTCTACATTTTTTGGTTTTTTTGTTTCAGTCTTTAAATTTGAATTTACTTCAATTTCGTTTGTTACGGTTCTTACGTTTTTAAACGAAACTAATTTTTGTGACTCACTTCTTGTCGAAACAGTTAAATCACCTTCAATTGAAGCCAAAATATTGGATTGTTCGACATTCGTATTTTCTGTCTTTTTTATTTCTGTCAAAGTGTGATTAGGCTCAGTAACCTGTTGTTTTTCTGGCTGGCTAGCCAATTCGTCACTTTTGATTTCTTTTTTGGCTGAACTTCTGTTCTGATTTTTCCATGCAACATGATACCCAGAGGTGTGAACACGTTTTTGAATGGTACAAGATGAAAAACACACTGCTATCATTAGTAAGGCTGAAATGGAGAAGCTTAATTTTGACATATCTAACGGTTATTTAATTTAAGGTAAATATAAATCGTACTTGTTCGTATGTAAAATTGATTTTAGCAAATCTAAAAATAGGAGTTGCGAATTATGCAGAAAGAAACTAAACTACCTAAATCTACCACCAAACAATAAAAAAGACCAAATACTCGTCATTGAATTTTTGCCAAACCATTGGAGCTTGTTTTTCTTCCATATTTATAGAGATTTGATTTTCTACGCCATGATAATCAGTCCAATTTTCACTTTTAGAAGGATCCATTCCCCATTCCTTTTTAGTAGGTAAGAAATATGATTTTTCTGAATTATCGAGTTTTTTGAATAGGTCAAAACTTAGATAATACCCTTTGATTGCGTTTTGATAGGCCGAATTGAGCTTTGTCTTGTTGTCGTATGGGATAAACAAAGAAGCCAACAAACACAATTTTTGAGAAACCTTGTTCATGTCTACTTTATTCAAAAATGATATTGTGTTCTCGTCGTACAACAATGGAAATTGTTTTGACTTTAATTTATCCAATTTTTCTCGTAAAGAATCGTTCCGGTTTGGACCTATCCAGTTGTTTATATGCACAGAAGAAATACTTGGATCAAATAGATAAAATTTATAGGCTAATTCTAGGTGAATCTGCTCATTTGTATTTGTTTTTTCGATAATAAAGTCGATTTCACCTATGGTTTTCTTGTTCTCAATTATCTGAATGTTTTCAAATTGTAAATTGTAGTTTTTTGATGATTTAATCAGTTCGGAAACTATTTTCTCCACCAATTGACCCAATCTAATGTTGGTGGGTAATTCAAATTCAAGGTCTTTGACTACTTCTAATTCTGACAAACTAAAATTCGGGAATCCTGTGATCGAAGAATCGAGGGTACTCGTGTTTAAAATGGATGAAATTCTAGTTTTAGTATTCATTTTAGAGGTGATAATTGAATAAACTTAGTCATTTGTCTATCAACAGATCATTAACAATCGAGTTTCTCCTGGTTTTTCCTTGGGTGCACGATGAATACAGGGTAGAACCTTACTTCCGGGATGATCAACCGCTAATTTCCACATGTGACCTATACCTAGGTTAATTGGTAAAGCTTCTGGTTTTGCTTGATAATGTAAATCAAAGAAGTATTCTGTTAAGAAAGATTCAAAACCTTGCTCTGGTCCATCGTAAAGCTTTTGAAGTTCAACTCGTAATTCTGGAACAAGAATTTTTTGAATGCCTTGAGAGTTGGCAAGTATATCACTAGAGGCTCCGTGATAAGTGCAAAGAAAAGTGTCCGTTGGTATTGGAGATCGGTCTACATGAAAGGAATATACATCCGTTGGAAAGAGTGGAAAAGCATCGTCACGTTCATAGTTCTTAATTAAATTAAGGGTAGGGGATGCACCGTGGTTTTTTAAGGACTCTAAGTCATTTAAAAGGATTTCGCGAGCAACTTGCCCTTGATTGCTCAATTGGAGATCACGAAGCTCTTCAATTGAAACAATGGCCATGTTGTCGTCCAATTCTATTTTGTTAACGATTTCAGAAAAGTCACCTTTAAGTTTTCGTGCCCAACACAGGGCATTTATCTCACCTTGAAAAGCTGTTGACACAAGTTTTTCGAAGTTCTCAACATGCCCAATATGTTTCTCGGAGGAAGGTAAATCTGTCATAAATGATTCTTACATAAAAGTAATTCCTTATACGTAAACTCAAATCAAATTTATTGGGTTATAAAACGCAAAAGGAGATACCTTTGTCTACTTGAAAAACCTTGGAAGGCTTAATAATAAAGGAAGTTCTATGAAAATTACTTAACAATTAACTTCTTCACAGAAGCGACTTCGTCTTTAAGAATTCTTACATAGTAAATGCCTTTTCTTACATGAGAAATATCTAAAGTCGTATTTTTCTCAGAAATTTCACTTTCAAATACCGATTTCCCCATGTTGTCATAGAAAATGATAGAGGCATTTTTAAACGGTTCTGTAATTGAAACTGTAATCTTGTCCGACGTTGGGTTAGGGAATAGCTTTAACCCTTCTGATAAATCGTTTGACTCTACTGATAAAGGGTTTGTGTTGATGTTCGCCTTGTAAGCAGAACGACCGTAAGTCGCTGCATAAAGAAACCCTTCTGCTTCTTGAATATGAAGGTCAGTAATTACGACAGATGGCATGTTTTGTCCTACTGAAATCCAATCTACTCCCTCGTTATTACTCGCAAATACGCCAACATCTGTTCCAATGTAAATATTTGAATGCTTGTCCTTAACAACATCGTTAATAGGAATATCTGGTAAACCGGTTCCTATATCTGTCCAAGTTGCCCCGGCATTTTCGGACTTAAATATGTGACCTGAATTATCCGCATATCGATATCCCGAAAAAGTAACATATATCGTGTTAGGATTTACTCGGTCTGTAAGAACTTTAGTTGTCCAAAGATTTGGTAAGGTAGCTGAAACGTTGTTCCAGTCTGTACCACCATTTTGGGTAACCCAAACATTTGCATCATCTGTTCCAACAACGATGAAGTCACCGTTTAATGGCGAAACATCAATCGTAGTTATCGTACCAAAATTTAAGTTTCCGCCACCAGGTCCGTTCGTTAGGTCTGTACTGATAGCCGACCAAGTTCCAGCAGCATTTGTGCTTTTATACAAACGATGGGTTCCATAATACAAAACATCTGAGTTCTGCGGATCCATTTTTACTGGTGTATCCCAGTTGTTACGGTCAGCATTTGAAATTCCATTTCTAGCATTAGAAAAAGAGACTCCGTCGTTCGTTGACTTCCCTAGATTTCCATTTTGTGAAAGGGCATAAATAATATTCGTATTATCGGCAGAAACCGTAGGTTGAAAACCGTCACCTCCGAAGATAACCTGCCAGTCGTCAACACTTCCTGTTGTGGTTCTTATCGTACTGTTGTCTTGTGAACCACCATATATTTTATCTCCATTTTGAGGATCTACATAAAATCTGTAAAACTGAGTAATTGGTAAATTCGTGAATTTCGTTGAAGTGGCAGCGTCGTCATCACTCTTGAAAAGCCCTCCATCGTTTCCTAACAAAACTTCGTTTGCCGTCATGGTATTAAAAGCAAGTGCATGTTGATCAACATGTACGTTTGGAAAAGCAACTGTCCAGTTATTACCACCATCCGTTGATTTTTGAACGTTAAAATCAACGTTGTAAAGCGTATTTTCATCTGTTGGGTCTACATAAAGTCCTCTAAACCACCAGTGAAAACCAACATTATCCAATTGACTTGAATTTACCGCTGTCCAAATGTCACCTCCATCACTTGTGCGATACACACCCTGTATATTCCCTGTTGCATCTGCATAACGCGTGTACAATACATCCGGATTTGATTGAGATATAGCTATGCTAATTCTTCCTTTATCGGCAGCTGCACTTGGCAACCCGTTGGTTAATTCATTCCAAGTATCTCCTCCGTCATTTGATCTGTAAATGCGTGAAGTTAATCCTCCATAGTTTCTGTATTGAGGTCTTCTTATACGTTCCCAAGTTGCGGCATAAATAATATCACTGTCAGTAGGGTGATTTACCATATCGATTGCACCTGTACTGTCGCTTACATAAAGAACTTGTGTCCAATTTGCACCGTTGTCAGTTGTTCTGTAGACTCCTCTTTTGTCGTCGTTCTTAAACAAGGCACCCATTGCAGAAGCAAATACTGTATTTCCATCGTTTGGATCGATTAATACTTTGGAAATACTCCCTACGTCAGAAAGTCCTTTGTTTGTCCAAGTAATTCCTGCATCGGTACTGTTGTAAATACCATCGCCGTCGTACGCGAGCGAACCTCCGCCAGCATTTGGTTCACCAGTCCCAACCCACAACACATCCGTATTGGATTTAGATATTTCAATATCTCCAATTGCCATAGATTGTGCATCATCAAAAATCGGACTCCAACTTACACCACCATCAATAGTTTTAAATATTCCACCTGAAGCTGTTCCTGCATAATACACATTCGCTTCATCGATAGGGATTTCAATGTCTGTAATACGTCCACCTACATTTTCTGGTCCTGCAAATTCCCAAATAACAGCTTTAGCTCCCATTTTAGAAGGCAATTGATTTTTAAATTCAATGGCTTCTTTGGAAGCAGTAGTTTTTATGTTTCCAGTAGGATAGGCTCTTTGCATGTACATGTAATCATACGGAGCTTTTTCAGACTTTTTTGAAACGTTCTTTTTTGAAATAATTTGGCAGCCAAAGAAAAAGGTGCTTAATAGACTTAAAAATAGTATGTTTTTCATAATTTACAATTGTATAGTGATGGGGTTTACCGCTATTGATAGATTAACAAAGGCTTGGTTCTGAAATCCCTGTTTAATGTTTTTTGTTGATTAGACCGATAAATATAGTAATAAAAAGATAAACAAATAGTCGTAATTAACCTTGAGTATGAAGCAGATTTGGATTCGAACTTTAAGAGTTTACTCTATTTAACAATTCCTCAGCATGTCTTCGGTCAATGGTTTCGTCTTGAAGTCGACTATTAAAACTAGGGTTATTGCAATTGCTCTATCATTAGGGTTTTCGCAAGTTGTTCGCATTACTGATACAATACTATTTTGTAATTCTTTATCGAGTTTCTTTACAATTGACAATCCAAATCCTGTTCCTTGAAATAGAAAACATGTAAGGTTTCAATAAGTAATTTTTTTTTCAAAAGCCGAAAGTTGGACTCCTTTAATGGAATATGAACATTGTATTTATGCAAGGGTTTTAATTAAATGACGGAAAAGGTAAAATTAACAAATAAAATTCACCATATTTACACTTTAAACCCTAACACTTAATGCTTAACACATGAAAATTATCTTAATCATTCCTTGCTTGCTTGTGTTTTCTTCTTTTGCTCAACGACAATCAGCCAAAGCTTCACTAACCCCAATGGCCGTGGTGCGCAATTTTGGGGCAGATTACGAAATCAAACTCGTTAATAAGATTACGGTCAATACGCGAACCAACTTCATGGTTCCTCTGAAAAATCCAGTTGCGCGGTTCAAAAGTTTGAATACTGGAATTCAATCAGGGCTACCTGGATACGACTGGGCAAGCAAAGCTGAGGATATAAAAATGACTTCTTTTGGAATCTCACCGCAATTTAGACTTTACCTTGGCGATGAGGCTGTTGCACTCAATGGTCGTTATATTACTCTATATTCAATTAACCAATTCACAGGATTTTCTGATTTTAATTACATGTTCAAAGATGCCTCTGGAAACAATACAGTTCCAGGAACAATAAAAGTTAGTAACTCTTACATTGGCGGTGGAATAGCTTATGGTCATCAATGGATTTTCAATTCCGGCTTAACAGTCGATATTATTTGGTTAGGGATTGACTTCGGTAAACTCGGTTTTAAAATGAGAGGCGAGAGTTCTGGAATTAAGGCTGAAGAATCGAAGAATGCCTTTGATGCATATTTAGAAGGAGCTCCAGATATTATAAAGAACAGACTGGAAGCAGAGTTCGGAAGTGATTTCGTTGAATTGAAATTAGGACTTCCTTTTGCAACGATAAAAGCATTAAACTTCGCGGTGGGTTGGAGTTTTTAATTATTTAGTTCCGTTCTTTTTTAGTAAAAACTCTAGTTTTAAATGGGCTCAGAGATAATCGTAATGTAATCCATGTTGAAAGCAATATAACCATTGATCTTTTTTGCGCGAGGCAATGCATCCTCATAACTCTAGGCGAAATAGTTCTCCGTAAAATCACCCTCAACATTACAATACGAAGCATCTCACTTAATATTCCTATAACCGGCACTAACAATCCTGATACCATAAACGCATAAGAATACAGCATCAATTCTAATTCATTTTGCATGTTAGTTACCAGAATTACTGCGAATACACCAGTAAATAGCGTAACGATCTGTGAATTTTTAATAGCACTAGATTTTTTGTTTTTCTTAAAAAAGCCCAAAGCTATTCCGATAAATGCCATAATGGGCCATTCAAAAAGACCTGCAATATGCGAGTTGTCCGCTATTCTTTTAACAGTAAGTGACGAACAGGTGTCGCTATGTTTTATACAGGGGTTTCAAATGTCTTTTCGATATGGTTTTGTAAACAAATGATTCACTGGCAATTACAGTGGATTAGCCACTCGTTATTTATATTCAGTAAATCTCTTTTTATTGTTATGTTTGTAATTAGAAACAAATTGGGTCACGTTATCAACATGTTATCACGTTCTTACAATGATTTCGACATTGATCCGGATATGATTATTCAGGTTTGTTAGAAACATGTGTTTTTTTAAACTAACGATTACAAATATACTTATGAAAGATGTCCATTATTTTGACAGAGATTTAAGTTGGCTTTCGTTTAACGACCGAGTCTTGCAAGAGGCCAGGGATGAATCTGTTCCGCTTTATGAAAGAATAAAATTTTTGGCCATATACGCTTCAAATCTCGATGAGTTTTTCAGAGTAAGGGTAGGCTTGATCAATCGTTTGATTGCATTAAACAAGGAGAAACTCAACATCAAAACGGACTTACCCGCGCCTCAAAAAAGGCTTAACGAGATTCACGACATAACCAATAAACAGCAGGATATGTTTGGGGAAATCATACGAAACAGCATTCTTCCTGAAATGAGAAAACATGATGTTGTCCTCTATTACGCTGAGGCGTATCTTGAACAACATCTCGATGCTATTCAAGAGTATTTCTATTCGAAGGTCCTGTCCTTTTTGCAGCCCACAATTATTAATAAACAAGAGATAAAGCCTCATTTCTTAGAAAACAAGGAACTTTACATTATTTGTGACCTCGAAAAAGATGGGGAAGAATATATCGGAATCGTCGGGGTGCCAAACAAGCATTTGGGACGATTCGTGAAACTTCCCGAAATCAATAATGTGTATTACTATACTTTCATTGACGACGTCATCAAACAAAATTGTGGGATCATCTTTTCTGGATTTGAGGTAAAAAGTAAGTGTAGCGTTAAATTGAATAGAGATGCAGAGTTGTTTTTAAATGAAGATTTCTCGGATGACATTGCCAAAAAAATTGTAAAAAGTTTAAACAATCGGAAAATTGGTAATCCCGCTCGCTTTTTATATGATCCGTCCATCGGTCCTTCAACCTTGAAATGTCTGCAGAAGTCTTTTAACCTTAAAGGAGAAGACTGTATTTCAGGAGGGGCATATCACAACATGTTCGACCTGTTTGAATTACCTAACCCTATTGGGACATCTCTGGAGTATGAACATTTTGCGCCTCTTGCCCATAAGCAATTGATTGACAAAACTTCAATTTTTGACGCTATCGATGAGAAGGATTTATTCCTTTCTTTTCCTTATCAGAAATACAATTACATTCTCCGGTTTTTTAACGAAGCTGCCATCGATCCATCTGTTATTAGTATCAAGGCTACCTTGTATCGTGTTGCAAATGATTCTCACGTCACCAACGCCCTTATCAGTGCGGTGAGGAACGGAAAGCAAGTCAGTGTACTTATTGAAGCTAAGGCCCGATTTGATGAGGAAAACAATCTGAAATGGGCAACCAAAATGAAGGAGGCGGGTGTACATGTAGTTTTTAGCACTGGGGCCTTGAAGGTCCATTCGAAGGTGGCTATAATCGAGCGAAAACTTAAAAACGGGAAGAGCAAGAAATATGGCTTTTTTGGAACGGGAAACTTTAACGAAAAGACGGCAAATCTCTATACCGATTTCGCCTTGCTTTCCTCCCATGATGCGCTTACGAACGAGTTGAATAATTCCCTGGATTATATTCTTGGGAAGAATAAAGAAATCGATTTGAAGATGCTTTTGGTTTCTCAAATAAATCTTCGAGAGCAATTCCTGAAATTTATCGACATTGAAATTAAAAATGCAAAGAAAGGGAAGAAAGCGTCGATCATTTTAAAGTTGAACAACCTTCAAGACAAAAAAATGATAAATCGCCTTTACGATGCAGCCGATGTTGGTGTGGAAATAAAATTGATCGTTCGCGGAATCTGTTGTTTGATTCCAAGGGAAAATATTCGAATTGTGCGAATCATCGATCGTTTTCTGGAACACGCGAGAGTTTATATTTTTCACAGTTCTGGTCAAGAAAAAGTGTATATTGGTTCAGCCGACTGGATGGAACGAAATTTAGATCGACGAATAGAGGTAGTGTTTCCAATTTTGGACGCTGAAGTTTTGGCAACAATCAAGGAGAACATACAGTTGCAATTACAAGACAACTTAAAAGCGGTGGACATCAATGAGAAAACAGAAAACGTGAAGGTTGTCAATGGGGAAGTATCTATTCGGGCTCAATATGCGTTTTATGAAACCTTAAAATTGCAAGCGACAAAATAGAATTTTGAAGTTAAACTATTAGTACATGAATCTGCATTGTCTTTTTTTCTGGTCTTTTATTCTTTCATTCTTTGGATGTTCGGGTCAGAAAATCCCCAAAGGTTTTGCTTACGACCTGTCGAATGCAAGTGAAAAACACAAACTCAAAAAGGAATTAAAAGAAATTTCGGGCTTGGCATTTTTGTCAAAAAACAAGCTTTATTGCTTACAGGACGAGAAGGGAATCGTTTATTCTTATGACATGGAAAAGAACGAAATAGAGGAAAAGATGAAATTCGGAAAAGACGGTGATTTTGAGGGCATTGCCTTGGCTGGTCCCTATTTATATGCCTTGAGGAGCGACGGAACCTTGTATAGGATCTCCAACTTCACTAAATCCGATAAAATAAGAGTCGAAAAAATCGACACATTTCTGGATGAAAGTTATGACACTGAGGGGCTTTGTTATGATGAGAAAAACAATCAATTACTTATCGCTTGTAAGAATAGTCCTCCCAAACACAAAGGTGAAAAACACATTTATCGTTTTGATATGGAAAACCAAAACTTGATCGAAAAGCCTCATCTAGTGATAGCATTAGATGAAGTATATCAGATGAAAGAAACGGGAAGTATTCAAAAAAACTACGATAAGGCCAAGGGGGGGAGGAAGACAGTTTTTAATCCTTCAGGTATTTCAGTGCATCCTCTGACCCAAGAAGTGTATATCCTTTCGTCCGAAGGAAACACCTTGTTAGTACTAGCTCCAAGTGGAAAAATTATACACGCAATTCATCTGAAAAAGTCATTGTTTCCGCAACCTGAAGGTATAGCTTTCGATTCTAATGGAACAATGTATATCGCGAATGAGGGGCACGGCGAAAAGGCTACAATAAAAACCTTCAAATACCATTCTAACTAATATGTTGATGAAAAACAAAATTTTAAAGAAAGCTCAAGAGTATGTCTTTACCTTATTAAAGGCGAGTGAACATAAACAATTAATCTATCATAACTACAACCATACTCACTGTGTGGTATCGGCTGCTGAAATTATCTCTGAGGGAATAGGCCTGAAAGAGAAGGACATCGAGCTTCTGCTTTTGGCAGCATGGTTTCACGATACGGGATATCTTGACGCTTACTCGGGGCATGAAAAAGTCAGTATGGAGTATGCGGCTAAATTCTTGAAGTCTCACGATTATGACGAGGATGATATAGTAACGATCCAAGCCGCAATTAAAGCTACGGAATTCCCTCAAAAGCCAAAAAACCTCCTCGAAGAGATTTTGTGCGATGCCGATTTTTCGCATCTTGGAGACAAAGATTTCTTGGAAAAGAATCATCTTTTGAGATTGGAATGGGAATTGAATCAAGAAAACGTTGAAAACTACAAATGGCCCATGACGGAAATAAATTTTCTGGCAGACCACACGTATTTCACAGAATATGCCCAATTAAATTTTGGAAACAAAAAAGGTAAGAACCTATTGAAATTGAAGGAAATCAGAGACAAGGAGAATGAACAAAAAAATCAACACGAAGAAAAGGTGAATAAGCTAGTGTCGAAAAAGGACATTCCAGAAAAAGGAATCGAAACGATGTTTCGTGTGTCCTTTAAAAACCATATGGACCTCAGTGGAATTGCTGACAATAAAGCCAACATCATGCTGAGCATCAACGCAATTATAATTTCCATTAGCTTATCCACGTTGATTCCAAGTTTTGACGAAAACCCAAGGTTTATTATACCCACTTTGATCTTGCTCTTGGTCTGTATCAGTACAATCGTTTTTGCAACGCTTGCCACAAGACCAAAGACTTCCAAAAATAAAGGAGGTAGTGCTAACATTGACTTCGATAAATCTAGTCTTTTGTTTTTTGGAAACTTCTATAAAATGCCCTTGCCTGAATTTGAAGAAAAGATGGCTGAATTGATGATAAACAAGAAACTCTTGTATGGTTCATTAACGAAAGACATCTATAACTTGGGGGTAGTTCTCGGAAGGAAGTATAAATTCTTGCGGATTTGCTACAATGTCTTCATGTATGGAATGATTCTTACTGTAATTACATTTTTCGCAGCTTTTTTCTTTATTTGAAATGAGAACGAACCAGTAAATAGTATCACTTAAAAAGGAGATGAATATTATTAAACCTAAATGCAATTGTTAAAACAAATTCTACGTCAGATTACGCTTGTCATGTTCTTGTTTAGCTGGACATATCAAGTCTTGGGACAGGAAGATTTCGATTCTTTACTGTATAAGGAAGGTGTCATTAATCAGAATGGATATTGTATAACTAGGATACCTGGCTTGGGGAAACCGAAAGGTTTTGAACTGAATTATCGTAACATATATAAATACGGAATTGATACCAAGCTAGCTGTTTCCGACACTGTTTATAGTGATTTCATAAATCGAGATAGGAAGACAAATATCAAAGCAAAGGTTCCGATCGTGCTAAAAGACAATTTCTCATTGATTCTTGGATTGCAATACGCTTCAGAAGAATTCAAATTTAAAGAACAAGGAATGCTAAATAATTCCTTTTATTCTGCCCTCAATGAAAAGTCACTCAAGACATACGGAACTACTATTTATGCATTAAAACCCTTTAAAGGGAAGAACTTCTTTTCCATGAGGTCTAGTTTTCGAGTGAGTGGAGACTTTTCACAAAATAGTCTGGAGGATTATTTCAGAACGTCGATTTCACTGCTATATGGATGGCGGAGAAGTTCAACTTTCATTTGGGGAACTGGTCTTAGCTATAACTACACCTTTGGACGGCAAATAGTGATCCCTGTGTTAACTCTCTCTAAAAAAATAAATGAAAGATGGAGTATTGACGGAACATTGCCGGTATCGATGAAAATAAGATACGCTGCCAGCGAAAAAAATATATTTGAATTCGAGAACAAAATTAGTGGTGAGAACTACAACATCACTTTAGAGTCAATTACTAATTACAATTTGTTCATCCAGCGCTCAGATTGGTTTGCTTTTGCGACTTATGAACGAGAAGTATTTGACTTCATTTGGATTGGTGTAAAAATGGGCAATCGTTACAATATTTCATTTGACTTGTATGAGAAAAATGCATTTATCTCAAGGTCTAACCCTGTAATAAGTAATCACCTTAAAAACACGTTTTTCGTAGAAATGAACCTGTTTCTTGTTCCACCAAAAAAGTTAAAAGACAAATTTGACAAAAGAGAATTATGAAGATTTTACAAACTGCCTGCTTGATGGGCTTGATAATACTCGGATCTCCGATGGTTGCGTTTTCGCAAAAAGCATACTACAGTGGAGAATATCTTCATCTCGAAGATTCCATTTCTAACTACGGGAAAATCGATCATTCCGTTTATTTAATCGGTGACGCTGGTGAATCAGGTAACACGGGGTTAACGGCATTGGATTTATTGAAGAATCACATTAAAAATGAAGGAAATAACAGCACAGTTGTGTTTTTAGGAGATAATGTTTATCCAAAAGGCATTCCCGCTGAAGGCGAAAAGGGCAGGGAAGAAGCCGAGTCTATTCTTACTGGTCAGTTAGAAATATTTAACACCTACGATGGTAAAGTGTACTACATACCAGGAAACCATGATTGGGGTCAATGGTCCAAAGATGGTTGGGAGGCAATAAAACGAGAAGAAGAAATTGTTAAGAAACACGAACAAGGGAATATCGAATTTCTCCCAAGTCAAGGCTGCCCCGGACCAATCAAAGTCAAATTGGAAAAAGATGTTTTGTTGCTCATAATTGATACTCAATGGTGGTTACATGAATGGGAAAAGCCCTACGGAGAGGATTGTGATTGTGAGGTTAAAAATGAATTTCAATTCATTCAGGAAATAGAGAAAATTGTTTCCAAAAATCTCGATAAGCAAATCATTTTAGTGGGCCATCACCCCGTCTTTACTAATGGTAATCACGGTGGACATTTCCAATTAAAAGACCACCTATTTCCGCTTACAAGTTTGAACAAGGCATTGTATATTCCTTTGCCTGTTCTGGGTTCACTGTATCCCATGTACCGTAAACATATTGGATCTATTCAAGACAACAACAACAAACGTTATCTCTTGTTTACGAGTGAATTATTGGAAGCAATTAACGGGCACCCCAATTTTATCTATGCAGCTGGTCATGAACACAGTTTACAGTATTTTAACAAACAAAATCAACACTTCATCGTGAGTGGATCGGGAAGCAAAGCGAAATATGTTTCAAAACGAAATTCAGCTGAATTCACCTACGAAAAGCAAGGTTTCTCGAAGGTTAACTATTTAGAGTCGGGTGAGACATGGATTGAATATTGGGTTGTTTCGAATGATAATCCTGAAAATGGACGAATCGTTTTTAGAAAAAAAATAAAAGAAGGAAAAAGCACGATTGATTCATTAACGAGGCCACAAACGATTGTAATTGAGGCTTCGGATAAGATGTCGGCTGGTCCCTTTAAGCAGTGGATTCTTGGAAGTCATCACCGAGAAGCCTGGGGCATGCCTGTTGAAGTAGAGGTGTTGGACCTTGGAAAAGAAGGTCTCACACCAGTCAAATTAGGAGGGGGAAAGCAGACGAAATCCTTGAGATTGGAAAATGTAGAAGGTACACAGTTTGTGTTTAGGTCGATTGAAAAGAATCCGGCGAAGGTCGTTTTGCCGCAAAACATGCAAAATACTTGGGTGGCTGATTTGATGCGTGATCAAGTATCTATGTCTCATCCTTATGGAGCTTTTGTTATTCCGACATTAGCAGAAGCAACAGGAATCCTTCACAAGAAGTCAAAACTTGTTTATATACCAGACGATCCAAAACTCGGTGCGTTTCGTGATGTTTACAAGAACACCTTGGCTTCTTATGAGGTACGGGCGAACAAAAACATTGAGGATGTTGACGGATTTGGTTCTGCCAAACGTGCTATTAGCACTCCTGATATGATTCAATTATTGCATGATGACAACGATAACGTGGTTGACGAAGAAGACATGCTGCGAAATCGTCTATTCGACATGTTGGTGGGTGATTTTGATCGTCACGACGACCAGTGGCGTTGGGCAGAATTCGAATGTAAAAAAGGAAACCACGAATCCTGTTATCACGAAAAAGGAAATGCAACGAAAGGACTGACTTTTCGCCCAATTCCCCGAGATCGTGATCAGGTCTTCGATAAAGTAGATGGACTCGTGGCACGTGGTATGTCATTAAAATTTGCACCCGGAAGAATCCTGCGAGATTTCGACTACGAAATTCACGATTTAATCGGCCTAAACATCAATGGGAGGGAGTTGGACAAAACTTTCCTAACTCGACTATCTCAAAAAGAATGGATAGCGATTGCTGAAGAAATTCAAAAGAATTTGACGGATGAAATCATACGTTCAGCCTTCGTTGTATGGCCTGAAAGCATTTTTGCATTGGGTGGTGAAGAAATAGTTCAGAAGTTGATGCGTCGCCGAGATGATTTAGTAAAATATGCTAAAGAGTATTATCTTCTTCTAGCCAAAGAAGTCGAAATTGTAGGTAGTAATAAAGACGAGTTGTTTGAAATTTACAGACATGATAATGGGAATACAACCGTCAAAATTTACAAGAAATACAAGCATTCGGAAAAAGCTTTGACCTACAATAGAACCTTTGTAAAAAACGAAACGAAAGAGTTATTTATATACGGTTTGGGAGGCGACGATCATTTCGAAGTTTATGGGAGTAACAGTTACAGTGCTAAAATCAGATTAATTGGAGGAGACGGAATTGACATGTTCAATGATATTTCATCCGTGAAAGGCTTATCAAAACGCACCTTGGTTTATGATGTGAGTTCAGGTACGATTGTCAAAGGAGGTAAAGAGACCAAAGATAATACGTCGGACAAGGGCGAACAAGTGAATGAGTACCTACGTTTTCGTTACAAGGCCAACATCGTCGCTCCAATTCTGATTCTTGGTTACAACATTGACGATGGTTTGATCTTTGGTGGTGGAGTCACAATTAAAAATCAAGGTTGGAGAAAAACGCCTTATGCCAGTTTACAGAAGTTGTCAGTCGCTTACGCAACTAATACAGGTGCGGTTAAGTTCGATTATTCTGCTGATTTCAAACAAATTATCAATAAGTGGTCCTTGTTTTTGGATGCCAGTTTAATGGCACCTAACAACAGCACTAATTTTTATGGCCTCGGTAATGAAACGAAGGCGGCTGATCCAGCGTCGGAATTTTATCAAGTAAATTTTGATCGTTTGAAATTGAGCGCACTTTTTGGAAATAAATTTTCCAAGCAACACCAATTCAAAATAGGGCCAACCTACGAATACCTCCAAATCATCAATACGGCCGATAAATTTGTGTCGAGTCAGTTGGCGGGCATCAATGCTGAAGAGTTAAGGGAAACAGGCTTCATGGGCTTGAATTTCAATTATGAAATAAACACGATAGACCCAATTGCCGAAAGGAAAAAGGGAGTCAATTGGGTGATTAATGCTGATTGGTTGAACAATACTTCCAACAGTACTTCTTTAAGCACTGTTGAATCTGAATTCACCTTTATACGACAATTTAGACTTCCATTTTACCCCGTAATTTCCTCTCGTTTAGGAGGAAGGACGATCTTTGGGAAATTCAATTTTTATCAAGCGAGTACCTTAGGTGGTCAGAACAAGGAAATGGAAAAAGGAAACATTCGAGGCTATCATAGAGACAGATATTCGGGTAGAAGTGTCGTTTACCAAAACACGGATTTGAGATTGCAGTTATTTAAGATTCAAACATACTTGTTCCCCGGCGCTGCAGGTGTTCTTGGATTTGTTGATTACGGTAAGATTTGGAATAATGACAACTCAAACAAATTGCATGTTAGTTATGGAGGAGGAGTTTGGTTGAACATAATGAGTAGGATAACTTTGGTTGCTTCTTATGAGGAATCCACGGATGGGACCTTCTTTACCTTTCGGACAAAATACTTATTCTAATAGCATAGGGGTGAAGTTGGCTACAATCTTAAAGTTAAAGGCTAGTTTTCCCTTTGAAACGATGAACGACCAGCATATTTCGTGATTGAAATCATCTCATAATTATTGGTTTAAATTAATGAATAGAAAAGGTGCGTCCAAAACTTGAGCTTATACAAAGTTGTTTTTAAATAGAAGAAAGACTGACCGTAAACTCAAAATGTGAACTATAACCTTCTGGTTTACAGGTAAAAATAAAATTTTCTCCCTGTTAATTAGGTGAAACGGAAAATAATTTGATGGTCTCTTTCCTTCCTCTCAATACACATTCGCCTATGGCCTCTGTGTTGTAAAAGTCAGTGGCATTCAATTCGAAAAGAAGATCTTCCGAGATTAACAAATCGCTTTTGAATTTGTTACAATTGGACTGAATTCTTGCTGTTGTATTCATCACGTCACCGGTGAAAAAGATCTCCTTTTTTAGATCCCCAATTTCACCTGTAGTTACGTTTCCAAAGTGATATCCCGCCTTAAAATCTGGAATTAATCCAAATCTGTCGATGTAACTTTTTGATTTTTCTTGGAAGGCTTCCTTCATTAAATAAAAACAACGAATGCAGTTGTTTTCTTGCAATCCATTTTTGATACTCCAAGAGACAATGATTTCGTCGCCGGCATATTGATAAACCTCCCCATTGGTTTGAATAATGGCCTTCGTGGTGTCGCCATAATACTTGTTGAGCAGCTGGAAATATGCAACATGTCCTAGTTTTTCGGCAATGGTTGTTGAAGATTTCATGTCTAAAAACATAAATATTCGTTCTTCAACAATTGGGCGATGGTATTTTCCTGTGAAGAAATTATTAAAGACTTTTACGCCTAGGTAGTTCGATACTTCATTAACGAAAAGGGAAAGAACGGTAATAACGCCGCCATATATCACAACAATCCAAAATGCCGAACGACTAGTAAACGCTATCACAGAATCAATAATTTCTGGATGGATAATTGAAAGTTTCAGGCTGTTACTTTTTATAACTGCCGCTAGAAGGAGTAACAACACGAGTAAAAACATCAAGTTAATGATCGTTTTGAAAATTATTTTTTGGTGAAAGGGGCGTTTGTGAAATATTCGTTTGAGCAGTAAGACCTCCATCGTTCCAAAGAATAAACCCATTACCAAACAACTGGTTGTGACAATCGGTAAAACTGAATGAAAATCATAAGGATTCAAAGTGTAGGGATATACCTCTGTACCACCCAATATGCTGTATTCAAGGAGAGCGTATAGCAAGCCGAAAAGTCCCCATATTATTCCAAAAGGTAGGATTTTTTTAAGATTGGTTTTTTGATTGGGAGTGAACATAGCAATTGGTTATTGGCATCGTTAAAAATCTGACCATCTTCTTATTGCCTAAATAATTGTATAGAAACAATAAATCAAATGGGTGAAGAAATTATATTAATTTTCAGTTAAGTGAGGTTCCTTCTCAACTAAGATATACAAAATAAAAATAGCACCTTAGTCGTAGTTTTCTTTTGATATGTGCTTGTTGCTTTTTTATAGAAGAGACCCTCAAAAGAATTGAGTATTGAATTTTACACTCTGGATACTGGACTTCTTCGTCTCCATTGATTTTCAATTTTCCGTCTACAGATGAATGCTTAGGTTCATACTCGATTAACGACTCATGTATTATTAATGGCGGATTCAGAAGTACTTAACTTTCGGTTTAGCACTGGCTTGTTAAATACCAAAACATTTAATTTCGGCACATAACCGGCATTAATTATACATCTTGTTTTCGATTATTTTTCAATCATATATATATTATAGGTCACTAAATCAAGTTTGTGGTTCCTTCGTATTATCATCGCCAGATACCTTTAGGGATTGACTTCGGTAAACTCGGTTTTAAAATGAGAGGCGAGACTTCTGGAATTAAGGCTGAAGAATCGAAGAAAGCCTTTGATGCATATTTAGAAGGAGCTCCAGATATTATAAAAAACAGAGTGAAAGCAGAGTTCGGAAGTGATTTCGTTGAATTGAAATTAGGACTTCCTTTTGCAACGATAAAAGCATTGAACTTCGCGGTGGGTTGGAGTTTTTAATTATTTAGTCCGTTCTTTTTTAGTAAAAACTTGCGTTTAAATGGGCGCAGAGATAATCGTAATGTAATCCATGTTGAAAGCAATATAACCATTGATTTTTTTTGCGCGAGGCAATGCATCCTCGTAACTCCAGGCGAAATAGTTCTCCGTAAAATCACCCTTAACATTCCAATACGAAGCATCTCCCTTAATAGGGCAGTGACTTTGACGATTTGGTTCTGATTCTAATTTAATTAGCACGTTTTCCTTTGGTATGTAGAATACTGGATCGTAGACACCTTTCCCAACTTCCTTTACAATCAAAGCATTTGTTGATTCTGCAATGACTTCATCCAAATATTTCAGAGTCAGCTTTCTGTTGTAGTTGTCGATAACGGCGTAATGTCTTTTTTCTTCCATTTCTGTTGAGTATTATATTTATTTATGCTTTTCTGTCTTTAACGGTGGGTTTGTATTTTGTTTGTTGACGGCATGAACACATAAGGTAGCCATTTAAAAACGAATAGAATATTTTAAGGTGAATTCAGCGCCTGAGGATTTGGTGAAATAAAAATTGTCTCTACATTTTTTTATCGTAGGACAATAAAGAATCACGTAAAAAAACAACAGAATCTTTTGAGTGCAGAAATTTACAAGATTGCATGAATTAAACCACAAACTATTGAGCAACATTCTAGTTAAATTACCAAATATGTTCTCAATGCTTCTTCAGAGATTATTTTCTTGTGGCCATCTGAATAATAACAAAGCTTATTGTAGCGATACATATTCCAAAGAAATTTGCATCTAATTCATAAGGTACTTTTGTTTTTGAAATGATCAAAACTAAAGTTGTTGAACCCCCCAAAATCATAGATACTATTGCGGCAAGTGAGGAGGGCTTTTTTAATACCAACATTCCTATAACCGGCACTAACAATCCCGATACCATAAACGCATAAGAATACAGCATCAATTCTAATACATTTTGCATGTTAGTTGCCAGAATCACTGCGAATACACCAATAAATAGCGTAACGATCTGTGAATTTTTAACAGTGCTAGATTTTTTATTTTTCTTAAAAAAGCCCAAAATATCGGTAGTGAAATTTCCCGAAGCGGCCATAAGACAGCTGTCGGCAGTAGACATAATAGCAGAAAAGTAGGCGGACATCATCAAACCCATCAAACCAACTGGAAGTATACTTCTCAGAAATAATGGTAAGCCAAGTTCAGGGTCAATATCAGCCCCCGGTCCGTATCCTAATTCAGTAAACAGGCCTTGTTCAAAGGCTACTCGAGCGAATAAGCCCAAAGCTATTCCCATAAATGCCATAATGGGCCATTCAAAAAGACCTGCAATGCGCCAGGCTTTAATGGCTGTTTTTTGATCCTTACAGGCGTAAATTCTTTGGTACAATGTCATCCCAACAAACCAAATGGGCACAATGGTTATAAACCAGTTAAAGATTTGTATAAAAGTGATATTGGTTAGTGACATAAAGTTGGCCGGCAACATGTCGTTTATAGCTTGCCAACCTCCAATTTCGATAAAGCCTAAGGGAATACCAATACCTATTAATCCGACCATCAATATTGTCCATTGTATGGTGTCCGTGTAAATAACAGCCTTTATCCCTCCGATTACAGTATAGGCCACTGCAATGACTCCCATAATTATAACAGCATCATTGATAGTGAATGAAGAGAATGTGGCAGATGCTAATTTTGCTCCGGCTAAAATTTGTGAACTGGTAAATCCAATATAGCCAATTAATGAAATAATTCCTGCTACAAGGGCAACCTTTTTATTGTAATGAAATGCTAAAGACTGAGGGAAAGTTAAGAATTTATGTTGCCTTGCAATGGGGTAGATCTTGGGGATTAGAAACACTGCGCTTATCCAGGCACCTAATAATCCAGTAAACAGCATCCAGCTACCCGACAGCCCCATAACAAACCCGAGTCCCCCAAGTCCAATAGAAAATCCACCACCCACATCGGTAGCTACTACTGAAAGTCCAATGTGACTTGCTGACATATTTCTACCTCCTACATAATAATCTTCTTCAGATTTATTCTTACGCATGAAGTAAAATCCAACCCCCAGCATGAATAGGAGGTAGGTGACAAAAATTGCTAAATCAATAATGTGTATATCCAAGCTTTATTTATTTAGCCTTATTTCTAAGTAAGGATTTGTGAAGCCAAGTTTTGAAAAAAAGTGCATCACTTGGTTTAAAAAATGAGTCAAAAACATTTGGTTCTATCGTAGAATATTATGTTTCACGACAGTATACCCATTTTATCGGGATAATTAAGTTTTATTAGAGATTATTTACGATTAGTATAAGACTCGCAGCGGATTAATATTCACAATTTTCGCAATTTGCAAGCTACTAATTTAAACACAAAAACGGTTTGAAATTGCTCTCAAACCGCTATTGCTTTTATACCTTATTGGCGGTATTTTTTTATTGTTTTAAATCAAATCTGTCAAGATTCATAACTTTTGTCCAAGCTTTAATAAAATCAGTAACAAATTTTTCTTTAGCATCATTACTCGCATAGACTTCTGCTATCGCTCTTAGTTCAGAATTTGAACCAAATATTAAATCTGCTCTAGTAGCTGTCCATTTTACTTTATCAGTTGCTCTATCTTTGCCTTCGAATTCAACTTTATCTTCTGATGTTGGAGTCCAGTAAGTACCCATATCTAAAAGATTTACAAAGAAGTCGTTGTTAAGTACACCTGATGTATTGGTAAGTATTCCCTTTTTTGAATCATCAAAATTTGCATTTAAAGACCTCATTCCACCGATTAACACGGTCATTTCTGGAGCTGTTAATGTTAATAGTTGAGCCTTATCAACTAATAATTCTTCGGTGGTTAATGTATATTTCTTTTTCTGATAATTTCTAAATCCATCAGCCATTGGCTCTAGCACAGCAAATGATTGAATATCCGTTTGCTCTTGTGTTGCATCCGTTCTTCCTGCTGTAAAAGGAATTTTTATATTCAAACCAGATTTTTTTATAGCTTCTTCGATTGCAGCATTTCCTCCAAGAACAATTAAATCGGCTATTGATACTTTTTTGTTACCCGAATTAGAATTGAATTTTTCTTGTATTTGCTCATACGTTTTTAAAACAGTTTTTAACTGTTTAGGATTGTTGACCTCCCAATTAACTTGAGGTTCAAGGCGAATTCGAGCACCATTTGCACCACCTCTTCTATCAGACCCTCTGTAAGATGAAGCTGATGCCCAAGCGGTTTCAATTAAGTGATTCTGAGGAACACCTGTTTTTAATATCTCTTGTTTTAGCTTATCAATATCTGATTTAGAAATTAAATCGTAATCTCTTACAGGAACATTGTCTTGCCATAAAAAGTTTTCCTCAGGGATTTCTATTCCTAAATACGTAGATTTTGGTCCCATATCTCTGTGTGTTAATTTAAACCAAGCATCTGCAAATGCTTTGTCAAATAATAATGGTTTATCTAAAAACTTCTGACATACTTTTTTATATGCTGGGTCAAATTTTAAAGCTAAATCAGAAGTCAGCATTGTGGCTCTATGTTTTTTGTCTTTATCAAAAGCATCAGGAAGTATTTCTTCTTTACTTTTAGTTACCCACTGATGAGCACCTGCTGGACTTTTTGTTAATTCCCATTCATTATTCATTAATATCTTTAAGAAAAAATGACTCCATCTTGTAGGAGTAGGTGTCCAAATAACTTCTAAACCAGAAGTAATGGCATCTTTTCCTTTACCTGACTTATAATTGCTTTTCCATCCGAAACCTTGCTCTTCAATACCAGCCGCTTCAGGAGAAGCTCCAACATTTTCAGCAGGTCCTGCTCCGTGGGTTTTTCCAAACGAATGTCCTCCCGCAATTAAAGCGACTGTTTCTTCATCATTCATTCCCATTCGTGCAAAAGCAATTCGAATATTTTTAGCAGAAGCTACTGGGTCAGGATTACCATTTGGTCCTTCTGGATTTACATAAATTAACCCCATTTGAACGGATGCTAATGGATTTTCAATATCTAAATCCAACTCACCTTTTTCATTTAACCTTCTAGATTCGAGCCAATCGCTTTCTGGCCCCCAATATACATCCTCTTGAGGTTCCCATACATCTGCTCTACCACCTGCAAATCCGATTGTTTTGAAACCCATAGATTCTAAAGATACATTACCTGTTAGTATCATTAAATCAGCCCAAGAAATCTGTTTACCGTATTTTTGTTTTATAGGCCACAATAACCTTCTTGCTTTATCAAGGTTTCCATTATCAGGCCAACTGTTTTGAGGAGCAAAACGTTGTATCCCCATGCGAGTGCCTCCACGTCCATCACCTGTTCTATAAGTACCCGAACTATGCCAAGCCATTCTAACAAATAGCGGTCCATAATGTCCGTAATCAGCAGGCCACCAATCTTGCGAATTCGTTAATACGTCCTCAATGTCTTTTTTCAATTGCTCATAATCTAGCTGATTAAATGCTTGCTCATAATTAAATTCTTTTCCCATAGGGTTTGATAATTCAGAGTTCTGAGCGAGTACATCTAAATTTAATTTATTAGGCCACCAATCGTCATTCGATTTCACGTTTGACACTTGCTCTTTTTTATGCCCTTTGTCAAATCCAAAAGGACACTTACCGTCTTTTGTTTCCATGCTTTGTTCGTTTTGATCTGTGCAAGCTCCGAGTGCTAATAGAGAAGCAGCGCTAAATGTTAATATTTTATTCATCACCGTTTTGTTTTGATTACGATACAAATCTAAGCAGACA
>JBLIKY010000014.1:0-24284 GCA_047637535.1 Lentimonas sp.
GGCAGTCGAACATCATTTCGGCTGCCTGTTTGCTTTTGATTATCTTTGTACAAATGCATTTAAATGAAAGTCGAACAAATCTATACAAACTGTTTAGCGCAGGGTTCTTATTACATTGAGAATCAAAGAGAAGTTGCAATAATTGATCCATTAAGGGAAGTTCAGGAATACATTGACCTTGCCGAATCAAGAAATGCTAAAATCAAGTATATTTTTGAAACTCACTTTCATGCTGATTTTGTTTCAGGTCATTTGACCCTTTCTGAAATGACTGGAGCACCGATAATTTACGGTCCCTTGGCCGAGACTGACTTTGCTAGTTTAATCGCGAAGGATGGTCAAGAATTTGAATTAGGCAATGTTAAAATTAAAGCCATTCACACCCCCGGCCACACAATGGAAAGTACTTGCTACTTGCTTTTTGACAGCGAAAACAAACCTCATTCTTTATTCTCAGGTGACACTTTGTTCTTAGGTGATGTAGGAAGACCGGATTTGGCTCAAAAGGCTGGAAACATGACCCAAGAAGATCTAGCAGGAATTTTATTCGATAGCTTACGAAATAAAATCATGACACTACCCGATTCTGTTGTTGTTTATCCAGGACATGGAGCTGGTTCGGCATGTGGTAAAAACATGAGTAAAGAAACTGTTGGGCTATTAGGCGAACAAAAGCAAGGAAACTACGCACTTAGATCGGATATGACCAAGGAAGAATTTGTTTTGGAATTGACCGAAGGGTTACTTCCTCCTCCGGCCTATTTTCCGTTGAATGTTCATTTAAATAAATCGGGTTATGATTCAATTTATGAAGTAATTACAAGAGGAAAAACTCCAATTGCGCCAAAGGACCTTCTGGATAGACAAGAAGAGCACAATGCTTTCGTATTAGATGTTAGGAATCAAGATCAATATTCACAAGGTCACATCTCAGGATCTATATTCATAGGTCTAGACGGACAATTTGCCCCGTGGGTGGGAGCTTTAATTCAAGACATTAAGAAGAAAATCATATTGGTAGTTGATGAATCCAGATTACAAGAAGCGATTACTCGATTGAGTCGTGTTGGATTTGATGGTGTTGTAGGTTATCTTGATGGAGGAATAGAAGCTTGGAAAAAAGAAGGATTTAAGATTGACACTGTAGATTCAATTACTGCAGAGGAATTGTCTATTGATATTTCGAAAACAAACTATTCCGTTTTTGACGTAAGAAAAATCGGAGAATACGACTCAGAGCATTTAGAGAAAGTGAATTTTGTAACTCTTGATGAAGTCGAAACGAAGAGCAACCTATTTCCAAATGACGAAGGATTTTATGTTCATTGCGCTGGAGGTTACCGATCTATGATAGCGCTATCTATTTTGAAATCAAAAGGAATAAACGGAGGAATCAATATTCTCGGTGGGTTTGGAGCTATAAAGAAAACGAATTTGCCAATTCAAACTTTTGAATGTCAAGGAAAATAAATTACAAAAATTTCTGAAGCCAATTTCTTGCATCCTTTTCAGATCTAAAATACCACAAAGGCATTTTCTTTCGCAATTTGTATGTTTTAAAAAAAGCTCTAGTTCTGCTCATGAGCGAAGGTGAGACAATAGCAAGTACTCTATAGATTCTTGGAAAACATTTATTTATAGCTGGTAAATCAACTCTAGAAACTCTTTCAAAAAAGGCTGCATCAATAATTCCACAAGCCAATTCTTTATCTATAAGTTTCTTTAAGGCTAGATAATTATCATCCAGTTCCTTTAAACTAATCCTATTTGCTTCTATACTCAAGATCAGAACACCTTGGTCGTCCCTTTCAATAGTACCTAACGAAGTTTGCATTTTTAATTTATTCACAATTAAAAATAAGTATAAATACCAATTCAAAAGACTTAAAAGTAATTGATTTATATGCTCGCTTCCAACTTCAGTTTTTCATTAACGATTGTTAAAGCTTCTACAATAACGCATCGGTACTTCAGCCTTAGGCATTCTTATAAAAAGTTTTGCTATTGTTTTCCCAAAAACAGTTCCACTATATATGGTGACCGATTTTATTAAATTGGGTAGCGCTTGATCAATTAAAATTCTTTGATTACCAAGAATTGGTAAGGTGTTTTTAAAATATAAAACAACATCAAAAGGATTACCTTCCAACCGTTGAATGTGATTTAACAAAAATTCAATTGAATTTTCTTGATTAGGAGTTACTTTATTGACGCTTATTTTAAGAAGGCCAACAGAGTACAATTTCAAACTCTAAAACGTACAAGGTTATGTGAGGTATTTGGTTTTTGTGTCCATAATATTATTATTAAAGGACTCAAGCGATTTGGGGGTAGGATGAAATTTTAAACTAGGTCTAAACCTAATTAAATTAAGCCAAATTTAAATTTTGATTAGTAAGCCACTCAATGGCTTCTTCTTTTTTCTTGAAAGCTTTTCGAGGTAGTTCATTATTTGAAAGGCTAAAGAAAATATTAATAATCATATTTCCTACTGATGAACTACTAAATGCAGCTAACCCCAAACCAATATCCGCAAGTATTTCTTCCAATCTCAACCTAATATTCTTATTAAAAGGCATAGTAAATGAAGCGTCAAAACACAAGGGTAACTTTTTATCGCCTATAACTTTTTTGACCTCCTTAAAGGCTTCATCAAGTTTGTTCATAGTGATAATTTCACTTTTCCCTGTTATAACTAATATTCTTTGATCTTTAATGTAGAATTGACATAGTTCTGTGTCGTAAATTTCAGAAACAGATGACGTTAGTTTGAGTTGTATATCGGTCATATTAATGATTTTGTAACTAAGAATAAATATATCAAAACATCATGTTATAACCTAAAAAAAAATAGTGTTTATTGCCTCAATAGGTATGCTAAAAGCTATGCGTATCAAACTCACAAAGCAAATTAAACTAAGTCCTTGGTTTTGAAACATTACGAATAAAAGCCTTTTGTTTAAAGGGCTAAGACAACATAATAGTTAGATTGAGCTTGAACTCCTAAATGTAAATAATTGGGTTGGAAAAAAGATTAGAGAAAAAAGGATGTTATTTGTCTTTTAACCATTGAACAGCCAATTGTTTATCACTAAAGTATTTTGCTTGAAATTCAGATGATTTTTGTTGAATTAGGCTGCTTGCAATCACGGTACCAAGCATGGTGTCAGATACAAAGGCCATAGTGTCAAACATTTCAGAACATTGTCTCTCAATAATAAACCTATCATCAATATCCATTGGTTGACATGAAGAAACATCAATAACTACTTTGGTTTTCTTTTTCTTAACCAAATTTTTAATGGCTTCGAAATTGTCGCGAATATTGGCGACATTTAATTCTTTAGACTTCACTACAATATGCAAAATATCGCTATTATCCTTCCAAAAACAACACAACGGCGTTTCTTCCACTCTTGTTTGTCTAATAATCTCTAAATGTCGCATACGGAATATAATTAAATTAATAACTTAGTAAGTTGATACCAGTTCTTGATTCAAATATATGCATACCCAGCACTATAAAACAATAAAAAATCCTAATAATTAGTTAAATTATTCTACCAAAAAAGATAAACTTGGGTTTTAAAAGAAAAAATATTCTATTTCTAACTAGTTGGTGGCCAACTGAAAAATCACCACATCTAGGAAACTTCATCTTTAGCCAAGCTGAAGCGTTGAGCAAGAACAACTCTTTATTGGTAGTGGTTTTCGAACCAATTGACTCTTTTAATAAAACACAAATTACGATTCAAGACATTGGGGGTTTTCAACTTTTAAAAATTCCATATTCCTCAAAACGGTTCGCATATTTTAACAAACGTTTTTTATCAAACAAATGTTTGAAATTTATAAAGTCCCTAGAATTTGAGCCCGACATCATTCATGCAAATGTGTCCCATCCCCTACATTGGTTTTTTATAAAATGTAAGAAGGAATTTAAATGCCCGATGTTACTTACTGAACACGGCAGTTATTTGTTTGAGCAGAATTTTAAAAAACTATCTTCATTTCACCAGAGAGGAATCAGAAAACTATATTCACACACGGATCAGATAATAACAGTTTCCAAAAAGTTAGAAAAGGAAATTAAGAAAATTGATTACCATAAAACTGACTCTATTGGGAATTTTATTCCTGATCATTGGTCTACAATAAGTCCTATTCAATCAAAAAGAGAAAAATACACTTTTCTACATGTAAGTACTTTAGATGTCAATAAAAATGTTGAAGGAATCCTACTTGCAGCCCAAAAATTAAAGCAAAGCAACCTTTCTTTCCATTTAATTATTGCAACCGATGAAAGCTACTCAGATCTTGAAATCAAGGTAAATCAATTGGAAATCAGTGATAGTGTCGAATTTGTTGGACCCTTATCTCATTCAGCAATGACAGAATTGTATTCTAAAGCCGATTGTTTTGTTCTCAATTCCAATATTGAGACCTTTTCAATAGTTGCAATTGAAGCTTTGTTTTTCGGGCTTCATTTGATATCCACCGATGTTGGAGTCGTTTCTGAATTGCCATTAAAGATCAAGTCAATTAATTCATCAAAAAGCGCTGAAGAACTAACTGAACTTATGAAGAGCGCAATAAACGACAATCGATTTGGCGGAATTGAGGCTCAAAATTCTGTAAAAAATTACTCAGAAATGGATTTCATTAAGCAGTATCAAAATATTTACCAGTCAACCCTTAATAACAATGCTTGATAAAAAGGCACTAATTGAGTCGATCAATAAAGAAATTCAAGCTAAGATTCATCGCTTAGAGAGTGAAATGAACGAACTACAATTTGCCCTAAGTGATGATACTAAAAGCACCAGTGGCGACAAGCACGAAACCTCTAGAGCTATGGCTCAACAAGAGATTCAAAACCTAGGAGAAAACCTCCAAAATTGGTTAAAAATGAATGGATTGGCTTCAGCTTTGATGGATAATAAATGTATGGATGTACAATTAGGCGCTTTGGTTCATACACAAAACAAAACATTTTTCATTTCTGTTGGACTGGGGAAAATAATTATAGATGGTAAGGAAATATATTGTTTGGCGCCTTCTTCCCCACTTTCTCAAGTGTTATTAGGCAAGAAAATTGGAGAAACTGCCACATTTGGAGGAAACAAACACGAAGTAATAAATATTTATTAGTCTAAATCAAAAAGACTTTTCACACCAATAGTACGTTGGCTTACAAAGCCTTCAGCGTATTTGTAACCCGCCGGTCTTCCCATTTCTCTCATTCTTGCCAATAAGAAATCCAAGAAATCTTTACCGGAAATTGGCGTAGCTGGCCCATTATCTACATCTGGATTATAAAACTGGGTAGAATAGGCTTGAATAGACTCCATCTTTTTATCCACAAAGTCCGAAACATCAACTACAAAGTCCGGAGCGATGTATCGATCTTGAATGTAGTAATAAACAGACTTCGGTCTATGCTCTTCTTGTTCATTTCCATTGAGATTGGTTTCAATTCTTACCAAGCCTGAATAAAAACAAGCATCAGCAACCAATTTGGCAGCTCTACCGTGGTCAGGATGTCTGTCATCAGGCGCATTTATCAAGACTACAGATGGTTTAAAAAAGCGAATTTGTTCAATTACTTTTAGCCTATTTTCATGATTGTTTTCAAAAGTACCGTCCCCTATATTGATATTGACTCGGTCAACAATTCCCAATATATCTCCCGAATGTTTTGCTTCTTGATATCTTGTTTGAACCGTTCCTCTCGAACCCAACTCCCCTTCTGTCAAATCCAAAAGAGCCACTTTCTTGCCTTCTGCAATGCTTTTTAGGATTGTTCCCGAACAAGATAATTCGACATCGTCAGGATGCACTCCAACGGCTAATATGTCTATTTGATTAATCGAACTCATGCTTTTGATTTTCTATTTCTTACATAAGCCAAGATACTAAAAGCCATGAACATCAAAATGGTAACTATAACTCCATTTGGAATTTCACCTAAGCCTTCTCCTTGGGCGTAACTGTGTAGTCCAACCAAATAAAAATTAACTCCGAAGAAAGTGAACAAAATTGCAGAATAACCCCAAACGGAAACTAGGTTAAAAGTAAATTTAGACTTAAGTTTTGGAATAAAACGCAAATGAAGAATCACTGCATAAACCAAAACTGAAACCAAAGCCCAGGTTTCTTTTGGATCCCATCCCCAATACCTTCCCCAACTCTCATTGGCCCAGATTCCACCTAAGAATGTTCCAATAGTCAGCATAAACAAGCCAATGGTCATCGTCATTTCTGAAACGTAAGTCAACTCATTAATGTGAAGACTCAATTTTTTCTTATTTAATGGAGTTTTGAAGATGTACAAGATTAAATTCAAGATTCCAAGTATGCAAGACAGCCCTAAAAATCCGTAAGAACCTGTGATAATGGCAACGTGAATCATTAACCAATAAGATTTTAAAACCGGCTGTAAAGGCGTGATTTCAGGATCCATTAGGTTCATCTCGGTTACAAAAATCATTAAAAACGCAAGAATTGCCGAACCGGCGAGTACCATTGCATTCTTTCTTGAAAAAATAAACCCCGCGAGCATTGTGATTAATGAAATAAACACCACGGCTTCGTAACCGTTACTCCAAGGAGCATGCCCAGTAATATACCAACGCATTGCCAAACCGGAAGCGTGATAAGCCGCAATCAGAATCATTATATATCGAATGACCTTATTGATTTTATTGACCGTTCTTTCTCTTTTATCGTTTTTATCTTTGAATATCAGCACAAAAGAGGTGATTAACATAATGAAACCCAACGTTAAATAACTCCTTGAAGCATTCTTGAAAATGTTCATTTTATTGTATGAAACCTCAGTATTTAATGCCGTTTCGGATGGAATAACTGGTTTCCCTTGCTCTCGCTGTTTTAGTTTGAAGTCCATCAACAAAGCATCAGCCATGATAAACGAATTAATTCGAGAAGAAGAATCCGCGGCTGATAGGTATTTGATAAAGCTTTTAGAGAGATCGTTTTTATCTTGCTTTAATTCGGTACTAAAAGGAACATACCAAGCATTCGCTTTATCATCTGGTAAAGGGATGACCTTCATGTAACTCCATGAAAAAATTTGAGCTGCAATTTGAAACTTCTCTCCAAGTTTTATCAGTTTTTTATCGAATTCATTCTTTTTAGAATCTGGCTTTTGAAAGGAAATATTGTATTCTGCCTCTAGTAAGAATCTTCCATCTCCTTTGCTGAGTTGGTTAAACGAACAAAGGGATTCACGAACACCTAAAGTATCGTATAGATTAGACGAAACGTAAATTACATTTTGATCCATCCAATACGCAGGATACATGTGCATGGAAAATATGGTTTGAACGGCGTTTTTACCTTCAAACTCCTTGTTTCGAGATAATTTTCTTAGCAATTGATCGGCAAAAGTGTGAAATGGTATTATTCTTCCTTTGAAATCTTGAATTGCCATATTGGCCAAGATTTTTGAATGTTCAGGGCTGACATAATATCCAATTGGTTTGGTGCCTTGATTTTCAGGAGCTTTTACCTGTGTGTTTTCATGCTGGGCGTGATCGTGGGCTTCGTGATTATGTCCTTCGTGACCTTCTTCTACTTGTCCAAAACTCAACATTGGAATCAAAAAGAACAAGCTCAACGCTGCTTTTTTACTACGTATGTTTTTAGTTTTATCATTGATATTTCTAAACCTTCCAGATGGAGCAAAAAGCGAAAGAATCATACCGATGGCCATTAGTAAGTATCCTAGATAAGTGACATTGGTTCCCCAAAAATCATGGTTTACACTCAATCTTGTTCCTTTTTCGTCTGGATCATAACTTGACTGAAAAAAACGGAAACCGCCGTAATCGAGCACCTCGTTCATGAAAATCCTCCTGTCTTTAGTGACGTTATTTGCTTCATCGACTACGGTAACTTCAGAGGCAAACGAACTCGGAGAATTCGATCCAGGGTATCTATCCAATTGAAAGTCTCGACAAGCTATAGAAAAAGGAAGTTCAATTCTTTTAGAACCGTACTCCATTTCATAAGTCAGTCCACCAAGGTTAAAAACTTCACGAGCACCAATGGCGCTAGCACCTCCTTCTAAATCCACAATTCTAGAGTTTTTTCCGTCTGTAATTTTGATTGTCAAATAGTCTGCTCCTGCATTTTTGATAGAAGAAGCCAACAACATTTTCTTAGCATTTCTTACTACCCCTTTAAATACAAATTGTTGATTTTGAACCTTATAAAGCGTAGTTGTCTGAAATATGGCCTTTTGATTCACCGGAATCACCGTAAAGGAAGAATCAGAAACTTCCATTCCGTTTTTACGAGCTTCAACCATTTCTGACATTGGCAAAAAGCTTATTTCAATCGAGGATTTAATGTAGTATTTACCATTTTCTTTAGTAACCATCAACCCGGGCATTGCGTCTTTTTTATCGTAAGAAAGAGCTAAATCGCCCAGCATTACAAATCCTTCCGTACTCAAATAATTGGATGACATGCCGTCTGTAACGATATCTAGAACTTCCCCGTTTATAGAATCATTGATAACTAAAGAATCGACAAGGTTTTTTCTGAAATTGACAAAGGAAACTTCAATTTCTTGTTGATGTCCAGGAAAATCAAAGTCAAAATCAATTTCATTCGGGGCGTACTCGGATTGAAATGTCTTTTCTTGGTAAGTATATTGCATTTCACCATCGTTTACCCTCATCCATAAATAAGGGTCAGATGAGTAGATAAAATTCGAAGATTCACCTTCACGAATCAACATTAAACCCTCATAACTAACAAATCGTGTAATTGCTGCTCCAATTAAAATCACAATAAATGAAAGATGAAAAGTCAACGTAGCAATTTTTTTGCGTTTGTACATTTGATGCTTAAAGATATTAGCGATCAAGTTTACACCAAGATAAATCAATAAAATCTCGAACCACAAGGCATTGTATATCATTAATTTAGCCGTCTGTATATCGTGTACAGATTCAATTAAAGTGGCTGACCCAATTGCTATTAAAAAGGCCAACAAACCCATTGACATCATGCGCATTGAGAACAACTCTTTGGTTATTTTTTCCATTATCTTGATTTGCATTATTCGTCAAAATTAACCTTAGATAAACAAAGCCACGTATTAATATGTGATTTTGTTTGGTATTTAATAATTTTTAAGAAACTCAGTAACGTTCGAGTTTATTCTTGCAGAAATGTCAGAAGTATCTGCTTTCTCAAAATTCTTACCTATAATTTTCTCGTAAAGTTCAATGTATCTATCCGTTACAACCCCAACAAAGTCATCTGGCATTATCGGCATAGTTTGTCCGTCAAGTCCTTGAAAATTATTATCCATCAACCATTCTCTAACAAACTCCTTAGAAAGTTGCTTTTGCTTCTCCCCTTTTACTTGTCTTTCTTGATATCCTTCGGCATAAAAATAACGGCTAGAGTCAGGTGTATGAATTTCGTCGATTAGCATCACTTTTCCGTTATGCATTCCAAATTCGTATTTGGTATCCACCAAGATCAAACCATGTTCGGCTGCCATTTCAGAGCCCCGTTTAAACAAGGCTCTAGTATATTCTTCCAATTGGATATAAACCTCTTCAGAAACGATCTTTTGCTTGATGATTTCTTCTCTCGAGATATCTTCATCATGTCCTTCGTCTGCTTTTGTGGCTGGCGTGATTATCGGCTCGGAAAACTTGTCGTTTTCTTTCATTCCTTCTGGCATTGCAACACCACAAAGAATTCTTTTTCCTGCTTTGTATTCCCTTGCTGCGTGACCTGCTAGATAACCACGAATTACCATTTCTATTCGCATTGGTTCGCAAGCATGACCAATAGCAACACTAGGATCAGGAGTTCCCAACAACCAATTCGGCACAATATCTTTAGTAGCATCTAAAAAATGAGTAGCAACTTGGTTTAGCACTTGCCCTTTGTGCGGTATTCCTTTTGGAAGCACATGGTCAAAGGCAGAAATTCTATCCGAAGCGATCATGACAACTAATCCATTGTCAAGTGTATAAACATCTCTTACTTTTCCATGATATACATTGGTCTGTCGTTTAAAGTGAAAGTCGGCTTTTGTTAATGAATTATTCATGATTTTTTATCGTCTTTTGAATTTTTATCTTTTTCACTTTTCGCTTCTGCTTTTTCAAAAGCATCTATTATTTTCTTAACCAAAGGGTGACGAATCACATCGTTTTGATTCAATCTTATTATTTCTAACCCTGGTGTGCCGTCAAGTAGGTCAATTGCATATCCTAAACCTGATTTTTGTCTATAAGGAAGATCGACTTGCGACATATCGCCTGTAATTACAAATTTCGCTGAGGTCCCCATTCTTGTTAAAAACATCTTCATTTGCATGGAGGTAGCATTTTGTGCTTCATCGAGTATCACAAATGCCTTATCTAAGGTTCTACCTCTCATAAATGCCAAAGGCGCAATTTCAATTACTCCAAACTCCAACATGTCCTTTAATCGCTCAGGTGGAATCATGTCCCTCAAAGCATCGTATAGAGGCATCATATATGGATCCAGCTTTTCTTTCATATCCCCCGGTAAAAACCCAAGATTCTCCCCTGCCTCTACAGCGGGTCGAGTAAGAATTATTCTTTTTACCTCTTTCTCCTTAAGTGCTCTTACTGCCAAAGCCACTGCTGTGTATGTTTTACCCGTTCCAGCAGGTCCGACAGCAAAAACCATATCGTTTTTATTTACCGCTTTAACCAATTTTTGCTGGTTAAGAGTTCTTGCTTTGATTTTTAATCCAGAATTACCGTGAACAATAATCCCAGTTCCGTCTTCGGCAGCCATTATTGAAGCACCTTCTTCTTCCATGAGATTATCTATATTATTTTCTGTTATTGACTTGTACTTTTTGAGGTACTGAATAACCAGCTTAAGCTTATCTTCAAAAACACCAGCTTGGCTATCATCACCATCAATGCTGATAACATTACCGCGCGAACTAATTTTTAAACTTGGAAAAAAACTCTTGATATGATTAAACTTATCGTTGTTAATTCCAAACAATTCTGCTGGATTAATACCTACAATTTCAATTTTCTTTTCTGACAAATGGAACTTTATTATGTATAAGGATTCAATTAACCTTCTAAAAACTTATTTTTGGTCAAAATTAGGAAATATTCCAAAATAAAGTCACTTTAAAAGAGGTATGAAATTAATAACATTGACATCTGATATGGGACTCAACGATCACTACGTTGCAGCACTAAAGGCGTCAATCATTTCGAAGGACGAAGAAGTAAGAATAATTGATATTTCTCATGCCATTCTTCCGTTCGATGTAGGTCAAGCCGCATTTTTTTTAAATTCTTGTATTTCTGAGTTTCCAAAAGGGACAGTCCACTTAGTTTGTTTGGACGGTGAACCTATTGTGAATTTTGGCGGCTATGACGGTTCTTACCCTTGTATTTTGCAGTTTCAGGGACAATATATAGTATCAAACGATAATGGTTTCTTCGGAGCTTTTATTGGTGAAAATGAGTTTGAGAAATTGTGGAGAATAGAAGATGTGTTATCAAACCCGAGGTTATTTAAGTTTCCATCTAAAAATATGTTAGTTCCAGTAGCTCTCAGGATTTTAAACGGAGAAAAGCTTGAAAATTTCGCCTCAGAAGTGGACCAATACAGAAGTGCCCTTGTTGAAACAGCTATCATCAAAGAAAATTTAATACTAGGAAGCGTCGTATATATTGATTCTTATGGAAACGCTATAACCAATATACATCAATCTCTTTTTGAAAAAGTGGGTCAAAATCACCCCTTTACCATTCATTTTAGGAACAAGGATTATTATTTAGATTTCATTTCAAACACCTACAATGAAGTGCCTCCGGGTGAGAAAGTTGCGATTTTCAACGAAAAAGGATTTATTGAGATAGCTATCAATCGAGGCGCAAACAAAGGAGCTGGTGGCGCCAATACTTTGTTTGGGATAACCAAGAATCAAAAAATTAGAGTTGAGTTCTTACCTCCCGGTTCGAAAGAAACACTAGATCAATTGTTTTAATGATTACGAGAATAGTTAAGCTGACTTTTAAAGATGAAAGGAGTGAAGAATTTCTTGCCTTTTTCGAAACAATCAAAAATCAAGTTAATGATTTCGAGGGTTGTCTCGGAATGCAATTGGTGCAAGTAAAAGATTCACCAAACACAATCTTCACATACAGTCAATGGAAAAGTGAGATTGAATTAAATAATTACAGGGACTCAAGTACCTTCGGTAAGGTATGGCCTAAAATCAAACCTTGGTTCGCAGATAAACCCCAAGCATGGACAACAGAAGTTGTTTTTAATGGATTCGCAAAGAAAGAAAATAAATAACACATAAGATGAAGATTGCAGTATTATCAAGAAATCCAAAATTGTACTCTACGTCGAGATTAGTCGAGGCTGGAACACAAAAAGGTCATGAAATGTTGATCGTAGATCATGCTAAATGTGATATTGTAATCGAAAAGAAAAAACCTGTTATTTTATATAAAAACGAAATTCTTGAAGGAATTGACGCTATTATACCCAGAATTGGTGCTTCAGTAACTTTTTATGGAACGGCAGTAGTTAGACAATTTGAAATGATGCAAGTTTTTTCAGCGGTAGAATCTCAAGCTCTTGTGAGGTCTAGAGACAAATTAAGAAGTCTTCAAATTCTTTCAAGAGCTGGTTTAGGAATGCCTAAAACGGTTTTCTCAAATTACACCAAACACACAGCAAGCATTTTAAAAGAAGTGGGTGGCGCACCTTGTGTCATTAAGCTTTTAGAAGGTACTCAAGGCCTTGGTGTTGTCTTAGCTAACAATGAAAACGCTGCTGCCTCAGTAATTGAAGCTTTTAATGGGTTGCAAGCTAGAGTAATTATTCAAGAATTTATTAAGGAGGCAAAAGGTGCGGACATAAGAGCATTTGTTGTTGACGGCGTTGTCGTTGGTGCAATGAAAAGACAAGGAAAAGAAGGCGAATTTAGATCGAACCTTCATCGTGGTGGTTCAGCTGAAGTGATTACCCTTACCGATGAAGAAGAAAATGTAGCTTTGAAAGCCGCTAAAGCAATGGGATTGGGCGTAGCTGGTGTAGATATGCTGCAGTCTGCTAGAGGCCCGTTGGTTTTGGAGGTTAATAGTTCGCCTGGCCTAGAAGGCATAGAAAACGCCACTGGCAAGGACATTGCTAAAACCATTATCCGTTACGTTGAAAGAAACGCAGGATAATTCGGTGTATTGAGTTGTGAGGATAGGGTTTGATTTTCTGCCTAAAGTTTTCAACATTCCGTTTAATAAAAGAAAGCCGCTTTACCCTCATTTATCCTTCGGTATTTCTAATTGAAATGTTATTTTTGACTCACCAAAAGATCAATCGTTAATGAAGGCACTTTATCTGAAAGAAATACGAAGTTTTTTAAGCTCGATCATCGGATATATTTTCATCCTAATATTCCTTATCTCATCTGGATTATTTCACTGGATTATTTCTGAAAACACCAACTTATTAGAAGGCACAGAGGCTGATTTAATCCCATTTTTCAACCTCTCTCCTGTTATTCTATTAATTCTTATTCCTGCCATTACGATGAGGTCAATTGCCGAAGAAAGAAGGACGGGAACGATCGAACTCTTATTCACAAAACCCATATCCGATTTACAAATCATTCTTGCGAAATATTTTGCCGGCGTAACGCTATTGGTTATCTCTCTTTTACCGACTTTAATTTTTTACGTTTCGATGTATCAACTTGGAGATCCAGTTGGGGCGATAGACTCAGGCGCTACCTTCACTTCTTATTTAGGATTGATTCTACTTGGTTCTGTTTTTGTGTCTATTGGAATTTTTGCCTCATCAGTTACTAGCAGTCAAATTGTAGCCTTCATTTTAGCTATGTTTTTGTGTTGGTTGTTTTACGACGGTTTGACTTTGTTAGGTTCGTTTAAACTTTTTGGAGGGTTCGACACCATCATCCAGTATTTCGGCATTTCTTACCATTACGACAGCATTAAAAGGGGTGTGATTGACTCGAAGGATATCATTTACTTTCTTTCTGTGATTACTGCATTCATTTTAGCAGCATTGACGGTTATTAAATCATTAAAAAAATAAGAAATGGCTGAAAAAAAATCTCAAATCAAAGGGGTCTTCAATTGGACTTTTTTCGCAGTAGTCATCGCTTGTTTAATACTCGTTAACATTGTTTCTTCTTTTGTCAACACTAGAATTGATGCAACAAAGGACAATCGCTTTTCGCTTTCTAATGGTACCATAGAGTACCTAGAGAACGAAGATAATTTCAACAATCGTTTACTGCTTAAAATATACTTGGATGGGAATCTTCCTGCCTCACTTTCTTACTTCAAAGAAGCGATTGAGGA
Source organism: Lentimonas sp. (assembly GCA_047637535.1). Lineage (GTDB taxonomy): Bacteria > Bacteroidota > Bacteroidia > Flavobacteriales_D > Crocinitomicaceae > UBA2040. Next base: position 14,394 of record JBLIKY010000014.1, read on the forward strand.
TAAACTCAAAGAATTTAAAGAACACACAGGAAAAAGAATAGAATACGAATTCATCAATCCCAACGCAGGCACGGAAGGTGAAAACAGAGAACTTTGGGAAAACCTCTACAACAAAGCTCAGGGTATTATTCCGATGGATATTACATACAGCAAAGAGGGTTCACAAAGTCAAATGACAGTTTGGCCGGGAGCTTTGATTGAGTATGGTGGTTCGACCGTTAATGTCATCCAATTCTTACCGGGAACAACCATTGGGAAACCCTATCAAATGGAAGGCATGGGCGAGGTAATTCAAAACTCAGTCAACAACCTTGAGTACATATTGGTTTCTTCAATAAGGAAAGCGGTTGAGGACAAAAAGCCGGTTATTGGTATCCTTCAAGGGCACGGTGAGTTGAATTTTCAACAAACACAAAGAGCTAGAGCTTTGATTTCTCCTTATTACGTATTGAGAGAGATTGACATTAAAGATTCATTGGCAGCATTAAACGGTGTAGACGGTTTAATCATCGCAAATCCTAAATCACAGATATCAGACAAAGAACTTTATATCATAGATCAATTCGTAATGCGTGGTGGAAGATTGATGTGCTTTTTGGATGCTTTAAAAATCCCCGAAGACACGCTACAAGCCACAGGAATTACCCACACGCTGCGAAACAAAACAGGTTTAGATAAAATGCTTTTTGACTACGGACTAAAAATCAACGACAATCTGGTTATAGATGCTCAATGTGCTCCAAAAGCAGTGCCGTTTGCAAAGCAATCAATTATTCCTTGGTTTTACAATGTTTTAGCCTCAACGACATCCCACCCTATAGCACGTAACTTGGAACCCGTTTCTTTAGAATATGTAAATGAGATTCAATTTGTCGGAAACAGTGAAACAATCGCTTTGACACCCGTGTTAACATCATCTACAAACTCAACTCGCACTGGAATGGCGCCAATGGTAAGTCTTGCGATGCCATTGAATTATGGAAAAGATCCCAAGTTGGTTCCCAATCCTAAAGAGGAAACCAATAAGTTATGTCTGGCCGGATTGGCCGAGGGTTACTTTACCTCTCATTTTAAGAATAGAATTGTAGATGACTTTGTCAATAGTCCATTGATTAAGTACAATGAAAAGAGCTCAAAAGAAGGAAAGGTGTTTTTGGTCGGTAACGGTAGATTTATAGAGAATGATTTTGACTCTACTCTCAATGCAAAAGGTACTCAGTACATTTACAAGCCAAAACCATACAATGACCTCCGATTTGACCCTAAAGTTGCTGAAATGGGCATTAGATTGTTTTATGGTAATCCTGAATTCTTTCAAAATACAGTGGATTACTTGATGGGAGACAATTCAGTATTGGATATTCGAAGCCGTCAAATTGACATTCATAAAATTGATAAATCTAAATTGGTCACTTCTGCCGGCTTTTACAAAACAATAAACATGATACTACCAAGTGCTGTAGTACTTCTTTTAGCACTTATGTTCTTCTATATTAGAAAGAAAAAATACGCACAATAATCAGATGGAAAAGAAAAAAATATTAATACTCGTTTTAGGCATACTCTTAATAACAGGATTATCCGTTTGGGCCTTTAACCTCAATGAAAATAAAGGAAAATCGGATACTGAGTTATTTGGATTTAACATCGAAGACACCAGTCGAGTAGATAGAATCATTATTACAGATGCTTTTTCCAATAGAATGCAATTGGTTAAGAATTCTGGAGTGTGGACAAATGAAAAAGGCGAATGTATTATTCAAAATCAAGTTAAAAGCATTTTAGAAGCGGTAAAAAACATTGAGTTCAAGGGTTATGTCAAAGAAAACTCAAAAAACCAGCACATAAAAATGATGTCCGCTCAGTACATAAAAGCAGAGTTTTTTGTCGATGGCGATTGGACTAAATCTTGGTACATCGGCACCTCTACCCCTGACCATTACGGACAAGTGATGCTACTCGAGTCAGAAGCAGAAGGAAAAAGTGATTTGCCCGTTTTGATGAAAATCAAAGGGTTTAATGGGATAATCGAACCAAGATTCTTCGCTGACCCTAGAAAATGGCAATGCACTCAAATATTCTCCATTCCAATTCAGGAAGTTAAAATGATTTCCGTAACGAATCACGAAAAACCAAACAGGTCCTTTTCAATTAAGAAAAGTGGCTTCAATTTTACCGTTAAGCAAAATGGAAAATTACTGGACAACCTAGATACAGCCACAGTATTCAGGTATCTTCAGAATTACCGAAAAATTCATTTTGAAATGCCAAATTACCTTTATACGGAAAAGCAAGTTGACAGTTTAAAACGAACTCAGCCCTTTATAACATTAAGAACAGATGAGGCAAACGGAAAATCCTCAACTCTTAAATGCTATCGAGTACCGGGACCACCAGTTCCAGGTGGAGGGCCAGATATGGACTCGATCGTTGAATACGACACAAATAGGTTTTGGTGTGTTTTACCAAGTGGTAAACTCGTAAAATGCCAATATTTCGTCTTTGATCCTTTGTTTAGAGGCGATTTGTATTTCCCGATGAACAAATAAACTCAAATCGTTAATAATTTGTTGACAAATTCTTCAAGGGGCTCCCAAAAACTGGCCCCGTATGCTTTTTAATGTAGCTATCTTTGTTAGAATAACATTTTAGAAACAACCTATTAATAAGATATTGATGAATTTTATTGTATCAAGCACGAGTTTATTAAAGCACCTACAGAACATTTCAGGCGCTTTAGGTGTCAGCTCTACCCTACCTATATTGGATAATTTTCTTTTTGAAATCAACGATGGCAAATTGTCTATTTCGGCTTCTGATTTTGAAAACGTAATGCGCACGGAGCTAGAAGTTGAAGCCAAGGATTCTGGTCGCATCGCTATTCCAGCAAAATTATTATTGGAGGTTTTAAAAAGTCTTCCTGAGCAGCCTTGTACTTTTGGTATAGACATGACTAATTTCAACATCGATATCGCTTACGATAACGGTAAATCTAAAATGGTCGGTTTTAACCCAGATGACTATCCAAAAACTCCAGTAGTTCCAAATAGTAAATCAATTAAAGTTTCTGGAGACATCGTTTTTAACGGAATTACCAAAACTTTGTTTGCAACGGGTAATGACGAACTAAGACCGGTAATGTCAGGTGTTTTTTGTCAATTTAGTGCCGATGATGTGATTTTTGTTGCTACGGATGCTCATAAATTAGTGAGATATAGTCGTACCGATTCTCAAGCTGACTTAGGTTCGAGCTTTGTGCTCCCAAAAAAAGCATTGAACCTGTTAAAAGGAAATCTTACAGGCGACGAAGAAATCTTAATGGAATACAACGAGACAAACGCCAAATTTACGTTTAATGATATCGAATTGGTTTGCCGTTTGATTGATGGGAAATACCCAAATTACGAAGCCGTTATTCCTAAAGAGAACCCGAATGTATTAACGATAGATAGAGTTCAATTCTTAAACTCCATCAAACGTGTATCTATTTTCTCCAACAAAACAACGCACCAAATCAAGCTTAAATTAGCTGGTTCAGAATTGTCACTTTTTGCAGAGGATTTAGATTTTGCAAACGAGGCATCTGAGCGTTTAACTTGTAACTACGACGGTGATGACATGGAAATTGGATTCAACTCTCGTTTCTTGATGGAAATGTTAAACAACATCGAGTCAAATGAAGTGCAGTTGGCAATGAGCGAACCAAGCAGAGCCGGTTTATTGACTCCAGCAAGTTATGCAAACGAACACGAAAGAATACTGATGCTGGTTATGCCAGTTATGCTTAATAGATAAGTAAAACACTAAAAAACATAAGGGAATTCGAGGCTATCGGGTTCCCTTTTTTTATTCTGGCCACAAAGAAAAAATACAATTCGTTAAATCTCTCTACGATGCTTATCTTTGCATCGAATTTTACAGCATGAAGAATCAAGAAGCAATAGAAAAAAGAAGAACATTTGGTATTATCTCGCATCCCGATGCTGGTAAAACTACTTTGACTGAAAAACTACTTTTATTCGGTGGAGCGATTCAAACTGCGGGTGCTGTAAAAAACAACAAAATTAAGAAGACAGCTACATCCGATTTCATGGAAATCGAGAAACAAAGAGGGATTTCTGTGGCTACTTCTGTAATGGCTTTTGAATATCTGGGCAAACAGATCAATATCCTAGATACTCCGGGTCACAAGGATTTTGCTGAAGACACTTTTAGAACCCTTACCGCTGTGGATAGCGTTATCTTGGTGATTGACGCTGCAAGTGGTGTTGAAGAGCAGACCAAGAAGTTAATGGATGTCTGTCGAATGAGAAAAACACCCGTAATTATCTTTGTCAACAAATTAGATCGCGAGGGGAAATACACTTTTGATTTGCTTGACGAATTGGAAGAGCACTTAGATATAAAGGTTCGTCCCTTAACCTGGCCAATCGGTATGGGGGATCGTTTTAAAGGCGTTTACAATTTATACGACAAAAACATTAACCTATTTCAAGCGAATAAAACCAAAATATCTACAGATGTCGTTTCCATTTCGGATTTGTCTGATCCTCAAATAGACGAAATTGTTGGGGATGAGATGGCACAGGAATTAAGAGAGGACATCGAAATGATTGAAGGAGTCTACGAAGATTTCTCAAATGAAAGTTACCTCAAAGGTGACATAGCACCGGTGTTTTTCGGTTCGGCCGTAAATAATTTCGGTGTGAAAGAACTTCTCGACACCTTCTGCAGAATTTCTCCTTCTCCACGTGGAAGAGATACTGATGCTGGATTTATCGAACCATACGACAAGAAATTCTCAGGATTTGTATTTAAAATTCACGCCAATCTTGACCCGAAGCACAGAGACAGAATCGCCTTTTTAAGAATTGTATCCGGGAAATTTGAAAGAAATACTTTTTACAATCACGTAAGACTAGGCAAGAAAGTCAAATTTGCGAATCCAACCTCATTTTTAGCACAAGACAAAAGTGTAATTGATGAAGCCTTCCCAGGCGATGTAATTGGTTTGTATGATACCGGGAATTTTAAAATCGGAGATACTTTAAACGAAGGAAAGAATTTTTATTTCAAAGGAATTCCGAGTTTCTCTCCTGAGACATTCCAGGAATTAGAGAACTTAGATCCGATGAAATCTAAACAATTAGACAAAGGCATTAGACAATTGATGGACGAAGGTCTGGCTCAATTATTTATACAGCAACCGGGTAATCGTAAAATCGTTGGAACAGTTGGACAACTTCAATTTGAAGTTATAGCATACCGTTTAATCAATGAATATGGTGCAAATTGCCGATTTGTTCCAAGAAATTACTCTAAAGCTTGTTGGATCACTTCTGACAATCAAGAACAATTGGAAACGTTCAAAAGAGCTAAATCAAATTCTTTGGCGCTGGATAAAGATGGAAACCTGGTGTTCTTAGCTGAGACTTCTTTCTTATTGACAATGGCTGAACAAGATTATAAAGACATAACCTTCCATAGAACATCGGCCTTTAAGCTTGAGAAATAACTCAACTAATCCAATCGGACAACTTATTAAGGTCTTTGTGTACTGTTAAACCATCTTCGTGGATGTTCATTAACCAATGCTCTATTCCGTTGGTCATAACAAGAATGTTGACATCTAGAGTTCGGTTGTATTGAGCAATCTGATCAAAAGTTTTAACTGAAAGTTTAATTTCAGGGGCCTTGCACTCTACAATCATTTTGGGTTTGTGATCTTCATCCAAGAACACAATATCAGGCCTTCGGCTCATGCCATTATAGTCGATCTGCATCTCCGAAACGAGTTTGTTTTTCGAAAGATTATGTTGATTAATCAAATAGTGCAAAAAATGTTGTCTTACCCATTCTTCAGGGGTCAAAACAAGCTTCTTTCTTCTGACTTCGCAAAAGACATAAACCTTATTTTCTTTCTTTGTTAATTTTAAAGAAGCTTGGGGTAAATTGAGTGGTGTAAACATTAAGACCTTAATCCGAAAAACAAAAGTTCAATATTTTTATACTTTAAATCAAAGACTGTACCGAGCACTTCTGAAGTAAGCACCCCTTGATACATATACACGCCAGCTCTAAAACCTGGGTCATTGACAATTAATTCTTTACAACCTCCGTTATTTCCCATCTCTAATAAAATCGGAGAAAAGATGTTTGACAAAGCAAAAGAAGCAGTACGACAGACTCTTGACGCAATATTTGGCACGCAATAATGGATTACATCGTGCTTTAAGAAGGTTGGTTCGTTGTGATTTGTAATTCTCGAAGTCTCAAAACATCCGCCTTGATCAATACTTACGTCGACTATGACCGAACCGTGTTTCATATTTTGAACCATTTCTTCGCTAACCACACAGGGTGTTCGACCCAATCCAGATCTTACCGCACCAATGGCTACATCGGCTCTCATTAAGGCTTTTGCAAGAACTTTTGGTTGAATAATCGATGTATATATACGATGTCCAACATCATTTTGTAGTCTTCTCAAGCGAGAAAGTGAATTGTCAAATACTTTTACCGAAGCACCCAGTCCTAATGCAGCTCTTACAGCATATTCGCCAACTGTTCCAGCTCCAATAACAACCACCTCAGTTGGGGCAACACCGGCAACCGAACCAAGCAAGACACCCTTACCCGAGTTGAAGGAAGAAAGTAACTCTCCCGCAATCAGCATGGACATCGTCCCTGCCATTTCACCCATTGTTCGCACAACAGGAAAAGCATCACTTTCGTCTCTAATATAATCCCAAGCAATGGCGGTAATTTTCTTTTGCATTAATTTTTGCAAAATAACTTTAGGCTGCACTGAGATTTGCAATGCAGAGATTAACGTTTGTGAACCTTTCATCATGTCAACTTCAGCCTCAGAAGGAGGAGCGACTTTAAAGATGATATCGCATTCAAATATTTCTTGTGTGTTGTAACAAATTTCTGCTCCAGCTTCACTGTACTCATTATCCGAGAAGTAAGCGTTTTCACCTCCTTTGGTCTCAATTTTGACTCGATGTCCGTTTGCAACCAATAGGTTTACTGCCGTTGGCACAAGGGCAACGCGTTTTTCTTGAAATGAAGTCTCTCGAGGGATACCGATGTTAAGACTGCCTTTTTTCTTACCAACTTCTAGCATTTCTTCTTTCGGAAGAAGGCTACCCTGCTCCATTAAACTCTTGATGATTTGTGGATCTGTAATCATAGTTCTACCCTTATACTTCTTACCTGACTTTCATCTATTTTACTAATATAAAGCCAAATAGTTTCCTCAGGAAGAAGGTTTTCTATTTTTTTTGGCCATTCTATAAAACAAAGTCCCTCGTCGTATAAGAATTCTTCCATTCCTATATCATAAGCCTCTTCCTCATTATCAAGTCGATACAAATCAAAATGAGATACTTTGCCTTTATAAGGACTAATATATGTATTAACTAATGAATAAGTGGGAGAACCTTCAAATTCTTCTATACCTAATGCTTTAATCAAGGCAGAAATTATTGTGGTTTTCCCCATACCCATTTCAGCGTCAAAAGCCCATATTTTATGTTCGCCAAAGTCATTTAGCAACTGGGTTGCTAGCATTGGAAGTTCCTGAATGGAGCCTAATTCATACGATTTACTTTCTTGCATCGAGTTCGATATACGGAATTAAAACTTCCTCCAAAGATATACCACCGTGTTGAAATGTGTTTTGATAATACTTAACAAAATGATTGTAATTGTTGGGATAGACGAAAAAATCATCCTCTTTGGCGAAAACAAACTCATTAGACATCTTTCCTTTTGGCAAATGACCTTCTGCAAGATCATTAACTCTAAAAACATCTTTTTCTTTGTAAGACATATTGCGTCCGACTTTGTATCGTAAATTGTTGTTTACGGACTTATCTCCTACGATTTTAACTGGATTTTGAACTCTTACTGTACCGTGGTCAGTGGTAATAATTAATTTGTGTCCCATATCGGCCACTTTTTTAAGAATATCTTGCAAAGGAGAATGTTCAAACCAAGTCAAAGTTAAGGATCTATAAGCCGCTTCGTCATCTGCTAATTCTCGTATCATTTCGCTTTCAGTTCGAGCATGAGACAACATGTCCACAAAGTTATAAACTACAACATTAAGCTGCTGGTCTTTATACTTTTGGAATGAGTCAGCTAAACGTTTACCTGCATCTAAATTGGTGATTTTATTGTATGAAAAATTGATATTCAAACCAAGTCGAGTCAATTGCTTTTCAAGCAGTTCTTTTTCAAATTTGTTTTTACTTCCATCGTCTTCTTCATTGAGCCAGTATTGCGGGAAATTTTTCGATATTTCAGCCGGCATTAACCCCGCAAAAAAGGCATTCCGCGCATAATGCGTAGCCGTCGGAAGTATTGAATATATCACTTCTTCGGTTTGCACTCTAAAGGATTTTTCAATACGACTTTGCAAAACTTTCCATTGGTCAAAACGCAAGTTATCGATTACCATCAGACAAACAGGTTCCTTTTTAAGAATAGGTACCACTTTGTTTTTGATAACTTGGTGTAAGAAAAGCGGAGAGTCCTCTGCCCCATTGATCCAGTCCAAATATTCGTTTTCCATAGTACGTGCAAAAAGTGTGTTGGCTTCTTTTTTTTGCATGGCCAAAATTTCTTTCATTCCGGCGTCTTCAATCTCTTCTAGTTCGAGCTCCCAATAAACCAATTTTTTGTAAATCTCACTCCATTCTTGCGCAGAAAGCTTGTGAGAAAGCTGCATTCCTAATTGTCTAAACTCTTGTTGATAGTTAGAATTGGTCTTTTGCGACACCAATTTGCCTTGATCTAAATTTTTCTTGAGCGTAAGAAGTATTTGATTCGGATTAACTGGTTTAATGAGGTAATCGGCAATTTTACCACCAATTGCTTCTTCCATTATATGCTCTTCTTCACTTTTTGTTATCATCACAATGGGAACATTTGGCCTAAATTCTTTAATTCTAGTCAAAGCTTCCAAACCTGATATTCCCGGCATATTCTCATCCAAGAAGATAATGTCATAATCGGCTTCTCTGCACATATCCACAGCATCAGAGCCGTTATTAACCGTCGAAACCTCGTATCCTTTGTTTTGCAAGAAAAGAATGTGTGGCTTTAACACATCTATTTCATCATCTGCCCACAGTATTTTGGCTTCCATACACGTTTATTTTTTACTTTTGGTATTCCAATTCCTAAAAATATTCATTTGCGGCCGAATCTCAACCGAAAGAACAAGAAGAAAATTTTCAACGACCCAGTTTATGGTTTTATTTCAATTCCGAATGAAATAATTTTCGATATCATTCAACACCCTTATTTTCAAAGACTACGAAGAATCAAACAATTAGGGCTAACACATCTCGTTTATCCTGGTGCTTTACATACTCGCTTTCACCATGCTCTTGGTGCCATGCACTTAATGTACAATACGCTTCAAGTTATTCGAAGAAAAGGACATGAAATAACGCCTGATGAAGAAAATGCTGTTTTGTGCGCGATTTTATTGCACGACATAGGGCATGGACCTTTTTCTCATACACTCGAACACGATATAGTCAATGAGGTAAGCCATGAGAAAATTTCCAGCCATTTTATGTCTGCCCTCTCTAAAGAATTTCCAATACTTAATCTAAGTCTAGAGATCTTTCAAAACAGTTACCCCAAAACATTCTTACATCAATTGGTTTCTTCTCAACTTGATATGGATCGTTTAGATTATTTAAATCGGGACAGCTTCTATACAGGAGTTAGTGAAGGTATTATTGGTAGTGAAAGAATAATTGAGATGTTCAACGTGCACGACAATAAATTGGTCATTGAAGAAAAGGGGATTTACTCTGTTGAGAAATTCATCGTATCACGTCGTTTAATGTACTGGCAAGTGTATTTACA
>JBLIKY010000015.1:0-23839 GCA_047637535.1 Lentimonas sp.
AATTTTTTGGAAAATGAGTGGGACAATGATTTGCCAATTAAGCCGTAAATTTTCATTTGTCTTTTGGGGAGAATTTATCCAATGCGATTACGAGAACAAGACCAAAAAGGCAACAAAGTATAGCCATCCCAATTTGAGCATCTCCATCAAATCCAGCAGGCCAAACATTCATTTGCATCCAATCTTCTTTTCCGTCACTATGAATTACTAAGGGAGCATCACCTGTATTGATTTTCCATGGCCATACTTTGTAGAGCGAACCAAGCATAAAGCCAGTCAGGACTGCGATTGTCAGTGTTTTGTACTTGGTAAACAAGAACTTTAGGAGTTTGGAGAAGGATAAAAGACCCACCACACATCCGCCTAAAAACACGACAATTGTAAACAATTCCTTTTCTTTCAAAGCATTTAAAACCAAGTGATAACTACCCATCAAAACAAGGATAAACGAACCTGAAATCCCCGGTAAGATCATTGCACAAATCGCCACAGCACCACTCAAAAAGATATACCAAGTATTATCAATTTGAGCCACTGTTTGAATGGAAGAAATAAACAATGCTATTACCAAACCGATTAGTCCAGCAACGATAGATTTGGAGGTCCAATTCGTAATCGTTTTGCCAATTATATAAGTACTGGCTAAAATCAAACCGAAGAAAAAGCTCCAAATTAAAACGGGTGACTCTTCAAGGGTAAAAACAACGATTTTCGCTAAACTCGCAATTGACAGTATGATACCTGCAAATAAAAACAAGAAAAACGTTCCATTAATATGGTTCCAAAATGCAGTTAAGCCTTCTTTTCTCAGCACTTTAATTGCTGAGAGATTGATATTATCTATGCTGGTAATTAGTTCTTCATAAATCCCTGTGATGAAGGCTATCGTTCCTCCAGACACTCCTGGCACTACATCCGCTGCTCCCATTGCCATTCCTTTTATGGATAACAATAGTTTTTGGGTCAAAGTTCTTTTCATTTAGTAGGCTTCAAGGTTAGGTGCAATTTGCTCGATCCATTTTAATATACCGCCTTCAAGTATCAATAAATTTGAAAAACCCAATTCACATTCCATTAAATTGGCAACGGCCTCTGCTCTTTTCCCAGAGCGACACATTACTGCAATTTTTTTATCCTTAGGAATTTCATTTTTCCGACTTGCTATTTCAGCCATTGGGATGGCAAGACAAGGTATCGAACAAATATCATGTTCATACTCTTCTCTTATATCCAAAATAAGATAATCGTTGTTTTCTGATAAAGCCTTATTGAGCTCAGTCGGAGAAATCCAATTCATAGTGTATACTTTTTTACAAATATAGCCGAAAATCTACTTTACCCTTAAGGAAATGGTCATTTTGAACCTGGCCACTATTTCTTCACTTGAATTCAAGGCGATAACTTCCACGGGCTTTGATATTCTCAATCCGGTTTTTATCGATTCTTCTATCCACGATTCAATATCGGCTCCTTGATTGCTCACAAATACGACATCGGTTTCTGCACGTTTTAAAAACTGTGCTTCTACCGCCTTAAAAGCAAAAGATAAATTAACCTTCTTTAAATCTGAAAAAAACATTGCATGTATGCCTGCAGCAGTATCTGCCCCAACTGCCAGAGCACCGAAGTACATCGATCTCAGATGGTTTTTTGTTCGCCTATTTAATTTGATTTTTATCTTAACCGTCTTTTCATCGAGCACCAATACTCTCGGTCGAGTAAACCCTAAAATTGGGATATAAATTTTTCCAAGTAAAAAGAGTTTCCACTTTATTGCTCTTAAATTATTTGCCATTTGCTAGTGAAAATTCTGATTTTAATTGGTCGGTTATTTCTTTTATTGTTCTCACGGACTTCACATGTTCTATACTCGGACCCGCACACCACAAAGTTTTATAAGTACTCCCAAAAGCGGCTCTTTGCAAAGCTTTCATTCCTTTGAAGAAAGTAAAAGCTTTTAGCCATTTTTTTATTTTCTTGTTCTTATTTAAGAATCTCTCAAGGGCATTTTGTTTGGTTCCAATCTTTTTGACATAAGGCGTTTGAATCACCGTACAAGGCGTTCCGGATAATTTTGTCGTCAACACAATGTCCTTTGCTCCATAATCGATGCAAGCTTGTTTGTATTCTTTGGAAACCGGTGCTTCTTTTGACGCAATAAATATGGATCCCATAGATACTCCTTCGGCTCCTAATTCCATTGCATTATGTATGCCTTGACCCGAACCAATTCCCCCTGCTGAAAAAACAGGGATTGAACAAGCTTTCGCCAATAGAGGTATTAATTCCTCCATAGGGATTTTACCTGAGTGACCACCGGCCTCTCGATTTACTGCAATCAGTGCATCTGCCCCTAGATTTTCTACTTTCTTGGCGTATACTACATCGGTAACATCACAAAAGACTTTAACTCCGCTTTTGCGGGCCATTTCGATGGTTTCTTTTGGCGAACCTAGCGAAGTAATGATATAATCCACTTTTTCCTCACAACAAACCGCCAATTGATCTTTGTATAAAAAATTGGATTGATTAACAATTAGGTTAATTCCAAACGGACCTTTATTTGCTGCTTTAATTTCTTTAATCGCAGATCTCAATTCATCAATGCTTCTGTAATTCAAAGCAGGAATAGCACCTGTGATGCCAGCCTTGCCAGCTTCAATTATCATTTCTACATTCGAAACCAAGAACATAGGTGCCAATATTACAGGAAACTCAATGTTCAACATTTCACAAATGGCAAATTTTTTCATTTTTCTATCTCTTATGTAAACCTAAGGTTTTTGTGTCTTTTTATTATAATTAATCACAACTAAAAGTAAGAATTTATTTGCCTATACATTTGAACGGTTATTTTTGTGGGATGAACAAGGCAAAAATTTGGATTTCAGCTTTTAGACTCAGGACACTTCCTTTGAGTATGTCGGGAATTATTTTTGGTTCGGCCGTCGCCTTTAGCCAAGGTTTTTGGAATGCATCAATTTTCATTTTTGCCTGCACAACAACACTTTGTTTTCAGGTTTTATCCAACTTAGCCAATGACCTCGGCGATCACCTCAAAGGGACAGACAACGAAGAAAGAGTTGGCCCCACAAGAGCCACACAATCTGGAGAGATCACGGCGAACCAAATGAAAAATGCTGTTATTGTCTTCATAGTGCTTTCTATACTTTCAGCTGGTGCATTAATTTACCTTTCTTCGCAAAGCATGAGTTCTGATATTATCATGTTTTACGTCCTTTTGGGAGTAGCAAGTATTGTAGCTGCCTTGCTTTACACTTTAGGCAAAAAGGCATACGGTTACCATGGTCTTGGCGATATATTTGTTTTTGTGTTTTTCGGTTTAGTTAGCGTATTGGGTGTTTACAATCTCTATTCCCCCTTTTTTGACTTTCACAACGTCTATCCTGCAATCGGATTGGGCTTATTAAGCACAGCTGTTCTGAATCTAAACAACCTTAGAGATCATGTAAATGATAAAAAAATGAACAAAAACACCTTGGTTGTTAAACTTGGTATCGCCAAAGCAAAGGTCTATCATACATTTTTAATACTTGGGGCTTTTCTTTCTTTCCTTCTATTCTTTCTTCAAACCAACAAGTACACTTTTTTAGTTGTTCTCTTATTCATTCCCTTGCTTTTTCATCTCAAAAAGGTACTTGGTGAAACGGAAATGACGAACCTAGACCCTGAGTTAAAAAAAGTAGCCTTGTTGACATTCTTCATCAGTCTTTCTACTGGAATAATCTTAATTTTATTTTAAATGAATTTCAATTTAAAACATAAAGAATTCATTTTTAAACGACCAAGTGGTACTTCTCGCGGGGTCATGACCGTGAAAAATTCATGGTTCATCTCTTTAAGTTTAAATACCATCAATGCAACCGGTGAATTCAGCATTATTGAAGGACTATCTCCCGATTTTAAAAACTTCGAGGAGTATGAAAGAAAATTGAAACTTGTTTTATCTGATCTTAAATCATTAAAAGAATCAAATTGGTCTTGTTCAAGTATCGAAGACTGGTTTGCTAAAAACCAACTCTATCAAAAATGGCAAAATGAACCTAGCATCCTATTCGGAATAGAAATGTTAGTACTGGATTATCTAAATGGTGGAAACCAAATATACTTTGATAACGATTTTTCAAGAGGAAAACTGAACATTCCAATAAACGGTTTAGTTTGGATGGGTGATTCAGAATTCATGCTTTCACAAATTGAAGAAAAAATCGCTCAGAATTTTACTTGTATTAAAATGAAAATTGGCGCTATTCATTTTGACGAAGAAATCAAGTTAATCCGAAAAATTAGAGAGCAATTTGATAACAGTCAAATTCAGTTGAGGGTCGATGCTAATGGTTCGTTTAAAATCGAAGATGCCGTATCAAAACTTGAGGCTTTGGCCGAATTAGAAGTTCACTCTATCGAACAACCAATCGCACCTAAGCAATGGGAAGCTATGGCTGAGCTTTGTAAAGCTAATGTTCTACCTATCGCGTTGGACGAAGAATTAATTGGCATAGTAAATAGGTCAGAAAAAATTGAATTACTTGATCTTGTGAAACCCCACTATATTATTCTTAAGCCAAGTCTTCATGGAGGAATATTGGGATGTAAAGAATGGATTAATCTTGCTGAAGAAAGAAAAATTGATTGGTGGATGACCTCTGCTCTTGAATCTAACTTGGGGCTCAATTGCATTTGTCAGTTTACAGCAGAATATAAAAATGACAAACCACACGGACTAGGTACTGGAGGCCTTTACACCAATAATATTCCATCCAATTTAAATATTATAAACGGTGAGATTCGGCTATTGAAAGAATTATCCCAACTTAACACAACCATTTAGCGTTGTAATTATAACTAACTTCATCAGTAAAGACCATTCAACCGAAAAAACTAAAAAACAATAAACCTAAGGCGTATTTTTAAGGACATATAATCGCCTTTTAGCAAAACATATTATGACAAATAAAAAAGTAACATTCGGAAGAGTATTTTGGCCAAGCTTAATAGCTGCATTTATCGTTTCAATCATAGGTATAATTATTTTCACCCTTTTTATGTCCGGGCTTTTTGCTGGATTAAGTGATTTAGGGAAATCTAAAAGCTTGGTGCTAAAAAACAGAACGGTTCTTCACATGGAGTTAAAAGGAGCCATTTCTGAACGTTCGAGCAAGAAGTTTGATGCAATAAACATGGGGATTTCTACAAAAATGGGGCTATCAGATATTTTAGAGGCTATTTCCATTGCTAAGAAAGACAAAAGAATTAAGGGGATATTCATTGAAATTGACGGTTTAGAATGTGGATATTCAACGGTCAAAGAAATTAGAAAAGCACTGATTGATTTTCAAAAAGAAGACAAGTTTGTCATGGCATACAATTCAGGTGAACTTATCACGCAAAAAGAATTCTATTTATCAAGTGCTGCTAATAAAGTGTATGGCTTTCCATACAGTGGGATTGAGCTCATGGGCTTAGGCGGTGAAATGACTTACTATAAAAACACCCTCGACAAATTAGATATAGAGGTTCAAATAATTAGAGGATCAAACAATGACTTTAAATCGGCGGTTGAACCGTTTTTCTTAGAGAAAATGAGCGATTCTTCGCGTCTTCAGGTAAACGTATTATATAGAGAAATCTGGAATAATATCAAATCTGACATTGCAGAATCGAGAAATATTCCAAAGAAGGAACTGAATTTATTGATTGACGAACTAAAAATCCGAAGAGTAACTGACGCTGTCAAGTACAAATTAATGGATGGTGCAAAATACCGAGATGAGATTATGGTTGAATTGGCAAAATTGACTGGAGAAAAAAAGCATGAAGATATTGAATTGGTTTCTTTTGAAAAATTTATGTCTAAAAAAATGAAGGATCAACAATTGTTGGCCGAAAAAACAAGTCCAAACATTGCAGTGATTTTGGCAGAAGGTGCGATAACTGTTGACGGTACTGAAATGACTTCGAAAGATATTTGTAAGCAGTTTCAAAAAGCAAGAAATAACCCATCGGTTAAAACGATTGTTTTTAGAGTTAACAGTCCGGGTGGTAGTGCCTTGGCGAGCGAACAAATCTGGCGTGAGGTCAAGCTGACCCAAGCAAAGAAAAAGGTAATTGTTTCCATGGGTGACGTGGCTGCGTCAGGAGGTTATTATGTTGCAACTCCGGCTTCGACTATTTTTGCTGAACCAACCACAATAACTGGTTCAATCGGAGTATTTGGTATGCTTCCATACACTGGGAAAATGTTTGAAAATAAATTGGGGATTACGTTCGATAGATTTTCGACAAACGCTCATTCCACTTATTCTCCGAACAGAAAATTAACTGCAAGTGAAATTTCTTTAGTACAAGAAGAAGTAGATAACATTTACACCTTGTTTTTAAAACGAGTAGCGGAAGGAAGAGGTATGTCAACAGAAACTGTTAATTTATATGCTCGAGGTAGAGTTTGGAACGGAGTAGATGCAAAAAGAATTGGATTGGTTGATGAATTGGGAGGACTTCAAGACGCCATCAACTACGCCGCAAAAACGGCTGGAATAGCTAAAGAAAATGTAACAGTTATTTATTATCCACTTAAAAAGGACGACAAGTTTGCCCAAGTCTTAGAAATTCTTGACGACGGCGACTCTGAGAGCACATCGATAAGTAGATCTCAATTGCCTGAGATGCTAATGAAAGAAATTAATCAATTGAGAATTTTAGAAGAAAGAACAGGAGTTCAAATGAGAATGCCTTTTGACTTTAAATTGAATTAATTCCTATATTTAATAGTAGAAAAGGTTTATTATGAAACTATTGTCTACTGCATTGTTCTGTTTATTTCTCAAATCGCTTTTGAGCCAAGATATTATTGTCGATGAGGGCTATTCGCAGACTACCTTGTTTTTTAATTTCTGGACCGAGCTCACCATCACTTTTATACCCGAGGGCGGAGAATTAGATCTTCAAAATTGTGAGGCTTCGTATATTTATTTAAATGATAACAATCAAATCACAAACAACTATTTAGTAACCCCTATTGAACCGGGAATTGCTATAATAACAGTAAGAGATTCTGTCGGAACGCCTTTACTAGTGCGAGAATTTAAATGCATGAACCTCCCTGACCCAAATATAACAATCGGTGGCATCAACAACGATCATATCTTTAAACTCAATAATTTTAAAATAACCGTTGATTATCCAGCTGAAGCAAAGGAATTGATAGGCATTGAGTTTACCCATGAAGTCCTGAACTATTCAGTAGATCTTGGAGATGAAGTCTTTAGAGGAGAAGGGGATACTCTTTCCCAAGAAGTGATTGACAAAATGATGAATTACACCGGTTCGGCAATAACAATAAATTGTTACGTCAAAAACCCCCAACGGAAAATCATAGTAAACAGAACAATTACACTTTTTACAAACTAAAAAGGTCTGACCATATTATGATCAGACCCTCTATTATCTTTTAAAACTTAGACTTCTTAAGCAGGGTTTACCAACTTCACGAAATCGTCGTAGCTTACTTCTTTCTCTTTTAATTTAACCGTTTTTTTAAAGTAATCAGTTAATTTTTGTTCGGCCATCATATCGTAAATACGATTTGCTTCTTCTCCACTTTGTAAGAATCCCATTGCAGATTTGGTCAATTCAGCGTCATCTGGAGCCGGCATTCCGTATTGTGCATAATTACTAACCAAAAGGTTTTTAGTAAATGCCAAAACTTCGTCGTTCTCCAATTTGATTTCATTCTTTTTGAAGATATTCCCTTGGATCAATTGCCATTTTAAGTTCTTAGCATAACCTTCATAGCTCTTCTCAACCTCTTCCGCTGTGATTGGATTTTCATTAGATATACGAATCCATCTTTTCATGAAACTGTCTGGCAATTCAACTTTCGTTTTTGCAATAAGTTCTTCATAAACAGACTTGGTCAACAAACGATCCGAATCAGTAGCAAACATTTTGTCTAAATCTCCAGCGATTCTTGATCTCATTTCGGCTTCAGTCTTCACTTCACCTTCTCCGTATAATTTATCAAATATCTCTTGAGACAATTCAGCCAATTCCATTCTTTTGATTTCGTTTACCGTAATCTGAAATTTAGATGAAATATTGTTCAATTCTTCTTCCTTGATACCCAACATTGCTGCAGTATCTTTTCCACCTCTTGAAACATCTTTAGGATTAACAATCAATTTGTCTCCGATTTTCATTCCAAGAAGGCTTTTCTTAACTTTTTTGTCCTCAACAAACTCAGTCGAGATAGTTGAAGAATGAAGAATACCGCCTTCTAAAATAGATTCGTCTTCTTTTAATTCAACAAATTGACACAACATCAAATCTTTTTCTTCAATCGATTCGGCGCTTGTCATCTTACCGTAACGTCTTTGTAAATCTTCAACTTGTTTGTTGATCAAAGTATCGTCAATCTTAATCTTAACGTAATCAAATTTACTTTTAGCAGTCAATGGAACTTCAATCTTAGGTGACAAACCTAAATCATAAGAAAATTCAAATGTATCTGGATTGTTAAAATCTCCTGTTACCTCTTCTTTTTCACTTGGAAGTGGATTTCCTAGGATTTCAATATTATTTTCTTTGATAAAATTGTTTAAAGCTTGATTTACTACTTTGTTCAACTCTTCTGCCACAACGGCCTTTCCAAATTGCTTTTGCACGTAGGACATAGGCACGTGTCCCGGTCTAAATCCTGGGACTTTAGCCGTTTTTCTGTGTTTCTCTAAAGAATTGGTTACTTGAGTTTGATAATCTTCTTTAACGATTTGAACTTTTAACTTAGCGTTCAATGCATCGATATCTTGACGTACAACGTTCATTGTGTATAAATTTTAAATTGTTTAAAACAAAAAATGGTATAAGAGACCTCATACCATTTTTATTAAAAAATTATTAGTGCGGATGGAGGGACTCGAACCCGCACACCTCTCGGCACTAGATCCTAAGTCTAGCGTGTCTACCAATTTCACCACATCCGCATAAATATGTGTTTCCACATCTTGTATTTCAATTTACTGTTTTCGCTCAAACAGTACTTAAATTGAGGAGTGCAAAAATACATAGATTTTTGAATAAAAGAAACAAAAGCATAAAAAAATAGAGATTAATTGCTAGAGTATTCTAATGCTTCAAACTAACAAATAAGAAAGAATACAAATTCTTCATATCTTCTTCAATATGTGTAAAACTTGGTGCCGTTAAGCTTTTCTTAGGATTCTAAATCCCTTACCTTTGCCCTAATGAAAATGATGCGTACAATTGATCCTAAAAACATTCCTGTTGCCAAACTGCACCACTATTTGTTGGGAGCCGTAGCACCAAGGCCTATTTGTTTTGCGTCTACAGTAGACGAAGACGGGGTGAATAACCTTGCGCCATTTTCGTTTTTTAATGTATTTAGTGCAAATCCACCAATAATGGTGTTTTCACCAGCAAGAAGTGGGCGAACAAATACAACAAAAGACACTTACAACAATGTTAAAAAAGTTCCTGAGGTAGTTATTAATATTGTTAATTATTCGATGGTTCATCAAATGAGCTTGAGTTCGTCACCTTACGATCCGAAAATTGATGAATTCACAAAGTCGGGCCTCACGCCTATTGCTTCCGATCTCGTTAAACCAATGCGGGTTGCAGAATCGCCTGTTCAATTTGAATGCAAAGTAATTGAAGTTAAAGAACTGGGTTACGAAGGTGGAGCTGGGAACATGGTGATTTGTGAGGTGTTAAAAATTCATGTGGATGAATCGATACTTGACGAAAGCGAAATGATTGATCAGCATAAAATCGATTTAGTTTCGAGAATGGGTGGCAATTGGTATTGCAGAAGTGACAAAAACTCAATGTTTGAAATCACAAAACCAATCACGACATGTGGCATTGGTTACGATGAATTACCTGATGACGTTAAGAATAGTAAATTTTTGACAGGTAACGAATTAGGACAACTAGCTGGAGTCGAAACAACCCCAAATGAGACTGACGTTAACGAATACAAATTGCTGGAATTGAGTGAGCTTTTTGTATCTTTAGAAGACGAGCCGATAAAATTAGAAGAAAAATTACATCAAAAAGCTAAGGAGCTTTTAAAAGAAAATAAAATCGAGGAAGCATGGTTAACCCTGCTTTCCTTTAATAATTAATACAAGTACATTATGTTTAAAATTGGAGGAATAGTTAAAGTTGTAAAGGATATAGAAGTAATTTCTGAAAAATTCAAAAAAAGAGAATTCGTATTAACGGATGCGTCTAGTATGTATCCTCAGGACATTTCTTTTCAACTTACACAAGATAAATGCGGTTTGGCTGATGCTATCGCTGTAAATGATCAAATCGAGGTTAGCTTTAACCTTAGAGGTAGAGAGTGGACAAGCCCTCAAGGTGAAGTAAAATACTTCAACACTTTGGAAGCTTGGAGAATCGAAAAAATGGGAGCAGCACAACCAGCGCAAGGCGGTATGAATGAAATGGCAGCTTCTACTCCATCTATCGACAACAATACAAAAGAATCAACAAATGATGATTTACCGTTTTAATTAACGACAAAATAAATATTACCAAAGTCCGTCGTTAGGCGGACTTTTTAGTTTCCTACCTTTCCATTCGAAACTTCGATTTACTGTTAAGAAAAAGGTCAGTAAATAAACTGGAAATAAAAATTCAAAAACAACAATCATTGGCCATTTTCTTGGCTTAATGATTCCCTTACCAATTAAGAAATAATCAAGAAATGCTTTTATTATCAATAACAAAAGTGCTTCCCCAGCATGTCCTGTAATTATCAAATTAAAGGCCGTGCCATAATATGCCAATTGAGTAATCAAAACCGCAATTCCAATTTTTGCTGCAAGAGGGTTTTTTAGTAAGGCAGTTTTTCCAAACCACCTTCTTCGCTGGGCTAAACTTTTCGAGATGCTATTATATGCTGCCGTTTTGACTTCAACATTAATTGATTCAATAATTTGAATTTTCCTAGCACAATTTTTTAATACAAAATCTAAGAAAAACATATCATCACCACTTGCGACATTCCAATCTGTTCTTACGTCTGAAAAGTCATTATACAATGATTTGGTAAAACACAAATTAGCTCCACTGCAAACAAAGGGTTTCATTATTTGCCCGATCAATACTCCTCCTCTTCGTTGAAAATTATATTCCATCGCGAAAAAACCATCAATCAAAGAATTTCCGACCATATTAACTGGTAAAATATTAAAGTCAGTCAATTTTTGAGCTCCTAGTTCGGCAAAGTAATGTTTATCAAACCAGACATCCGCATCCATCGTGAGCACGTATTTTGTATCACATTTTTTCACGCCTAAATCAATGGCTTTTTTCTTACCTGCTGACTCAATTGGTAGTTGCAGTATCTTATAATTAATCTGCTTTGAAAGCAATTTAATTCGATCGACGGTCTTCTCATTTGAGTGGTCACTTACAAAAATGATATGCCTTGGCAAAATCTTACTTTCCTCGATGGATTGAATCAGAGCGTCAATATTTTGACCTTCATTTCTAAATGGAACGATAAGCGTCAATTCGTCAATGTGAAACAAATTGTCTGTTTGTATTTCTAAGCTAGAACTCAACTTAAAAAAAAGTTCACGCCTTCTTAAAACAAAGACTATAATGCCGTAAATACCAACAATAATTATCATTATATCTGAGTTTTTAGTTTAATAACCGAAGACATACAGACTTGAATGCGTTTAAAAAATTGAAATTAATCATTCTTTATTTTTTAATAACATAAGAAACTAAGATAATACTGAATTGTAAGGTCATTTTTTTATAGTTTTAGTGAATAAAATTAAATGTGGTAGAAGACAAAATAATTCTTGGAATAGACCCCGGAACAACTGTATTGGGTTACGGCCTGATGCATGTGAAAGGTAAAAAAATAGAATTGATTACTTTTGGTGTAATTCACCTCTCTAAATTACCAACCCACAACGATAAGCTTAAGAAAATTTTCGATCAACTTGAGGCAATTGTAGCTGAATACAAACCCGACGAAGTGGCATTGGAAGCTCCATTTTTCGGTAAGAATGTTCAGTCGATGCTAAAACTTGGGAGAGCACAAGGGGTTGCCATTGCCGTTGCGTTAAAGTTCAACCTACCGTACGAAGAATATACGCCTCGTAGAATAAAACAAGCCATTACAGGAAGCGGAGCGGCATCAAAAGAGCAAGTTGCTGCTATGCTCCAGACCATCTTTAAATTCAAAGAAATCCCTAAATTATTAGACGCCACGGATGGTTTAGCTGCAGCCTTATGTCATCATTATTCTAAAGGTGTAGGGGAAAACAACAAAGCAAAATCTTCAGATTGGTCGAGTTTTGTAAAACAAAATCCAGGAAGAAAAATCAATTGATTTTTTTCATCGACTCTAGCTCTTTTTGAATATCAGAATAGATCACCGTCATTAGGTCATCTCGCAGCGCATAAAAGTCCAAGGACATTTCAAAACGCGCTGACTCAATTTTATATTTTTCTATTATCGCCTCGGAAGATGCGGTTAATACCTTGTGATACTTGGCTAAACCATTGAGGTTTTCTTCTACATAAGCACCAATGAGAATTTCTTCCTTAAGAATCATGGTCATCGTGTCCATGGAAACAACATTAGCTGGAGCCTGTGGTTTGGTTAATTCGAAAGAACAAGAAGTCAATCCTAAAACGGTCGATATTAGAACTATACGTATCATCTATTAAATTCTAACCTAAGTCCAGCATTGACATTTTTAAGTTCCCCTTGATCATAAGCCAACTCACCATTTATATAGGTAGAGTGTATTCTATTCTTAAAGGTGTGACCTTCAAAAGGCGACCATCCGCAATGGTACAAAATATTGGATTTACTTACTGCGTATTCTTTTCTTGGCTCAACCACCACTATATCTGCAAAATATCCCTCTTTTATAAATCCACGTTTGCCTATTTCAAATAATTCAGCAGGAGCATGTGCCATTTTTTCAACCACTCTTTCAATACTAATTATTCCTTCGTCAGTTTTTTCAAGCATTGCGAGTAGCGCATGTTGAACCAATGGTCCGCCCGATGGAGCTTGAAAGTACTTCCCCGATTTCTCTTCAATAGTATGAGGGGCATGATCCGTGGCAATAACGTCAATTTTATTAGACAAAACACCCGCCCAAATTCCATCTCGATCTGCTTTGGTCTTAACGGCAGGGTTCCATTTTATGTCAGCTCCTTTGGTTTCATAATCTGCATCCGTAAACCAAAGGTGGTGAACACAGGCTTCTGCGGTAATTCTCTTCTGAGAAAGCGGTATAGTATTGTCAAACAATTCTAACTCTTTCGCAGTAGAAATGTGTAGGATGTGTAATCTTGTGTTGTGTTTCTTTGCTAATTCAACAGCTTTACTTGAACTCAAGTAACAAGCTTCTTCGCTACGAATTAAGGGGTGAGCCGTAAATGGAACATCCTCTCCGTATTTTTCTTTATAAATAGCAATGTTCTTTTGAATCGTCTCCTCGTCTTCACAATGAGTAGCAATCAAATAAGGTACGTTGGCGAATAATTTACTCAAAATAGTTTCATTATCGACAAGCATATTGCCTGTAGATGACCCCATGAATATCTTAACCCCACAAACTTTCTTACCATCCGTTTTTAGCACTTCTTCTAAATTATCGTTAGAAGCTCCCATAAAAAAGGAATAATTAGCCGCTGACGTTTTCTTTGCTATCTGGTATTTATCTTCTAATAATTCTTGAGTCAATGCATTTGGAACGGTATTAGGCATTTCCATAAATGAGGTTATCCCTCCAGCCACTGCCGCTCTTGATTCAGACTGAATATTGGCTTTGTGAGTTAAACCTGGTTCTCTAAAATGTACTTGATCATCAATACACCCTGGAAGAATTAGTTTTCCTTCGCAATTGATTTCATTTACCTTTCCTTCCGTACTTAGATTAACACCAATTTTCTCGATTTTCCCATCAGAGATTAATATGTCTTGGACTTGCTTTGTGCCTTCGTTGACAACGGTCCCTCCTTTTAAAAGTGTCTTCATAACTTGATTGTTCGCATTTTTAGAACCCCCAGAATGGCCTCTTTAAAAATCCCTTTACTCATTTTTGATTTCCCTAATTCTCTGTCCTTAAAAAGAATTGGAATTTCTTTTACTTTAAAACCTTTCCGTATTACAACGTATTTCATGAAAATTTGAAACGCATACCCCTTAAATGGAATATTGTTTAGATCTATTTTTTCAAAAACTTTATTGTCATAACATTTAAAACCAGCGGTGGTGTCTTTTACACCTATCCAAAGAACCATTCTTACATAGACCGACGCAAAATAGGACATTAACATTCTTCCCATTGGCCAATCTTGTACTTTGCCGCCTCGGCAGTATCTTGAACCAATGGCTAAATCCACATTCTCATTCTCACAAGTGTTTACAAGTCGACTCAAATCATCAGGATTATGAGAAAAATCACAATCCATTTCTATACTGTACTGATAATTGTTTGCTATTGACCATTTAAAACCAGCTATATAAGCGGTTCCAAGCCCTAGTTTTCCTTCTCTTTTCAATAACTGAAGTCTGTCAGGAAACTTTGATTGTAGTTTAACAACCAAATCAGAGGTGCCATCAGGTGAATTATCATCTACAATTAAAAGATGATAACCCTCTTGGTATTGCATTACTCTTTCAATCATCATGGATACATTTTCCATTTCATTGTAAGTCGGGATGATTACGAGGGTATTATTCACATTAATTAATTTGAACCTATAAAAATAACCATATTTAAATCAATGAAAAGTACTTTACAAGAAAAGAACCTTAGGTAAGCCTTAAGATTTGTTATAATTGTAATATGAAATGGGTTTTATTGTTTATTTTTCTTGCTATTCTGCCTCAGTTTCTATCACAAAGAAACGTTGAACTTCTCGACAATTGGAAGCAAGATTCTTTGATTACTAATTCTTCAAAAGCTCGATACAACGAATGTTGGGCGACGGAAATAAATGGTAAAGAATACGGAATTATTGGAAGTACTGAAGGCACTCATTTTTTTGAAATTTCAGATCAAAACAAATTAATCCATCGAGCATTCGTTAAGGGCACCTTCAGCAACTCATCAGTTATACATCGCGATTTTAAAAACTTAGGGAATCTTCTTTATTCGGTTTGTGACGAAGGAAACAGCGCTCTGCAAATAATAGATATGCAATACTTACCTGACTCGGTGAGCCTCGTTAAAGAAATATTTTCACCCTTTGGAAGAGTTCATAATCTTATCATTGATTCTGCTCAAAAGACACTTTATACTTTTGGCGTTTCGGAAATTGTTAATGGAACCATTGTATCGAGTTCGCCTATGAAAATATTTGATTTGGCAGACCCATTGAATCCTGTTTTGCTTTTCGACGGACCTAACGATATTAATTACGTTCATGACGGCAATCTTTATGGCAACTATCTCATGGCCAACTGTGGCTATGACGGACTAAGGTATTATAATATTTCTGACCCTAGCAATCCGGTTCTTGAACAAGAATTCACAGTTTACCAAAGTCAAGGTTACAACCATCAAGGGGACTTCTCACCAAGCGGCGATACATACATTTTTGCAGATGAATCTTCAGGAACAAAAATTAAAATGGGCAAGTTTGACTCCAATGGCAGCTATACAATTGAAAGGCTATTTGACCAGAGGGCCGACTCCATGTCCGTTCCGCATAATCTTATGCTGGACGATAACTTCGTTTATGTGGCTTACTATAATGAAGGATTGAGAATCTTTAATTATCGCCAAACCCCTATTAAACAAGTAGCTTTTTACGATACCTATACCGAGAATCATTTTTTTAATATGAATGGAGCCTGGGGGATTTATTCAAAACTACCCTCAGGAAGAATTTTGGTAAGTGACAGACAAAACGGTCTATTTTTATTTGGATTTAACCGACAAACCTTTACTCTTAATTATAAAGATAAAGTGAGTTTGTACCCAAATCCTGCATCGGAAAGTACAACCGTATTTTTGGATGATTATTTTAGCGAACCTTGGACGGTAGAGTGTTTTGATTATTCGGGTAAGAAAATTTTCACCTTGTCAGAGGCAAACAACAGTTATATGAAAATTTCAACTCCTTATGCATCGGGAATATACACCTTGAAAATCACATATATTGGTAACGGCACTATTCCAAATATCAGCTACAAAAAGCTTATGCTAAATTGAGTTTTCCCCAGCGATCTAGAATTAAATCTATTTCAAATCCTTTGGAGGCCACGTATTGAATAGTCTTTTGCTTTTTCTTCCAAGGATCCTTTTCCAATTTAAGCGCTAAGAACTTTTTATTCAACCAATAATCAACAGCATCTACATAAGAAACGTCATCCATCTCTTGAAGAAATTTGTTCAAAAGGACTGTTTCAACTCTGTGAATCCCGATATGAGCCTTAATCTTATTTCTTCCCCATTTCTTAATGCGGAATTTACCTGTTACAAAAGACTCAACGAATCGAGTTTCATTGATGAAATTGTCTTCTTGAAGGCTTAATAGTAGTTTATTAACTTCTTCCGTTATTAGTTGGTAAGAATTAATTTTCTGAAGGGTTTCGTGGGTGCTTCTCTCTCGATAGGCACACCAACTTTGGAGTTTGGCTTTTGCCTGATCAAAAGAGAAAGAACTCTCTGATGAATTCATCAGAGAGCTATTTCTTTATTTTCTTTATCTACGAATGAATACTCTAGTAAGTTATTCGCAGTAAGGGACTTAATGCTGACCCAAGTTTTGTATTTAAAGAACCATTTTACTTGTCTCGATATAATACCGGAAGTAAAATAAGAAGCAAGGTAAGGGTGAACCATTAATTTAATGTTCTTCATGTTTTGATCTTCAAGCAAATGTTTGAGTTTGCTTTCAATTTCTTCAGCATAAAGAATACTAGCCTGTACTTCTCCAGTTCCTTTACATGTTGGACAAACTTCGGCTGTTTTGATATCTGTTTCAGGTCTTACCCTTTGACGAGTGATCTCAACAACTCCAAATTTTGAAGGAGAAAGAATATTGTGCTTAGCCCTATCAGAGCGCATAAATTCTTTCAGTTTCTCATGTAAAGCCTTGTTGTTTTCACGGGTATGCATGTCGATAAAATCGATAACAACGATACCTCCCATGTCTCTCAACTGTAATACACGAGCAATTTCTTCGGCAGCTTCAATGTTGGTTGACAAGGCATTGCTTTCTTGTCCATCAGCCCCTTTACGGTTACCGCTATTGACATCAATAACGTGCATGGCTTCAGTGTGTTCAACTATCAAATAACCTCCACTTGCCAAAGGCACTTTCTTACCGAATAACATTTTTATCTGTTTGGAAACACCGAATTTTTCGAAAATATTAATTCGATTACCGTGCAGCTTAACAATCTTTTCTCTACCCGGAGCAATATCTGCAATAAATGCAGCGATTTCTTCTTGTAGGTCCTTATCGTTTACGTGAATGTTTGTAAAGTCCGAATTCAACAAGTCTCTCAACATTGAAGAAGTCTTATTCATTTCACCTAAAACTCGTTTCGGCGGAGCAGAATTCAGCAAATTGGTGTGCATTTCTTTCCACTTTGCGATAAGGTTTTTAAGGTCTTGGTCAAGTAACTCTACTTTCTTTTCCTGCGCAACAGTACGTATTATAACACCAAAATTTTTGGGCTTAATACTTTCCATCAAATCCTTTAATCTTGTTCGCTCCTCAGCATTTTTGATCTTTTGAGAAATTGAAATCTTGTTGGAGAATGGTACCAAGACCAAGTACCGACCGGCTAAAGTTAATTCAGCACATAAACGTGGCCCCTTGCTAGAGATTGGTTCTTTAGCAACTTGGACCAGTATATTGGCTGACGCACTAAGCACGTCTGTTATCTTCCCGTCTTTATTGATATCCTTTTCAGGCTTGAAATAAAGAAGGTCCGATACGTTTTGTTTCCCTTTTAAGGTGTTTTTGGTGAACTTGTTGAGTGAATCAAATTGAGGCCCGAGGTCTAAATAATGCAAAAAAGCATCTTTTTCATACCCCACGTCAACAAATGCAGCGTTTAAACTCGGAACTACTTTTCGTACTTTTCCTAGATATATGTCGCCAACGGCAAAGTCAACTTCGCCTTGTTGTTCTTGAATCTCAATAAGTTTCCCGTCTCGAAGTAATGCCAACCAAACCCCGTTTTCTCGGGAATCGACTACTAATTCTAAACTCACGGAAGCTTATATTAAAAAATTAGAAAATGGCCCAGTCCTTACCGGGCCCTCACTTGTTAAAGAATTATTTCTTCTTCTTGTGACGGTTTTTTCTAAGTCTTTTCTTACGCTTGTGAGTAGACATCTTATGTCTTTTTCTTTTTTTACCGCTTGGCATACTTGTATATTTTAATTTGTTTGAATTCTAATACTCAGTAATTGTCTCAGTTAGAGACAAAAAAATACTCCCGTCATACAACGGGAGTGCAAAAATAATAATTAATAACGGAATTGTCGCCTTAATGAGGCTATAAAATCAATTATTTTACTTTCACGTTCGTCTTAACTTCTTCTACGAAAGTTTTTGACGGCTTGAAAGATGGAATATTATGTGCTGGAATCAATATTGTCGTGTTCTTCGAAATATTTCTTCCTGTTTTAGCTGCTCTTTCTTTAACAATAAAGCTACCAAAACCTCTTAAATAAACATTTTCTCCCCCCTTTAACGAGTCTTTAACGCAAACCATCATAGATTCAACAGTTTTTAATACTTCGTTCTTTTCTAAACCCGTATCCGTCGCGATTTTGTTAACAATATCTGCCTTTGTCATTTTTAAATACTTTTAATTGTAATTATCCTTGTGAAAAATTAGAGTGCAAAATTATTAATCTTAAATGATTAAACACTAAAAAAATATACATTTTTTCAAAAAAAATAAGATGCATACAGAGTTTAGTTATCTCATTTCAAATTGGTACCGCAAAAACAAAAGGTCTCTTCCTTGGCGCGAAACCAGGAATCCGTATCATATATGGCTATCCGAAATCATCTTACAACAAACTCGAGTCGCTCAAGGAATTGATTATTACCACAAATTTATTAGGCATTATCCGACCATAAAAAACCTTGCAAAAGCGAGCGAACAAGAAATCCTTGTCGATTGGGCAGGCTTGGGTTATTACTCAAGAGCGCGAAACCTTCATAAAACTGCTAAATATATTTACGGTGAATTAGGCGGCGTATTCCCCGACAACTATGACGACATCATTAAACTCTCGGGTGTTGGCAGTTACACGGCAGCCGCCATCTCATCTTTTGCTTTTGGAGAAGCTAAATCCGTCGTTGATGGAAACGTATACAGGGTATTGAGCCGTATATTCGACATTGGCACTCCGATCGATAGTTCTGCTGGGAAAAAAGAATTTTCAATTTTGGCGGACTCAGTTTTCCCTAAGACAGAAGGCGATACTCACAATCAAGCCATGATGGAATTAGGTGCATTAATTTGCAAACCGAAAAATCCGAATTGCGACACTTGTCCCGTAAACAACCTCTGTGAATCTCGTGCCAAACAAAATCAAGAAATTCGCCCAGTAAAAAACAAAAAGACTAAAGTTAAATCTCGCTATTTACATTACTTCTTACTCAAGAATCAAGGCCGAATTTCTGTAGAACAGAGAAAAGAAAATGGGATTTGGAAAAACATGTTTCAACTTCCATTAATAGAAACCTTGATAAATAAGTCAATTGAATTGGAAGAGTTAAATGAAACGCTAGAGTTTAAAAACATTGACCATTTCACCAAAATAAATGAAAGTGTTCATTTGTTATCTCATCAAAAATTACACATTCGATTTTACCAAATAACATCCTCATTGCCATCTAATCAATCAAGGAAAAAAGGCTTCGTAAAGGAGGAGGATTTAAACAAATACCCCTTCCCCAAACCTATTCATGAATTTTTAAAAGAGCATATTGCATCCTATGCTTAAGTTCCTTATATTTATAGTAGCTAATTACATATATTTGCATACAATTAAATAAATTCATGGCAGGAACCGTTAACAAAGTGATATTAATAGGAAATTTAGGCAAAGATCCAGAAGTCAGAAGACTGGAAAGTGGAGCTATTGTTGCAAATTTCTCACTTGCGACCTCTGAATCGTATACGGACAAAAGTACGGGTCAAAAACATGAAAATACGGACTGGCACGATATCGTCGCTTGGAGAGGCTTAGCTGAAATTGCAGATAAGTACCTTAAAAAAGGAGCTAAAGTTTATATTGAAGGGAAATTAAAAAAACGAAACTGGCAAGATAAAGAAGGTCAAACTAGATACACTACAGAAATTATAGCTGATCAAATGACAATCTTAAACTGGGGTGATAATCAAAATAATAAAACGGATAATATGCCGAATTATGATACGCCTGTTGATAATCAATTGGACGACAAGGTCAATGACCTTTTAAAAAATAACAACGGCCCAGATCAACCCCTCCCGGATTTACCTTTTTAAATGAAACAATTCCTTATTTTATCTGAAAATGTAGACCCTCTGGTCACCATTCAACAATCTGGATTATCGTCTGAGATTGTTGTTTCCTTTATTGTCTTAATCATTTTACTCGTTTCATCAGCCCTCATTTCTGGATCAGAAGCCGCGTTTTTCTCTTTAAATCCTGGGGACAAACAAATACTAAAAGCAGATGAGTCTAAAAAAGGGTTAATGACTCAAGCTTTGCTTAAAAAGCCTCAAGAACTTTTAGCTACAATTCTTATAACCAATAACTTTGTGAATGTTGGGATTGTGATTTTATCAAGTTCGATAATGCAAAACCTTTACCCTACTACAGTTGACAATGCTACAATCCACTTAGTCCTTGAGGTATTCTTAATCACATTGGTGTTGTTGTTAATTGGAGAGGTTATCCCCAAAATATACGCAACCAAGAATGCTTTAGCTTTCTCAAAAATGATGTCATCTCCTCTACAAATAATGGGTAAAACCCCTCCTATTTCATGGATCAAGTCATTTTTAGTAAACGGTTCGAATTTTATTAGAAAAAGATCTAAAAAGAAAGGAATTAAAATTTCTTCTGATGATTTAGAACAAGCACTTGCTCTAACAAAAGAAACAAGCACTTCTGAAGAGGAACACAAAATACTAGAAGGAATAGTGAAATTTGGAAACACAGATGTACGACAAATAATGTGTTCGAGAGTGGACGTGATAGCCATTGAAGAAAACATGCCTTTTAACGAGGTTATGCAACTTATACTCGATAGCGGATATTCTCGTATTCCAGTTTACAAAGAATCTTTTGATAGTGTTATTGGGATTTTATTCATTAAAGATATACTACCTTTCTTAAATAATCTTGAAGACAAATTAGATTGGTTAAAATTATTAAGAACTCCATTCTTTGTTCCAGAAAACAAAAAAATAGATGACCTTCTTAAAGAGTTTCAATCTAAAAAAGTTCACATGGCTGTCGTTGTTGACGAATACGGTGGAGCAAACGGATTAGTGACACTTGAGGACATACTTGAAGAAATTGTTGGTGATATAACTGATGAATTTGACGACGATCAAATAAACTTCACCAAAATTGATGAGAACATCTATCAAATAGAAGGTAAAACTGCTCTGGTTGATGTCTTCAAAGTACTTGAGATAGATGGAAAATCCTTTGAGGCAACCAAAGGAGATGCGGACACATTAGGAGGATTTGTAGTGGAAAACGCAGGAAGAATATTAAAGAACAATGAATTCATAGAAATCGAAAACATGAAACTTATCGTAGTTTCCTCAGACAAACGAAGAATTAAAATTGTACGAGTTGAAATAACACCACAACAAGAATTAGATGCTGAAGACTAAATACATATATATTATTACGTCGATTTTCCTTTTGACTTCGTGCGGAGAAAATGTGATTTACGTTCCAAAGCCCCCTACTTATTTAAAAGTAGATGTACCCGAAGCAACTTATTCAAAGTTTGAAGACAGATGCCCTTACACCTTCGATATATCAAGTCTATACAATGTTAAAGAAATAAGCAAAGACAATTGTCACAAAGACATCGATCTTGGTGTTTTAAATGGGGTCGTTCATTTTTCATATATCCAAATGGAAGCGCCGTTGTCTGAATATGTCAATTTTGCGAATGACAAAATAGACGAACATAAAGTAATGGCAACTGCTATCGAAGACAAACAAATCTTGAGACCTGACAAAAAGGTTTACGGCACTTTCTTTAGCTTAGAAGGTAATGTTGCTTCACCCTTCCAATTTTACTTAACAGATTCGACTGACCGATTCGTAAGTGCCGTTGTATATTTTAATTCTGCTCCGAATTACGATTCACTTAAACCGACTTTGGATTACGTAAAAACAGACCTTCTAAGGATGATTGAAAGCTTTGAATGGAAAAAGTAATATTCAATAATATGACGTTTTCAAGTTTAATAATCTGTAAATGAACAAAAGTCAAACGGTATATATTGCCTTAGGCGCCAATCTAGGGAATCCAGTAGAGACAATAAAAAAGGCAATTCTTAAATTAGAACAAGGTTTAAATTCTAAAGTTCAGGTGGCAGGCTTATACCAGAATGAAGCAGTGGGCTTTGAGTCTACTAATGTTTTTGTAAACACAGTTTGCTCCTTTAAAACAGATATCCCCCCAATGAAATTAATGTCTATCACGCAAGGCATTGAGAAGGAATTAGGTAGAGATAGTAAACAAATTACTGGTTATGAAAACAGGGAAATCGACCTAGATATCATCTTATATGGCGACCTAATATTTAAAGAAGAAAATTTAATTATTCCTCATCCAAAATTTTCAGAAAGAGACTTTGTGTTAATCCCACTTAATGACTTGAATTCAAACCTGATAGACCCAGTCACAAAACTTTCTATTAATCAACACATTAAGCTATTAAGTAGCGATAGAAAATTGGTAAAAATCAATTTTTGAATTTTATTGAAACTTATCCAACAACTATACCCTTTTTTACCTCATTTTTTATTAATATTGCATTTAAAATTGAAGAAATTTATATACAATATGAAAAAACAAGCTTTAACAGGTTTAGCTTTTTTAGCACTAACCGCCACTTTGTTCACTAGTTGTGACTTATTAAAAGACATGGAGTACACTGTGACCCCTAGTCCTTTAGAGATGCATGCAGATTCTTTACGTATCAAAGTTGATATGCAACTTCCTAACAAAGGGATCAAGAAAAAAGTAAGCGCTGAGATTCAGCCAATGCTTGGTGAAACTGCTTTAAAACCAGTAACCATTCAAGGTGAGAAAGCAACTGGAAACGGTTCTGTAATTCAATACAAAGCAGGTGGTAAAATCACCTACTACGATGTAGTTCCTTACCAAGCTTCTTTCGAAAACACTGAATTAGTTATTACTGGTAAAGTATTTAAAGGAGGTAAAGAGAAAGAATCTATCCCTGAAACTAAAATTGCTGATGGTACGATTATCACACCACTTTTGGTAAATAAAGATTACAAAGTAATTATGGAGAAGGATAACTTCAAAAGAGTTACTGAACAATCTTACTCAGCTACTGTTAATTACGATAAAGGTAAATCTAATGTAAAATCATCTGAACTTAAGGATCAAGACATCCTTGATTTGAAAGCTTGGTTTGTTGCTGCACAGGCTAATCCAAAAATTGCAATTAAATCAATCGCAATCACAGGTTATGCTTCTCCAGAAGGTGAGGAAGACAAAAACAACACATTGTCAACTGACCGTGCAACTGCAGGTAAAACTGTAACAATGAATTTGG
>JBLIKY010000016.1:0-23334 GCA_047637535.1 Lentimonas sp.
ATTCAATGTTTTTTCAATTATTTAGGGATCACTTCTTCCACTGATTTCGCTGTATCTAAAACGGTTTCTTTAAGGTCTATTGGCTTCCAATTGAAAGTTTTCATCGTTTCACTGATATCTCCGTTGAATGTATTTCCAATATAAGGAAGTAATCCTTTCAAATCATTGTTAAAATTCGCAAGCAACTTAATTAAGAAATTGGGGGCTAATTTTGTGCTTATTTTATCATAACCGTTTGACTTTAAGGTTTGAGCCATTTCTTGAACTTTATATGCTTTTGGAAGACAAGTCCACTTTCAAGGATTTTACTACGAGTCAAGAATCGATTGCCACTAATATTCTTTCATCAAGATTAAAAAAGCTTGAAGAGTAAGGATTAATAAAAAAGGGAAAGTTACCTCACAACAAAAAAGCAAATATTTATCAACTGACTGAAAAGGGATTGAAACTAACCCCTGCCCTATTAGAATTAACTTTGTAGGCTTATGACAATGTTTCTGAATATAACTCTGCCATAAATCAAGACCCGCAAATAGAGTTAGCGAAAAAAGACAAACCCGCTTTTATTAAAATGACCGTAGAAGCCTATAAAAAGAAGAGTTTATCTAAACAATTGTAGATTCTTGGATGTCGGTTATCATTAAATTTTGATTATTTTTCAAATAAGAATCAATTAGAGCTATCTTCAAGAAATTATTATTTAACAAACTAGAAAAAACAAATATGGAACAACCAACAGCAGCCGGAAAAGTACCGCAAATGGAAGTATTGGAAGCAGGTAAAACCTATGCTTATTGTGCTTGTGGTAAGTCAGAAAATCAACCTTGGTGCAACGGAGCGCACAAAGGAAGCGAGTTTTCTCCAAAAGTTTTTCAAGCGGATGAATCTAAAACTGCTGCGATTTGCATGTGTAAACAAACGAAGAACCCTCCTTATTGCGATGGATCACATAAAAGTTTGTAAACCCAAATTTTAGAACACAAAAAAGCGGTCTGAGAATTATCTCAGACCGCTTTTTTGTGTAAGAATAATTTCTATCTCGTGTCTGGTTTAATAGATAACCAGGGATTTTGTTTGCACCGCGCTTGAAGTCGATAACTTTACTTGATAAATACCAGCCGGAAAATCATCAACATCAATGGTTAATTCTTCTTGGTTTGAAAACAAGGATTCTTTAACCACTTTTCCAACCAAGTTGATGATACGTAGGTTACCACTCGTCTTTGTTTCTGTTTTAATAGTTACAACATTCGATGCTGGATTCGGAAATATCTCCCATGTGCTTTGTTGAGAATCTATTTCTTCAACACCAGCAAAAGTGGACCCTATGTTAATGTTATCAATGTATAAGTTATTTCCACCATCTGGAACATTCACAATTTTAAGTAACACATACTGTTTGGAAGAGTATTGCGTTAGATTAATTACTGCATTTTTCCATTGGGACGCTGTTGGAATAAATGGAGTCGTTTGAGTCGGTCCCGTTGCTAAGGCATTTCCTGTTCGATAATAGACTTGACTCCAAGTATTACCACAATCGGATGAAAGCTGAACAATCAATTCATCTGAGTACAAATCATCTGATTTTGCATAAGCCCAAACAAACTTCATATAGGGTGTCGTTCCTAATGAGGAAAGGTCAAAATAAGGGAAAATAATTTCGTCAATCGAACCACAACAAGGGTTATTATAATTGTCGATTTTAATGCTGTAATTTCCGTGCACTGAAGCAGCAGAATCCAACCCCCATGTTCCTAATCCATCCGCATTCATAATGCTTAGACCGTTATTCGGAAAACCAGATTCAAAACTTTCACTGTATGGGATAGGGTCTCCAACTCCAGGATTAGAAACCGTTATATAATCTGGTTTAGTTATCGAATCAGAAATTGACCCGTCAGAAACTACGAGTTTCACATCGTAACTCCCTAAACCTGGATAATTCACCGTTGGGTTTTGTGCGTTAGAAGTAGTCGGGTTCCCTCCTGGGAAATACCAAGTCCATGATGTTGCATTGTTCAACGAAACATCCACAAAAGAAACATCATTTCCAATGCAAATATCATTTGTTAAAGTGACTAGATTGGCTACAGCTCCACATGTTGGTGGAGCGACATAGTTGGTATCACATCCTGTAAAAACGAGGTTAGTGTCTGTCCAAATAGCCGATCGAATATTTACCAAAACACTTTGCAACCTGTCTTTTTGACCTTGCGTTAGCATGTTTTTGCAAGCATCAGAGGTATAATCCATGTAATTCGCAATTAAATCGGGCAAGTCAGGATTGTCGTTGGCGCATGTATTTACCCCAGTTGGGCAATTGTAATTAGCCGTATTAACGGGTGGCGTGTCACATACATTATCACCATCCAAACAAACATCTGTACCGCAACCTCCATTAAATGTATGAAACAATCCAATCCAATGACCTAATTCATGAGTTCCTGTTCGGCCCATGCTTGAAGAAGCAGTGCCTATGGTTCCAAAAACATTGTGCAACACCACTACTCCATCCTCATCTGCCGGTCCGCCCGGAAAGGAAGAATAGCCAGCAACATTTCCTGTGATGGTTTTTACAATGTATATATTTAAATATCTTTCATTGTCCCAAAAACTTAATTCCTTAAGTAAAGGACGATCGTATGTTTTGTGATTGGTAAGTGAAGAATTAATTCTTACTATCCCGTTTGTGCAATTACCATTCGGGCCTTTTTTTGCAAGACAGAAACGCACTTCAGTATCTACACCATTTCCATCCCCCGGCGTACCTGGAAGTTTTCCAAAATCTTCATTCAAAACATCAATTTGACTCTGAATTTGAGCATCCGAAATGTTTTCTGAACCTCCTAAATGGACAACATGAACAACTACAGGAATTATCTTATGCGTATGAGATGACTTGTCTAGCTGAATTCTTTTGACACCCTCTTGAATTGTGTTTTCAACGGATTGGGTGATTTTCGTTTTAGCAGTCCAATCAAAAGCGCATGGTTCGCCTTGACTCTGAGCAACCAAGGCAACAAAAAGAGCAATTAGTATAGTTAAGTTTTTCATTTAATGATTTTTAATAGAGTGTTTAAAGTTACTTAAAGCCACCTAAAAAACCAATCGATATAAAAGAGTATGGTTTAAACCATAAATCTTATGTTCACTTTAAAAACACAAAGCGAAATCGCAAAATCCGGACTTTGAAAATGCTCGTGAAAATTCAAAGGTAATGCAGACCTAAGATGAGGTCGTTGTTTTTTTACCGGAATGACTGCAGAATTTTAGAGTCATTTCAGCAGCCTACGTTTTTTGTAACGTCTGTAGGGCAATGTCCGCCAATAGGAGTACAAGCAAAAAAAGAAAAAATAGTTTGATTTGCGATAATTGTCAGCACATGAGCCTTTCTAGCCAATTGCCTTGATCTGGGAACCATATGGATATCCCCTTGAGAAAAAACGAGGAAATAAGATAGTTCTATGAGGGTTTTGATTCAATTTCAGATTTTAGTTTGAAAACCTGTATTATTGGGTAGTAGTTGCTAATCTAAAAAAGTAGGGAATCAGATGTAAAGCATGCAGTCTTCGCAACTCTTTACTCTTCCGTTATAAGTTTCACGATACTTTTGCATTGTTTTAATAGGTAACCCGACGAAGAATCGTTTAATATAAATAACCCTCGTTGTAAGTTCACCCATGTTTTTATGGTAACGTGTTTCTGTTCTTGTTTTTCTTTTAATATAAAATAGTTTCAAAAAAATTGTTTTATGGTTAGGCTCAATATAATCAATCATATGCCCTTAGACAAGGAAAAGGTGTTAAGTTATGGTAATTAATTTCTTAGTTACTCCGAAACGTTCATGAACCTTTTAGATTATCATTCGGCTATTTCTCCAATGTTTCAACTCGTTTTTGAAGATCTAAAATCAATTTTCTCAATTCAATGTTTTCAGCTATAGTAAAAGCAATACTACCCAAAGAGTTTGTATAAGAATCTCCTTGAGTTGATATCACATTTTGAGCCAAAAGTGACAAGCTCAAAAACATTGAAAACAACATAAAAATATTACTCATAATTTCATCAGTTCTTAACTCAAGCTCAAGACAACACTAACCACTTGGCTTATAGTGCGTTAAAAACCCTAACGTTTGCACCTGAAAAAGCAGTTATAAACTACTTCAATTAAGAAATAATGAACAAAAAAGAAAGGCCTTGATTCCCTTCAAATAGAAGGCGATTAATTGTAACTTGGCATTCGATTCAATATGGATAAAAATGGAAAAAAAAAAGATGCTAGATTATATTAAAAATGTTTTGCAAAACATGCCTTCAAGTTGGCTTAACATAACCACACATCGACTAGATATTTATGATGAAAAAATGGCGAAAACTGAGTTTTTATCGCACCTGGAAAACCTCTATAACAACAATAATTCAGAAGCTTCAGCATTACTCGAATTACCGACAGCATATGATTACATTCGTTTAGGTCACCCTTTGTCTTGTCTTTTAGAATGGGGAATTGCAGGGCTAAATGGGCTTAAACCTAAAAATATAATTAGTTTTTCTTCGAAAACTGTTCCTGTATTGGCGGTTTTAAGAAAAAATTTGATGGATAAGGTGAATACACAAATTCTTTATACAGACTCATTGCCCTCGGTTTTCGATGCCGACTTACTTAGAAATATTTATGGGTACAAATTTGAATTGAAGAAAATTGAAAAATCAACTGAAATTGCCAAGTTTAATGGCAGCACCATTTTCGTTTCACAGCTTGAAGATTTTCACCAAGTTAACTTGAAGGAAAATATTGATTTTCTGATTAACATTCACCCTACCCTGGGAAGTATTATTGTTATAAACGGAACGGATAACGAAAACTACATTTCGGATATTCAACACGTAAGAAGAAGGGAAACAATCTCTATGACTCCCTCAAATAGTCTTTTAGCACTATCTATCCTTACGGGCAAAACAACTGGTTCTCAACAAAAAAGCAGCGAAAACATCAATAAGGAGCTTGTTTTGAAAGCAATTAAAGAGGTAACCGGTTCGAACACCAAACCCTTAGTCGCATCCTCAGGATTGTCGATACAATATGCAATATTAATGGGTCTGATAGACGACGCATCTATTAATCACAAAGGAAAGGCAATTAAGATTATTGTGCCACCAAACTGCTATGGAGGTACTAATGACCAAGCTCGAAGAGTTGCTGCTTGTGTTGAGAATGTCGAAATTATGGACCTTCCCGTAGACGGTGGAAACAATATGGTTACAAGCATTGATCAAGTGCTAAATACAATCGCTTTTGAAGATGCTGTGCCTCTTATCATTGCTGAGATTCCAACAAATCCTAGAGTTGAGGTTCCAGAACTTTTACAATTAAAAGAAGTATTAAGCAAAGTAAGAAAAACAAATACGGGTGAAACTGCGATTGACCCAGTTTTTATTCTGGACCAGACCTTTTGCCCTAATGTTCACTTTTTGGGTGAGGGAGAAATTCTTTCAAACGTTAGAACAATTTCCTTTGCCAGCGGATCTAAATTCCCGAGTGGCGGAAAATGCACTGCTGGATATTGTATAGGAAATACTAGAACAAATGATTTAATTGAAAAGATTGAAAAACACCTTTTGCTTTGTGATAATGAGGCAACCGAACATCAATACGAAATCTTAGCAAGGCAAATGCCTTCAATGAATCAGAGGATTGACGACGCCTATAAGAATACGCGTGAGTTTGTTAATTACATCAACGAAGTTTTACCCAAGGCTAAAATCAATTTTGTTTCTGAAGAATTAGCAAAAGAAGGCTTCACTCCTTCCGTTTTCTCACTTGATCTCCCAACAAAAGGCAATACTGACCAAGAAAGAGAAGATTACAAAAGAGCCTTAAATATGGATTTAATCAATAGAATGATTACCCAAATCCCAAATGAAAGCAAATTTTGTGTCAGTTATGGTCAACTAAAAGGATGTTATTGGACTGTTCCTGCGACTTCTACTCAGGGAACGACAAAAGAGGGAGACAAAGATTATATTGTTCGAGCTTCCCTATCTCCTGATTTGGATCTTGATTTACACAAAAAAGTCTTTTTGGAATTTGTTGAAAGTATTTGATATTTAAAAAAAAATCTTTTTCTTGCGGAGGAAAGCCGATAAAACACGCCAATTAAATAATTATAAAAGTTTATATTTTAAGAAAATGAGAGTACACACACAAGAAACACAAGCCAGTTTAACACCAAAAGCAGCCCTTCAAATTTTAAAAGAAGGAAACAGCCGTTTTGTAAACAATTTAAAAGCAAATAGAAATTTACTTGAACAAGCAGGCTATACTGCAGAAGGACAATTTCCTTTCGCCGTTATCTTGAGTTGTATCGACAGCCGTACCTCTGCCGAATTGGTTTTTGACCAAGGTTTGGGTGATGTTTTTAGTGTAAGAGTAGCCGGGAACATCATAAATGAAGACATACTAGGCAGCATGGAATTTGCATGTAAGATTGCAGGTTCAAAAATCAT
Source organism: Lentimonas sp. (assembly GCA_047637535.1). Lineage (GTDB taxonomy): Bacteria > Bacteroidota > Bacteroidia > Flavobacteriales_D > Crocinitomicaceae > UBA2040. The sequence continues at coordinate 6,508 of JBLIKY010000016.1, forward strand.
CGTCGTACTCGGACACACAAAATGTGGAGCTGTAAAAGGAGCTTGCGACCATGTTGAAATGGGGAATTTAACTGCATTATTGAGTAAAATTCAACCAGCAGTCTTTGACGAGAAGTCGGAAACTGGAGACAGAAGTTCAAAAAACCCAGATTTCGTTGAAAAAGTAATGGAAATCAACGTTCACCGAACTGTAGAAGGTATTTTACAACGTAGTCCTATTCTTAAAGAAATGATAGAAAAAGGCGACGTTGGAATTGTAGGTGGCGCCCACGACATTGTAACGGGTCAAGTGACGTTTTTTGATTAAAAACTAAAATCCTAAAAACCTTAACGGAAAAAAATTATTTAAACAAAAGCTCTCCTGAGCCTGTTACTCCCTGGTTTATAATTTCGGATGGTTTGGATTCTAAAATTATATTTCTTTTGCTGGTAATTTTATATTCAAATTTTTTCAAGACATTAAGTTTAAAATCAGCGATGGAGTTGTTTTCAATCAATCCGGATTTCTAGGTATTGAAGACGCAAGAAACGAAATTGGCATTACCGTATCTTATTGGAAGGATTTAGAGTCCATTCAACACTGGAAAAAAATTCAGAGCATAAAATTGCCCAAGACAAAGGACGAAGTGAATGGTACAGCGCATTTACGACTAGAATTGCCAAGGTGGAACGAGACTATCAATTTAAAAAGGAGTAATTGATTATCTTTGCCTCATAATTGTTTTAAATAATTTACCTCCATGAGAATACCAATTGTACTTTCTGTATTTATCTTTTTAGCCTTTGCTATTAACGGCCAAACCAAACCTGAAAACACCGAAAACTGGAGGCAGTATTCTTGCTCTAATTTCACTGTTCAATATCCTTCTTCTTGGGAAATTAACTTGACGGGTGCTGCAGGGTCAACTTTCGCAATTATCAGTCCTGTTGAATCGGATAAAGATCAATTCCGCGAAAACATAAATTTAATGGTGCAAGACTTAAATGGTACTTTGGTTACAACGCTTTCTGATTTTGTAAATATCTCAGAAGACCAGGTTCTATCTCTTGCCCCTAATGGAAAATTAATAAAACTTTAAAACACGACTGCAAGCAGCAAAGAATGTCAGCATTTCATCTTCGCTTTTAAACAAGGAGAAAGAAACCTAGTTTGCGAACAGTTAGTATGGATAATTAATAATGAGGCTTATGTTTTGACTTTCACGTCAGAGGAAGACAAATACGATGAATACAAGTCTATCGGCAAAAAACTATTGTCTAAGTTTGAGCTTAACTAAAAATCTTCATTCAAATGCTCCTTTAATTCAGAAACTTGACTTTTTGAATCCTCATATTCTTTTTCAAAAGTGTGAACCAACTCAATCGATGAAACGCGCCTCATCAAAGTCGCTTCTCCTACTTCTCCAATTAAAAATTGTTCAACAGCTGTTTCGGCAACATCTAGTTCGAGATGTGAAAGATTCTTTGCTTCAATTAAAAGTTCGAGTTCGCCTTCATCATCCTCTAAAACAATATAATGCCATTGCGAAGCGTCGATTTTTTGTTCGTCCATGTCATTATCATAAATAACAAACTCACGATTCCAATCTTTGGCGGGTCGACTCGAGTAAAAAAGCCAATTCATGTGTCCGGGTGACGCTTCCATAATTTTCTCACTTATCAAGAGCATTTCCTTATTTCCATTTGGAGAAAGCATTAAAAACCACTTGTCATTTTCGTTGACACCAACATCCCAGGTCAATACGCCTAGGCCAAGAATGTATTCGTTGAATTGCTCAACGATTCCTTCTCTGTGTCTGGAGTTCGAATTTTCTAAGCTGTCCTTTATTAGGACTTCGTTTTTGACGAACCATTGCCAAAACCCAAAAATTTGATCCTCGTTTTCTTCCATTGTTGTTTAATTATTGGAAAGGTAAGGGTTATTGAATAGATGGGTTGTGGGTTTTAGATTAAAAACTCAACGATAATGTAAATATTTAAATCCGAAATCCGAAACGGTAATTTCACCCTGTTAAATCAGTCTTGTTTTTTTTTCGTTTTTTGACCGAATATCCTCATCTTGCAGTTCAATTATGTTTTACATGCGATATAACTTAGTTCTTGGAATTATTTTTTCTTTTTCAACGGGATTTTCCCAAAGTTATATTAGTAATATCAATGCTGATTCTTTCACGAATTACGCAGACAGCTATAACTATACCTATTGGAATGACAGTTGGAAATCAACCATAGCCCAAAACAGAAGTTAGCACGATGACGACAACATACACGGTGACGGGGCAAAGAGTTAAAACAATCAATACAAACAGCACCTCCTTTAATGTGGAGTCCTTGCCTGTTGGACTTTATTTTGTCGAATTTATACTAGAAGGAAACAGACGAATAACAAGAACTTTTCAAAAAAAATAACATAACAGAAGAACGATGATAAAACACACCATAAAAGACGATCAAATTCACATTTCCATTGATAAAAAGGATTTCTCATACAGAATTCCGATTAAAAAGCTTGGAAAAACGATTAAATGGAAGGTTGGTGAAAAAGAATCTGACGGAATTATCATGAAAAATGTTTCTTCGGTAACTCTCAAATTGTTCACCAAAGATGTCACTGACGAGAAATATGTCGTGCAGTTTAAAGATTTAGTTCAAGAATTAGCACCCGGCAATTCCATCGATTGGAAAGAAACACTTTTGGCAGTTGATGTTCAAAACGATTACAACCGCTTAATGGCAAAGGATAAGAATCCTGATAAGAAAACGGATGAGGAAGAAATCATTAAAGTTTTAGAGAAAAAATACAATAGAGCATAAAAATATCTTTCTTTTTAATTTTTAAAAGTATTAAGGTTTCTTCACGCTAAACTCATCTAAACAAACGTGAAAAAGAAGATTATGTATACATTTTTAATTCTTATCGCAATACTGATTTGTTTGTATCTTTTTATGGACAAAAAAATACATGTGAAAAAGGAATTAATCATCAATAAACCTATTGAAGAAGTATGGGAAGTGATGGGGAATCAGTTTGCACAAGTTCATCTATGGTCCACAAATTTTTTAGATTCAAAACCAGGAGGTAGTCCGAAATACAATGAATTGAGTTATTCTGAAAGAATTACCATTACAAATCGTGGAGAAACCATACAGGTGTTAGATGCTTTTGACCCTGTAAATCACTCTCTTTCTTATCACATATCCGATGGATTACCCGGCGTAGCTAAACATGCTAGTGCTATTTGGTCGTTAAAAAGCGACAAAGAAAACAAGACGACTGTTGTTTTAGAGTTCAATATGGAAACGAAAGGTTTTCTAGGTTTCATAATGACTCCAGTGATTAAAATGGGCATAGGGAAATCAGCTATTGCAATTGCTGAAGATTTAAAGCACTACGTTGAAAATGGCGTCCCACACCCCAGAAAACTTGCAGAAAAATAGGCTTTAACCGCTGTAGTTTTTATTTCAAGAAACTTTTAATGAGCCCCTTCGAATGACTTGTCGAAACTACAGAAAAATCAAACCATTTCTTTAAATCATCATCGAGCCCTGCCCTATTTAAGTAAGCATTTAATGCAAGATTTAATCCTGTAGTATATCGAGTATGATCTGCCCCTTGAGGATCTTCGTGGTACAAATCATTTTGAGCAAAACCTTTAAATTCAGGCCCAGTAATTTTTATTCCAAATTCTTCCGGATTTTGACCGATCGGACTATGTATTGTGGTTGTAAATTGATGCCAAAATGCTGACTGAATACAATTGCTATCAAATAACTGTCTGACCACCTCTAGAGAATCAATGGTCTCTTGTTCAGTCTCGGTTGGAAAACCATACATGAGGTAGGCATGAACCAATATATTCGCTTCAGAAAAGTTATTTGTCACCCTAGCGACTTGTGCGATATCCACACCTTTCTTCATTTTGACAAGCAATCTATCCGAAGCCACCTCTAGGCCTCCCGTGACTGCTATGCAGCCCGACTTGGCCATTATTTGGCAAAGTTTAGTATCAAAAGTTTTCTCGAATCGTATATTGGTCCACCAAGTAATATCGACATTTCTTTTTAATAACTCCTCAGACAAAGCCCTCAGCATTTTAGGCGGAGCTGCCTCATCTACAAAGTGAAATCCATTGATTCCTGTATCCTTTATAATCTTCTCTATTTTGTTTACCAAGTCCTCAGCTGTAGTGTTTTGGTAATTGCCAATATAATCTAAGTTCACATCACAAAACGAACATTGTTTCCAATAACACCCGTGCGAAATCGTCAATTTGTTCCATCTTTTATCCGTCCACATGCGATGCATTGGGTTTACGATATCCAAGAAGGATAAATATTTATCATAGGGTAACCCAGAATAATTGGGTGCTGGTAAATTCTTATGATGATAAATAGTGTTAGGGGTTTTGTTCTTATAAACCACCTTACTCTTGTCTAACACAAAAGTTCTTTCTAATTCATCTATCGCAATCTTACCTTCAAGGTAATCTACAAGTTTTAGCAGCGGTCCTTCACCGTCATCCAAAGAAATAAAATCAATGTAATTAAATATTCTCGGATCGGTCAAAGAACGTAATTCTGTATTGCAATAACCTCCCCCAAATACGATTTTTATATCCGGAAAAAACTGTTTAATAAATTGAGACGAACGAAGAGCAGCAAATAAATTACCGGGAAATGGAATTGTAAAACAGATTAATTTGGGAGAATGAATATTAATTTGCTCTTCCAAAATGTCCATCATCTTATCCTCGATGATAGTCGGTTGATAATTTAAAAACTCTTGAATTTGATCAAAACTACTTGCAGAGGTGGCTATTTGCTCAGCATACTTCGTAAACGAAAAGAACTCATCTACATTGGCCTGAATAAAATCACCTATTTCTTCAATGAATAACGTGGAATAATGCTTTGCTTTATCAATGACACCAATCTCTCCATCTTCCCAATTGATTTCTGTATTGACCTTTGCGAGCCTATGCCCTATTGGCAAGAAGCCTTCTTCCAGAATATTGTTGGCTGTTTTTATGTCTTGTTTTTGTAGAAACCCTATTACAAGATCTACTCTTAAAATATAAAGTTCCTTGTTTTTAGTAAGTTCGGAGTAATGTTTGTTATTTAATTCCTTTGCTTCCTTAAATATGGATCGTAGAAAATCACTTTTGAAAACCGAAGCAAAAAGTTCTATACTTAAATCACATTGAGCGACAACAACCTCGTTTTCGTCCAAAAACCCTTTTAAATAAGCCGTCGCAGGATAGGCAGTGTTTAATTGGGTAAAAGGCGGTGTAATTAATAAGAGATTGGGTCGCATGGTACAAAGATAGAGTTCTAGAGTAAGAATCTAACCGAATAAGTGCTCTTTTATATTTCAATTAAAACGATAACGAAAACAATTGTCAACGTTATTTATAGGCTTGAATTCAAGTAACAAATTCAACTTTTAGATTGCGCGGTAAAATAGCTTTCAAAACACTGTATTCAAGACTCTTAAATACAAATAGCGCGGAGTGAACAAGAGAAAGGAGTCGCGAGTAAAGAGTCTTGAGTCAGGCGAAAAATGAACTAAATACTCAATTCACACTGCTCGGTCCTCGATACTCAAAAAGTTTTGGCAAAAAAAAAGACTCTTCAATTGAAGAGTCTTTTTCATTATAAAATGATTAAAAGTTTATTTCAAAACCTTTACAGTTTTAACGGCATCACCAATAGTTACCTTAACCATGTATGCACCAGTACTTAAAGTACTCATATCAATACTTGGAGAGATAGAACTAGGAGTTGTTGTAAGAACCAATGCTCCTGTAACATCGTAAACTTGAACTAAATCAACTGAATTTGTTGTGTTGATTTTCAATACATCTTGCACTGGATTTGGATAAACGCTGAATTTGTCATCAGATAAATCGTTTAACCCTAATTTTTGACCATTGCTATAAACAACGTTGTCTATCCAAAAATTAGCATCATTATCAATTGAGAAGAAGTCGATCGCTCCTAACACAGCATCACCTGCGAAATTAGTTCCCATATTAAAAGTTTGAGTCAAGTCAACCCCATCAACTCTTACTATATAAGTTAAAGCATTAACATCAAAATTTATCACAACTTCAAACCATGCATCTTCAGGATAGTTAGCGCTTGCATTAGCAGTCTCGTCAAAAGCAAGTCCTGGATCTAATCCGTCTTGATTAAATAAAATGTTTCCAGAATTAAATACACCAGGTCCATTAGCCCCAGTTCCAACCCCTTGGTACACTCCACTAGTATCAGTTTGACCTTGAACATTAAAATATGCAGTACTACCTGCTGTTATATACATATCAAAAGACACGTAATATACACCAGCAGTTTTGTTCCCTAAAAGCAACAGAACATCTTGTACCTCACCTGGACCAACATAACCTGCCTTAGTACCTTGTGCAATATCGTCTACAACTAAGATATTTGATCCATCATCCGGTGATCCTGACCACGCTGACCATACGTCAGTATTTTGAAGTCCCATATCACCAAGTGTATAAGATTCGAAATCATCTTGAAAGATAATTTGCGCGCCCATTGTAAAAGAAAGAGCAAAAGCCGCTAAAGTTAAAATGTAATTTTTTATCATAATTATTAAAGATTTTATTAAACAATATATTGAAGTGAAAGTTAAGAATAATTTCAACAAAACCCTTGAAGTTAAAGACATTTATATTTTAACAATTCGATTATATACCCACCTAATTAACTCATTTTTAATCAATTTACCTGTAAAAAATAAAGATATATATTTGGTCATATTCAGAGTAAACTTGAAGCTTACTTTACTATTCTTTAAATACTATAATTTTGATGATTCCTGTTACTCTATGTCTATCTTTACATTCGATTATCTCAAATATGATAAAAATCCAAAAAATAGACTTCCCTTTAGATTGTAAAGTGGTTAGAAATGACTTTTACGACTATGACCCTGTCTCATCTTTTATAGTCGCTGATAGCATCAAATATTTAAGCGAAGATTTACTTCAATGTTCATTTCCGGAAGAGGATATGATAATCGATCTTGGCTGGTACGGCGATGTTGTGTCCAACAAAGGTGAATTTAAAATCCTTCTTATTCAATATGGCAACTGGGAAATCCCGTTTAACGAAATACTATCAAAATCGGTAATAGAAACGAAGGAAATCTTAGAGAAAATATTTCAGTATTACTCAACAGTAAAACCTCAAGAAGATCTTGACAACATTTGAATCGAAAATCGATCAAATTATAAGAAATTTATGAAGAAACTTGTAATAATTGGTGGTGGCCCAGCTGCTTTAATGCTCGCAGCTCAAATTGACACAAATAAATATGACGTAACTTTATACGACAAAAAAAAGACGGTCGGTCGTAAATTCTTGGTCGCTGGCGAGGGTGGGTTGAACTTGACATTTGATGCCCCTGTAGATGAACTAATATCCCAATATTACCCAAGCGATTTTATTGCTCCTATACTTAATCAGTTTTCAAACAATGATTTAATAAATTGGTTAAAATCGATTAACGTCGATACTTTTATTGGCTCGAGTAACCGTGTTTTTCCAGTTGCAGAACTAAAACCAATTGATGTACTAAAGAAAATAGTAGATCACATTAAAGCAAAAGGTGTAAAGTTACAATTGGACACCACGTGGTTTGGTTGGGACGATAAAAATCAGCTTCAACTTGAAAAGCAAGATAACCTGAACTCAGACATTACGGTTTTTGCACTGGGAGGCTCCAGCTGGAAGGTTACTGGTTCGGAAGGTGATTGGGCCCCCTTATTTAACGAAAAAGGGATTAAAACAATTCCTTTTAAAGCAGCAAATTGCGCATTTGAGGTAGAATGGAGTAAGAACTTCATCACTACACACAAAGGGAAGCCTCTAAAAAACATCACTATAAAATTCAAAGATGATATTTCAAAAGGAGAAGTGGTGATATCGAGTTTCGGACTTGAGGGAAATGCAATATATGCGTTGAGTCAAAAAATTCAGGAAGAATTAATCAGTAATGACAGCACTACGATTTTTGTTGATTTGAAACCTACAATGACGGTGGAACAAATACTGAGCAAATACAAAGTTTCAAAACTCGAAAAGATAACGGACATCTTGAAAGAAGACCTTAATCTTGACAGAACATCAATTGCATTAATAAAGCACTTTACAGATAAGGAGACATTTTCGAATCCGGAGAAATTAGCCGGAATTATTAAGTCAGTGCCTGTCACCATAAGGTCAGCCGATGACATAGATAAAGCGATCTCGACATTGGGCGGTATAGCTTTGGATGAAATCGACGAGAATTTTCAATTAAAAAACCTACCAAATTCCTACACCATTGGTGAGATGTTGGATTGGTATGCTCCTACTGGTGGTTATTTGCTGCAAGCGTCTTTTAGTATGGGTTTTGCCCTTGCTAGTCATTTGAATAAAGTGAAAGCTAATTAGGTAAGTAATTAAAACGAACTTCTCCACCAGGGATAGTCATGAAAAGCCCACAGCGACTTTTAGGAGCGAGGACTTGTAACAATAGCCCGCTCGGGTGGCCTGCCCCCCATTTAAATGATAATAACCCAATTTTACATTATACAAAAAAACCGTCCGTTAATCAGCGGACGGTTTTTTGTGAATTAAGGCTTAGACAAAATCTCCTCTTGTTTGTTTATAGACTCTAAGTGAATGGACTTAAAAATGGACATTACCATTTCTTCACTGATGCCTAATTTGAGCCCTTGTTCAACACGGAAATTTAAAATCAGATCCCATCTTTGAGTTTGTAGAATGGTCATCAAATTTTGTTTCTTGTATTTTCCGATTTCGATAACCGATTTCATGCGTTTTCCTAAAATCTCCATCAATTCATTGTCAAATTGATCAATCTGCATCCTTAAATCCTCTAAATCGGTTAAACTAATGTTTTATGGCTTTGTTTTTCTAATGACTAAGGTTATTCACAATAAAACTTTAACAAAGAATTTAAACAGGTAAAACAGGTTTAAATATTAATTTTTTATATTTGGTAAATCAATAATATTCATTAAAAACAAATAGTAATGAAAAAACTTTTACAATTTTCTGCCTTAGCATTTGCATTAAGCTTAGGTATGTATACAAATGCACAAATCGAAGATGCTTCTTTTGACGCTGGCCCAGGCAGTGGTGCTTGGATAGAGGCTTCGACTAATTTCGGAACTCCGCTTTGCGATGAAGCGTCTTGCGGAACTTGCGGAGGTGAATGCGTTCCTAAAAATGGTGTCTTTTATGCTTGGTTTGGGGGAGCTGATACTGTTGAAACAGCATCTGTTGAACAAACAGCAATCTTCCCTTCAGGATCAGTGGTTTCATTAGATGTTGATATTAAAATAGCAGCTCCTGGACCTGGGTTGATTGACGATAGATTAGTTATCAGTGTTGATGGTACTGCTTTAGCAACTGTCACTGCTCATGATTCTGCTGCCTATGTTGCATACACCAAATTGTCTATTGACGTAAGTTCATTAGCAGATGGTGGATCGCACTTAGTTAAAATTGAAGGTTTTCAAACGACGGCAACATCTTTCAACATCCTTGCAGATGATGCATACTTGATTGTAGATGGTATTCAAGTTGGACTTTTCGAAGACGTTATGGAGCCTAAGTTTAAAGTTTACCCTAACCCTGCATCGGATGTTATTAATTTGACATTTGGCGAGGCAACTGGTGAAGCAATAGTTACAATAGTTTCTATTGACGGAAAAGAAGTTTCAAACGAGACGGTGAGCAATGTATTTAACAAGAGTTTTGAGTTTAAAACGCTTGGTTTAGACAATGGTGTTTACATTGTAAATGTTACAAACAACAATACAACAACTTCTCAAAGAGTTGTTATTTCGAAATAAACTTTATTTCAATTTGAAATTAAGGCGGTTGATTTACTTCAACCGCCTTTTTCTTGCTTAAGAAAATACTATTACATTAATTCTTACTTTTAATAGATACAGTTTAAAATAACCAAGTATCCATTGAATATGAAATTCCATCTTATCAAAAGGTCTCTTTAGACGGGCCTTTGTCTCCTCCTCTTCTCTGGGTATTTTGCTCAGGATAAAACAAAGACAAATAATAAGTCCGAAGAGGTATTCATGGGGTCCGTTTTAAAAACAGAACCAATACTCGAGGAGTTTCTAGCAACAAAATCGTCCATGACATCATGCAAGATAGTCAAGGAAGAATGTGGTTTGGAACAAATCAAGGTGTTTTAGGCCTTGAAGCATGGAGTTTGTTCGAAGACAACCAAGGCGACATTTGGTTCCCTAAATTAGGGCACGGAGTTTATAGGGTCTGTTCTACAAAACAACTCAATCACTAAACTCAACAAATCTGATGGTTTAGAAAGTGGAGCTGTTCAATTCATATATCAAGACAATCTAGGGAAAATACTCTGAGGTGGTCACTTCGGTTTATACCGTTACGACCCAAGCAATAATGACGCCGACACGAAGCCATTTATCAACCTAACTAAGTCTGACTATTGGAAATAGGTACTTGATTCTGAAATTCTAATGCATAAAAAAACTCCTCAATCAGAATAAACTGAAAGAGGAGTTTTATGTAGCGAGAAGGAGATTTGAACTCCTGACCTCCGGGTTATGAATCCGGCGCTCTAACCAACTGAGCTACCTCGCCATGGTCCTTTTCGGGGTGCAAATATATTAAGCTTTTTTAAATTAGCTGCACCTCTGCCCTATTTTTTTTAGTATAATTTTGGATTATGTTCTGTCAGATTCATCGAGAACCTTGGTGCTGTGTTTTAAAGTTCTCAAAACAAGCGTTATTGCTAATGCAACAGCTAACACGATCGTATTGTTCTCCGACCAAACTGGAGTTCCAGCAGTAAATGAGTTCTTTAAGAAATCAACAAATACAAAACCAATTATTGTCGCTGTGATTCCAGAATATTCTCTTCTAAAGACAGTCTTAACAGAAAGTGGAATATGATTTTTGACATAATTCTTACTGCTAGGCCAAAATGGTGGCACCTTCATCGACCAGTCTACATAGGATGCACCAAACTTACCTTCAAGAAAACGTTCTTCAGCAAACATGATTCTTTCGTAATAAATCCAAAACAAAAGAGATACTATAACGACAAAATAGATGTTGAACGTAAACATTACGATACCAATCCACATAAAGTAATTACCCAAATAAAGAGGGTGTCTTACTGTCGAATAAATTCCTGTCGTATTTAAAGCATCAGCGATCTGCTTATCCGTATTACGTCCCGACGTGTTTTTTGCACTTGTACCTATCGCTATACCTCGAATTACTTGACCTAACAAAGAAACTAACGAACAAATTATTAACAACGTTAATGACAAGTTCGGTTTACTATCAAAAAACTGATAATCAGTAAGGTAAACTACAGGTATTGCTAATGCAAACAAGACTACGGGTATTTGACCTCTATGTTTAAAGAGGAAATTGCCATTTTTTTCAAAAGAGTGTACTAATGCCATTCGAAAGTTTTAACTATATTCGGAAACTACGTCGCGAAGTTAAAATTAATTATCAACTTAAATGTCCACAAAAAAGAAATTTGAATTAGAGTTCTTACTCAAAACATCACCAAGAGTTTTAGAAAACATGCTTTTCACCCCTAGTGGTCTGAGCGAATGGTTTGCAGATGATGTAAATATAAACGATGACGTTTATACATTCTTTTGGGATAATGACGAGGAACATGCTCGTTTATTAACGAAAAAAAATGGTGAAAAAATAAAATGGCAACGCCTAGAAGATGAGGAAGAAGGCTTAGATACCTATTTCCAATTTCTATTCGAAATTGATGCCATGACGAAATCGGTTATTCTTAAAATCACTGATTTTGAAGAAGAAAGTGAACTTGAAGAAGCTCAAGCTTTATGGACATCCTCTGTTGAAGGATTGAAACGCACTTTAGGCGCCTAATTTTACATACAATTATTTGTTCCTCTTTACCGTTGAGTAGCTATCTTTGTTACCCAATGCAGTTTGTCAAGTGAAAAGATTATACGTTTTTAGCATACGTTCATTTGTAGGTCCGTTTATCGTGACCTTTCTGATTTCTATGTTCATACTTGTCATGCAATTCTTCTGGAAATACATTGACGACTTGATGGGGAAAGGATTATCGGTTAGTGTGCTGATCGAACTACTTTTTTATGTTTCTGCAAGCCTTATCCCCCTAGCCTTGCCTCTTGCCATACTTTTATCTTCCATCATGACTTTCGGTAATCTATCCGAAAACAATGAATTGACAGCGTTAAAAGCTAGTGGACTTTCTCTATATCGCATTATGCGTCCCTTAACAGGTGCAGTAATTATTATAGCAATCAGCACTTTCTATTTTGCAAATTTCGTGATCCCGGTTGCCAATTTAAAATGGAGATCGTTGATTTATGACATTCAAAACACCAAAATAGCCTCAATTCTTACTCCTGGAGTTTACACGAAAGAATTAGACGGTTACGCTATCAAGGTGGAAGAAAAAACGGAAAGTACTTTTAAAAAGATAATAATTCACGATCATACACTTAACAACGAAGTCAAAACGATACGTGCTGATCACGGAAGGATGTACAAATCAGATAACGGTCAATATCTGTTTTTTGAACTCAACCAAGGTTCAGTCATGGAAGAAATGGCCTCCCAGGCTCCTATGTTTGACACGGAAGGAACTTTGGTGCGTACGCCGAATAACAACCGACCTACTCGACGAACAAAATTCAATCAATTGACTTATAAGATTGACATTTCAGGATTTTCACTGAATCGAACAGATCAAGATTTGTTTAAAAACGAGTACGAAATGCTTAATGTATTCCAACTCGCAGAGGCTAAGGACAGTTTACAACGCCGTTTGGATGAAGTAAGGGATAGATTTGCAAAGAATACAAAAATGTCCTTGCCTTTTGTTAAGGCAGAAAATTTCGCCAAGATTGACACGACTAAAGTCGAAGATGAAATCGAAGATATAGCTTTGCCCGCTGAAGTTTTTATTTTTGACAGTCTGCCTGCCCATAAGCAAAAGGAAACGGTAATCGCTTCCTTGAGTCGAGTAAATCGTGAGTTAGAGGGGTTAAAAAGTCAAAAGTCCTTCATTGAGTCTTTGGACAACAACGTAAGATTTTACGCCATAGAGACCCATCGAAAATTTAGTTTAACCTATGCTATTTTAGTCCTTTTCTTCGTGGGCGCTCCACTAGGTGCTATAGTAAGAAAGGGAGGATTTGGGGCACCCGTGGTGATTGCGGCTCTATTATTCATGGTTTATTTTGTTTTGACTTCTATTGGTGAAGAATTGGCCAAATCAGGAGTGGTCTCACCCTTTTTAGGAATGTGGTTTGCGCCCATCATCCTTACTCCGCTGGCTATTTGGTTAACTCGCAGTGCCGCAAACGATTCTCAGCTTTTCAACATGGATGCTTGGCTTAAATATTTCGAACGTTTCAAAAAGAAAAATGAGACTACTCCTAATTAGCTCCAAACCCTGCCTTCCATCCCTTGATGGTGGCTGCATGGCAAGCTTACGCTTGTTGGAAAATGCGATTTCCTCTGGTTTTGAAGTCTCCCATTTCACCTACTCTTCAGAGAAACATCCTTTTGATATAAATCAATTTACGAATCATTTTGGGGAGAATTTTAGAGTAAAAACTCAGGTTGTTGATTTAAAAATGAATCCGATTAAGGCCGTTTTAAACCTTTTGAGAAATAAAAGTTATAATCTGAGCCGGTTTTACTCATTGCCTTTTCTTAAATCAGTAAAAGAAGAGATTGATCAATTTGAACCCGAAATTATATTGTTTGACTCCCTGTTTTCGGCAGCGATGATATCCGAAATTGGTAAACTGACAAATGCTAAGCTGGTTATTAGAACTCACAATGTCGAGCACAAAATTTGGGAATACAATTCTTCAAACTCAAAAAACGGGTTTAAATCCCTCTATTTATCTATTCTCGCCAAACAATTAAAAAGGGAAGAAATTGAAATTTTGAAACATACTGATACTATTCTAACAATCAGCGACGAAGACACAAAAGCATTTGAGGAATTGACGACTAAAAATGTCCGAATTTTTCATTATTTACCTTCTTCAACTAGCGGACAGGTAAAAACCACAAAAAACAAAATTCAATTTTTTGGGTCAATGAACTGGGCGCCAAACTTAATGGCCGTTGATGAACTTAAAAATGATATTTTCCCAATGCTACAAAGCAGAATGTCATTGGTCGAACTTCATCTTGCTGGCTCTTTTCAACCCAACAAAAAATTATCTCATTCCTCAATTATTAATCATGGATTTGTTGAGGATATTGACCGTTTCATTAAGGAAAACGGTATTCTAGTTGCACCAATTCGAAGTGGTTCGGGAGTGAAAATTAAGATTATAGAAGCATTAGCAAAGGGTATAATCGTTGTCACTACAAAACTTGGAGCGATAGGCATTGAAGCTGATGAAAAAAGTGGGCTTTTTGTACGCGAGACATCTAGCGAAATGGTAGATTTAATAGCAACAATACTATCGGACACTTCAATGCAAGAAGAATTAAGTAAGGCGGCAAAACTAAATTTCAAAGCACGGTTTAAAACCCAGAATCTTTACAAAGAAATAGGATAAAATGTCAAATAAACCGCATCTGGTAATGATTGTCTCCCGTTTTCCATATCCCCTGGAGAAAGGGGATAAATTGAGAGCATTTTATCAATTAAAGGAATTTAGTAGAGATTTTCAGGTTCACCTTATATGTACCTCTGAAATAAAACCAAAAAAAGAGCACATTGAGGCGGTTAAAAAACACACTGAGTCGATAGAGATTCATGTGATTCCAAAATGGCAATCCTATTTTTCTTGCTTAATACAACTTTTAGGAAGCAAACCCATGCAAGTCGCGTACTTCTATTCGCCTTGGGTGAAAAACAAAATCGCTAGAACGCTTAAAAAGATAAAACCCGACCATATTTTCTGCCAGTTGATCCGCGCTACAGAATACGTGAAAGACTATCACCAATGTCCAAAAACACTGGACTACATGGACGCCCTGTCTGCTGGAATTGAAAGGAGAATTCAACTAGCCCCCTTCTACAACAAATGGCTATTTAAGTTAGAAGCCAAACGATTAAGGGAATACGAAACCAAGGTTTTTGATTATTTTGAGCACAGATACATTATCTCTAATCAGGATAAAAAATTACTGGTTCACCCTGATAAAGACAAAGTGATTTGTTCGCCCAATGGTGTCAACCCAGAATTCTTAAAACCACATGCGAAGCGAACTAAATTCGATCTTGTTTTTGTTGGGAATTTAAATTACCCTCCTAATATCGAGGCGGTAAAATACATTGTCCAGAAAATTCTTCCACTTCTTAATGCCAAAGAAAAAAAATACACTTTTTTGGCTGCAGGAGCTCAACCGAATAATGAATTACTTAATTTAAGTAAAAAAACAGACGCAATGACTCTCTGGTCTTGGGTAGATCATATTGAGGACGCATATTTAGCTGGAAAAACTTTTGTTGCCCCAATGATGATTGGCACTGGCTTGCAAAACAAACTACTTGAAGCTATGGCCTTGCGAATACCCTGTGTAACCAGTAAGCTTGCCAATAATGCTCTAGGGGCAACTGAAAACAAGCATTTGCTAATCGCCTATTCCGCTCAGGATTATTGCGATAAAATAGAGCAACTTTCAAATGAGGAATTAGGTTTAAGTATTCAAAATGAAGCCCATCAATTCATCGAGGAAAACTTTTCTTGGCAACAACAGTGCGGAGCCATCACCCAACAAATGTTAAACGCTTAATTTTTACACTTCCCTTGACCACTCATTCCCATATTTGTATATCTTTGAACGTATGAGATTCGTTTATCCTCAGTTTCTTTGGGCCCTACTTTTACTGGCCATCCCTATTATAATACATTTATATAATTTTCGAAGATATAAGACTTTGTATTTTTCGTCTTTGCAGTTCTTAAAGAAAGTCGATACAGAAACAAAATCAGCTAAAAACATTAAGCATTTACTGGTATTAATTGCCCGTATGCTTTTTATCATTTTTGCCGTATTCGCATTTGCTCAGCCCTATATTCCCAAAGACGGAAATGCCCAAAAAATCGGACATCCAGTTTTGGCTATTTATCTTGATAACTCATTCTCAATGGACCAGCAAGGTGCCGAAGGTTCACTCTTTTCTGAAGCCAAAGAAAGTGCAAAAAGAATTATTGACAAATCGGATAAAGACACTCGGTTTCTATTTGTAAGCAATGAATTATCGGGTGTTGAACAAAGAATGGTTTCTCGAATTGAAGCGAGCGACAGAATAGATAACCTAAAACTTTCCGGTATCGTTAAGAATATCGATGAAATATTAAATTTTCAAAGAAACTTCATTACTCAATACGACAAAGAGCAAGAACCTGTAAATCGAATTCAATATGTGATTTTAAGTGATTTCCAAAAGGCTTCCTTTTCAACCTCAAAATTGAGCAGAGACTCAAGTTCGCTCTACTATCCCATTCAGTTTACAGCCCAAAACTCGATCAACCTATCCGTTGATTCAATTTGGTTTGATCAGCCTTTTGTGCGACCCGGTCAAACCCAACAGTTAAACATCCAAGTGAAAAACCATGGCATCAACGATGTTGTGAATGGCGAGATTCATATTGAGATAGGCGAACAAAAAAGAGATGTTTTCATCGATATCCCAGCGAAGCAAAAGGTTCAAACAAAATTATCATTCTTAGATAAGGAAAACGACAATACTTTTAAAACAGGTAAAGTCTCAATTAGTGA
>JBLIKY010000017.1:0-23007 GCA_047637535.1 Lentimonas sp.
TAAACGGACTAGCCATCGTAATTTTCTTGGCCCAAGTAGATATGTTTACCCACAAACAATTGGAAGTTTCTGTCGAAGGGGTTAAACAATATATGAATATTCCAATGGTAGGGAGCGAACTCTATATAATGATCGCACTCGTTGCCTTGACCATGGCTATAATATGGCTCTTGCCAAAGATCACGACAAAAATCCCAGCAGCTTTGACAGCTATATTGGTAACGACAGCAGTAGTTGTCTTAGGTGGTATTAATGTCAGTACTGTTGGTTCTTACATCATTGAAGGAGGTGGATCTGGACTGAAAGGCGAGTTTCCGACACCAAACATGGAATTATGGCAAAATTTACCTTTCAATTTAGATACATTAAAATTCATTCTTCCTTTTGCCGTTTTGGCCGCAGCCGTCGGATTGATTGAGTCCCTGATGACAATGAATCTTGTCGATGAAATGACCGACACTCGTGGAAATGGAAATAAAGAATGTGTAGCTCAAGGAACTGGAAATATTGTTAGTGGCTTATTCGGAGGAACAGGTGGATGCGGAATGATCGGTCAAACGGTTATCAATATCAACGCAGGGGGTAGAGGTCGACTTTCGGGCATTATGATGGCGCTGACTTTGTTGACGTTTATTTTGTTTGCTGATAAGTATATCGAACAAGTGCCAATCGCCGCTTTGGTCGGTGTAATGTTTGTCATGGTCATTAAAACTTTTGCTTGGAGTAGTTTCCGAATTTTAAGAAAAATCCCTATAGCAGATGCTGCCGTATTGATAATAGTATCAGCTGTAACCGTATTTGTTGATTTAGCAATTGCTGTGGTTACTGGTGTAATTATTTCTGCTTTGGTATTTGCCTGGAGGAATGCAACGATGATTCGAGCAAGAAAAAGTGTGAAAGAAAATGGCGTCAAGGTGTATCAAATTTGGGGACCATTGTTCTTCGGTTCTGTACAGAATTTCAACTCTAAATTTGACGTCGCAATTGACCCAGATGTTATCGAAATTGATTTTATAGACTCAAAAGTTGCCGATCACTCAGGTATTGAGGCTTTAAGAAATATTGCCAATAAATACCTTGACTCGGGAAGAAAAGTAACCCTGACTCATTTGAGTCCAGAATGCCAATTACTCCTTTTGAAGGCTAACCCTGGTTTTAAAGAGGTGATTGAGACCTCAATAGATGACCCTCGGTACTACATTGTTACAGATACTGTCGAGGTATTGAGGTGATTAACAAAACCAAGACTTTTTTAAATAAAATCAAAAATTATTTTGTAAAACTTATGTTTTCGTATAACTTTGCACTTTATAATAAATAATTACAATGAATAAAGGTGCAGTAAAATTTTTCAACGAAACTAAAGGATTTGGTTTTATCGTTGATGAAGAGTCAAACAAAGAGTATTTCGTTCACATCTCAGGATTGATCGACAAAGTTCAAGAAGGAGACCAAGTTGAATTCGAACTTCAAGAAGGAAGAAAAGGATTAAATGCAGTTAACGTGAAAGTAGCTTAATTGTCTAAATAATTTTATAGATTCGAAAGGCCTTTATCAACGATGAAGGCTTTTTTTTGTGCCTAAAATTTCAAGAAAGCCTTATATCGTGCCCGTTGTGATTTATGCGTATCTGCTGACTTTAAAGAACTTGGTGTTAACGATGAAAAAGTAAATACTAATTCTTGAGTTTCTTAAGCCTTATTTTCTTTTTGATATGGCCTGTCATATCCAATATATCCACGGCGTTTGGATGGTAAGCTACAATTCGCTTTTCCTTAGAGATATATTGATCCTTTGTGCCTGTATATGAAAAACCAGAAATGAATTCTCCGTTTTTATCGACTAGGGCTACTTTTCCATCTTTCCAAACGGCTCCCCAATTAGCATTCATTT
This sequence comes from Lentimonas sp., assembly GCA_047637535.1. GTDB lineage: Bacteria > Bacteroidota > Bacteroidia > Flavobacteriales_D > Crocinitomicaceae > UBA2040. The sequence goes on from JBLIKY010000017.1 coordinate 1,894, forward strand.
GCAAAGAGTCGACTGTTTTGCTGATAGGTTCGAACTTACTATCGATTAAAAACCAGGTTTCACCTTCTTGCACCCAAGAGTTCTTACCAGCCATTATAACATTCGTGTAATCAAACTTCTCAATCAATTCAAATTTCCCATTCGATTGGTCTCTTAGTTCTGAACGCTGTCCTAAAAAAATAAACCAATACAAATTCACCTCTTCCCAAGCCATAATTGGCACATTATACGTTTTCCAAATTACCTTTCCATTTGCGTCATACACCACATTGTCTTGAATACCGTAAAATCCTTTAGTCGCCACCAATTGAGAATCAAGTCCCAATGCGATTTGATCGTATTCAAAAGGAATCATCGAATCGCCATTTGTTTTTATAGCTCCCCAATCGTTGTTTCCCGTTACGACGTAGTAGTTGTTTGACGATTTAATGTGGGCGTCTTGATAATAAAAACCTTGATTTTTAAGGAGAAAAGGCAAGGTGTCTTTGTTGTTTATTTTCCTGTCAATTGTATCTTTTCCAATCGTTTTAATGTAAAGAACATCCTTAATGGTTCCGTAAAATTGATGTTCAAACGAATATTCAGACAAAGGGTAATGAATAATTTCGTCATAAATGGGGTCAAGGACAAACTTGAAGTTCGAATCTAAAACACCGTATTTTTCATTTGACGTTGCCAGCGTGTATTCGCCACGAAATTGACTCATTTTGTCTATTTGTAGGGTTGTTCGGCAGGAGGATAGGGCTATTAAAATAAGTAGGGGGAGTAGGGTAGTTTTCATTTGGGGGTTGATTATTTATGAGGAAAGACGGGGAGAATCAGTGTTTTATTTTGATAATCAAGAGTAAATCGCCCTATTTGTGTAAATGCATTTCCACCTAGTGCACCGACTATGGGTTTATCCATAAAAATGTCGGACATGAGTTCTAAATTAGAATCATCTCGTTTTACAAACTCGACAGGACCTATAATTTTATTTCGAATGGAGACGCTAGGCACAATAATCATGTCTTCTTTCTTCAAGAAAGATGCATCCGCTTTTGTGATGACTTCCCATTCAGGATGCTTTTGTTTCCATTTTTCAAAAGTGGAAGCATTGATAAAGCTAGTTGCGACAAGTTCAGTTTTGCCTAACCTAGATTGAGCCTTTTGAGTTAGCACTGCCTGAGCTCCTGTGTCAAATAACATGGACAAAGTATCAGCATCAACGATCACTTCAAAGCGCGGCAAATGATAAAGCGCTTTGCCCAACGAGTCGGACTTAAAATGCAAGGGAACAGTTATTCTTAAATTCCCCTCCTTGGTTTCAAAAAAAACACCCAAGCCTACCGTTTCTTTTTTATAATCAAACGACCAAGTTCTGCCAGCAAACCAATCTCTACCGAGCATACCGTCGTACTGACTTTTTGACTCTTTTAAATAGTTGAAGTAAGTGTTTACGGGAAGTGGTAGTTCATGTGTTACAAAATAAGTTCCCAATCCGGATTTCTCCCATAAATCTTTACCCAAACCTTTGACACCTAATTTCCGAATTCCTGATTTGTAAAGGGCATTTATTCCGCCTGTGTCAGTATAAAAGAACATAGTATCCTTTCCTGCAATAGGCAGGGCAATGGAAATCAAGTTGTTTTTAAATGTAACGGGAAGTTTGACTGGTTTTTGGTCGTCAAGGTTTGTATGCCAGGTGAAGGCGGTGAGGGTGAGTAGGAGGGATAGGAGGAGTAGTTTCAAGATATTATTGAATTTATAGATTCCAGGATTATATAAATAGCTTAATTAGGTCATCACAAGATAACAAAAAAACACAAACTGAAATACAAAATTCTACCCTCTCAAAACTCGTTCCCCAAAACTCAATACTGTTTTCGCTCCCTCAAAACTCACTACCCAAACTCAATACTGTCCCCTATCCTCGCGAAAGCTTCCAACTACTAGTAACCTCTCTAGAAGAAAATTCCTTAGCATCTCTTTCCACAATATCGTCCCAAATTTGGTTGATACCGTGAGTAAGTGCTTCCTCTTCTTCTTTCATGGCAGTGTGCATGATGGTTGGGTCTGCGAAATATTGTTTTACGAAGTTCGTATCAAAATCTCCTGATTGAAAAGCTGGGTGTTTTAAAACGTATTTACCGAAATCTAGGGTCGTTTTTAAACCTGAAATTTGATAGTGATCAATCGCTTTTATAGTTCGTTGAATCGCTTCTTCACGGGTCTCTCCCCAAATCACCAATTTGGCAATCATCGGATCGTAGTAAATTGGAATTGGCATTCCTTCAACGAAAGCGTCGTCAACTCTAGTGTGCTGTCCTGCTGGGATTCTGTAACGTTCCAAAGTACCTATGTCTGGAGTAAAACCGTTTAAGGTATCTTCTGCATAAACCCTTACCTCTATGGCGTGACCGTTGATTTTTAATTCTTCTTGTGTTTTAGGAAGCTTTTCGCCTCTCGCAACGCGAATTTGCCATTCTACAAGGTCCAAACCTGTAATTTCTTCGGTTACTGGGTGTTCAACTTGTAAACGAGTGTTCATCTCTAAGAAGAAGAAATCTAAGTTTCCATCCACTAAGAATTCAACGGTTCCCGCTCCTTCATAATTACAAGCTTTACATACCGCAACGGCTGATGCACCCATTCTTTCTCTCAACTCTGGAGTCAGAACAACAGATGGAGCTTCTTCTATAACTTTTTGGTGTCTTCTTTGTATCGAACATTCACGTTCAAACAAATGAACTGCATTGCCATGCGAATCGGCGAAGACTTGAATTTCAATATGACGAGGTTTGGTAACGAATTTTTCAATAAAAACGGCATCATTCCCGAAACTAGATCTCGCTTCGTTTTGAGCCAATTTCATTTGTTCGATAAACTCACCCGAGTGTTCAACCAAACGCATTCCTTTACCACCACCACCGGCGGAGGCTTTTATAAGTATTGGGTAACCTACTTTTTCGGCTATGGTAATCGCTTCTTGAACATCGGTAATTGCATGATCAACACCAGGAACCAAGGGCACGTTAAATTCTTTAACCGCTTGTTTGGCGCTCAATTTATCACCCATAACCTCCATACTTTCTGGCGGTGGGCCGATTAATGTCATTCCTTGTTCTTTTACCTTGCGAGCAAAATCTGCGTTTTCAGATAAAAACCCGTAACCAGGATGTATACCATCGACGTTTAAGTCTTTGCAAATTTGAAGTATCAAGTCTTGTTTTAAATAGCTTTCCGCAGACGGACTAGCGCCCACATAAACTGCCTCATCAGCTTCAATGACATGAGGTGCGTCCTTATCGGCATCACTGTATATGGCAACAGACGCAATGTCCATTTTTTTTAAAGTTCGAATAACTCTTCTTGCTATTTCTCCTCGGTTGGCAATTAATACTTTTTTCATGTCAATGCTTGATTTTCGCTAACAAATTTACTGTTTTATGTCTTTCTTACTCCAAAACGAATAGATTATTCAGGTTCAGGACTAGGTAAGGTGTCTGATTTTTCTTCATTTAAAGGAGGTACCGTTGTCTGCGTTCGTTTCTTTTTTGCTGGATATTTTTTATTTCCTTTAGATCTAAACATATCGAAGAAGTATTGCAACATTTTAAAATCTTCGTAATTGTTAAAGTCTTCTTGATAGTGCAGACCAATGCCTTGTTTAAACAATCCTTGATTGTTATTTTGGATAACATTGTTTTGGTTTGATTCGTTAAATATGTTAACTCTAAACGTTCCTGATTCGTTGAGAAGGTATTCCAGGTTAACATCTCCGATGAGGTAATTTTGACTGGTTGTGGTGGTTGATTGAGTATTGTTTTCAACGCCAAAACTTCCCGACAACACGAGTCGATCATCTAAGAATTCTTTCGAAACCCCAAACTCAAATGTTTTATCTCCGGTTACACTGTTTGCATCCAAGTTAACGGCCATTTTATAGTTTTGAGTAAATTGAGACAAAACTGAATTTATTTGGTTTGCAGCCAGATCTAATGCTGCACCTCCTCCTCCGGTACTTGAACCTTTTAAAGGCTGAAACCTCTTAAACAAAAGCAATGAAAAGAACTGACGATTCAACTCTTCAGGATCACTAACGATTCGATTAACCAACGCTTTCCCTGATTCCGTTGCTCGAGGAGCTTTGATGTCAAAGCCAATAGAAGGGCGTATCAAGGATTCTGTGATGTTCAAATAACAGAAAACATCTTGGTTAGAGGTTCCCTGATTATTGAGCTGGTCAGAAGAAATCTCGGCTAAATTGGCGTTGACTTTATAATACGATTTAAGATTTAAGTTGGCATTGTATGGGTCACCTGTCCAAGAGATGCTGCCGCCGTCTTCGATGTAGAAGTTCTGCTTAACTGGCCCCATAGCGAAGTTATACACGCCTTCTTTGACGGTGTAGGTTCCGTTTAGTGTGAGATCTCCGAGGTTGTTAAGGCGCATGGCGATTTTACCCGAACCATCAGCTGAAATTTCGTCTCCTAATTTTTCATCAAAAATAATTTTCAATTTAGCGTCTGTTGTGACATTGAATTTTAAATTAAGGTCAACCCCAGTAAAGTCAATTTTAGGTTCTTCAATGACAATCGAGGTATCCTTATTAATAAAAGTCAAGAAGCTTTCTTCCTCCGAGATTTCACTTGCTCCGTACATCGGGAAATTCAGAGTAGTTCCCTTTTCGGTTTTTAAGTCTGTTGAGATCTCTAAGTTGTCTGCGTATCCACTGATATTGGCAAAGCCCGTTACATATCCTTTTCCGTAATAATATTCACCCTCTTTGTATTGGGTATTTAAAAGCAAGAATTTTTTCAAAGGCAATGGCTTCCATGCAAAAACTGGATCTTTGTTGACAGCGTCATCTTCCAAGTTGAAGGCCAAATCGAAGTTCCAATTGAGGAAATTGTCATGGTAGATCGAACCAGTAAGCGAACCTGCATTTCCTTCTTCATCAGTCAAAGGGAGGTAATCCAAGTAAAAACCGTATTTATCTATTTTTATTTTTCCATTTGTCCTAACGTTTACACCCAGTAATTCGATTTTTGCATTTCCGTTCAATAGATCGATTTTCCCTAAGAGTTCAGGTTTACTAGGTGTTCCTTTGATCTTAACCTTTCCATCCAAATAACCTTTGATTCCACTCACAACTAAAGGATCCATAAAGGCATTGGCAAACTGGATGTTTGTCTTGTCAAAAATCAGGTCAAAATCTAGGTTGTCTTTTTCTTTTTCCAGGTTGTATTTACCGTCAAAACTGAAGGTTTCTACGTTTCTAAAGTTCAGGTCTCCACGAAGAATTATATCAGGTGTGTTTTTAGCCCATTCTGACTGAACGAAGACTGTACCTACTTTTTCATTATTTATGACCAAATCTTTAATGTTTGCGTCACCGATAAATCCAATATTTTTAAAAGGAGTTGAGATTTCAGCAAAACCATTTACCTCGCCTTGCAAATCAATAGGGGTATTCAAAAGTTGACCAAAGTCTTCGAGTTGTAGGTGGCTAATTTTAAGACGTAATTTGTCTTTTTCGTCATCCGAAACTAATCCGTTTATGGCAATGTATTGATTGCTTCGTTCGAATAGAAAGTCTTTTACAGAAATAAGGTTAGGGCGAATGTCTATTTGACTTGCATTGCGAATATCCCATCGTTTTTCTCGTATGCTAATGTGAGAAGGTAGCAATGTGAAATCAAAGTTTTCCTCATTGAGAATGTTAGTATTCCAAGAAATTGTTGATCCGTTTAAAGTTGTCTCGTTCCAATACAATTTAGATTCGAATAAGTTCTTTGATCCCTTTGCCGTAAAATTGACTTCATCTGCAGATATTGAGTCATTTAAATCAAATTTAGTGATGTGACAGTCAACCGAAAGTTTGTTTCCAATTGCTACTTGACGTAAAGTGAGGTCATTAACTGCATAATTTTGATATCGGGTAAATGGAGTATAAACAGTCGTGAAAAAATCACTGGTATTCTCGTTGTACGAACCTTCTATTTTGGTTCCTTGAGAAACCGTTAAGTCAGGCGCAAAAATAGTCAGCAGGTCACTTATGTCTTTTACAACAAGGGTGTAAGAAAACCGGTTATCCAATGCGTTTTTCTTTCTTGCCGATTCGCTTGGTTTAACAATAGCCGGTAATATTTGAGACAATTGATTTTGGAGAGAACGTGCAATCGCAGTAAAATCGACTTTCCCTTCGATATCAAGATCAGCCAATTCTGATTTTATTGAAAGTTTATCTAATTTGTTCGTTCTATCTACTGTCAAATCCATCGCTGGTATTTCAATTTTTTTATCACCTTCTTGATAGAGTAGGCCGTTTAATCGAATTTTTCCCTTGATGTCGTTTTCGTTCTTACCAAATAAATCCACCGTAAAAGAAGATTTTAATTGAGTGTTTTTGGTTTCAGTTATTCCCAATTTATCTAATAAAGATCTTCTTAAATCCACTTGAAAAGAAAAATGCTGGTCGGCCTTAAAGTCGATGTATCCGTCGTAAATTAAATTGAGATTATCATCTTCAATGTCAACTTTTGCAACTAACTTATTATCGACCAAACTACCCTCAAAAACACGGATGTCTGAGTAAGAATAGCCCATGAAATCAAATCGATTCACCTGACCTGAAAGACTATCAAATTGGATATTTTTAAAAGAGTTTGCATAGCCAGAAATAGAAAATTTACCGTCGACTTTGTTGAATTCTTTGTTGTCTAAAAAGTAACCTAAATTAAAATCATTGACCACAAAATCATATTGGTTGTTATTCGGCTTGTCAAAACGAAAAGTCTCGCGATCGGGCTGGAGAGTAAACATTAAACCGTCCTTCATGTTTACACTTCCAATGTCTGAGTATAGTTCGTCTGCTGCCAATACAAATTGAGAATAAAAACCATCTAATCTCAAGTTTTCACCCTCGATATGTCCAAGGCGTTTTGTGTATTTGTCAAGGGTTATTGTTGAGGTGTTCGAACCAGTTGGCAGTTGAATGGCTTCTATATCGTCAAAGTCGATATAAGCGTATTCGATTCGTTCCCTGAAAATCGCGGATTCTATATCTTTAAAATCAGGAAGGTTTACATTTCCTCTAATCTCTGTTTTGTTTCCAATTTTTAAATTTAAATCGGTTAATTTTAATTTGTTGACAACATTTTTAACTTCCGAAGACACTGTTATAGTACTGTTCATCCCTTTTAATTGCGGAGCAAAATAGGAGATGTCTACCATCGATACTCTTGATTTGTTTAACTGTGCATCGAATTTAACGCTGTCAACGAAACGGGAGAAATTTGACATTGAAGAAGTAAGAAGGTTGAGCTTTGGTATCTCTATATCAGATAGTGGAGTATGTATTTGAGTGTTCTTAAAATGAATTCCATCTGATAACAAGGCAACTTTTGATGAGAATTGATTAAGAATGAATCCAGATTTTTCAAATGCAGATAAATAATTTATTTGTGCTGAAAGGTCTTTGCCGTCGAGTCGGATATTCTGAGCTTTTAAATTAAGTTTATATAAATGCAGATGATTCCAGTCTACTCCAAAATCTTTTGGTAAAGCACCGAAGTCATCGTAGGTGAAATCCATGTTTTCGACAACTAGCGATTTTAATTCAACCTGAATTTTAGATTTTGGTTTTGGTTTTTTTCTTCCAAAATAGTCGACTAAAAACTGATAATTGAATTTTCTTGTATCCGCCTCCCGAATTAAATGGAAGTCTCCCTCATCGAGAGTAACTGCTCCTAATGTAAATTGACCATTAATTATGTCAAGTGCATTTATGGTTGCATAAAGTGCTTTAATCTCTGCAAAAGGTCGGTTTTGATTATCCGTAAGTCTTATGTTTTGCAGAGCGATACGATTAAAGAAAACAATGTCTAATTTGTCAATCGAAATTTCGTTTTTCAATTCGCCCTCCAAAAAAGAAGCCGTAATTTTTGCCAATCGAGTCTGTACCGGAGAGGTTCGCACAGCAAAAAAGAAAATCACGATAAGAATCAACAAGAGGTCCATTAAAATGGACACCATGTTTCCTGTAAATTTGACTAATTTTGCCATGTACATACAAATTTAAGTAAAGTTGCCGCAAAAAGACGTTTATATATTGGGAATTGAATCTTCTTGTGATGATACTTCAGCAGCAGTACTCAAAAATGATTCCATTTTATCTAATATTATCGCTAGCCAGAAAGTTCACGAAGAATATGGAGGAGTCGTTCCTGAATTAGCGAGTAGAGCTCATCAAAAAAACATTATTCCAGTTGTTGATAAAGCCTTGAAGGAGGCTAATGTCAGTCTGGAACAAATTGATGGCATCGCTTTTACTCGAGGCCCTGGACTCATGGGTTCGCTCGTTGTGGGTACCAGCTTTGCAAAATCGGTTTCTTTGGCCTTAAACATCCCTATGTTGGATGTCAATCATATGTACGGTCATGTACTCGCTCATTTTATAGACGATGAAGGAAAAGAGAAGCCGACCTTTCCATTTTTGTGTTTGACGGTTTCTGGGGGACATACACAAATCGTTTTGGTCGAGGATCATCTAAAAATGAAGGTCATTGGAACAACCATAGACGATGCTGCTGGAGAGGCCTTTGATAAATCAGCTAAAATGCTCGGTTTTCCTTATCCTGGAGGACCTTTGATCGACAAGAATGCAGAAGGTGGTGACCCAACTAAATTTACGTTCGCAAAACCTCAAATTGCAGATTTAAATTTTTCTTTTAGCGGACTTAAAACCTCAATTCTTTATTTCTTACAAAAAGAAGTGAAAAAGAACGAGAATTTTATTCAAGAAAATTTAAATGATTTGTGTGCTTCGATTCAAGCGACCATCGTAGATATTCTTATATCAAAAATCAAAAAGGCCGCTGATCTAAATGGAATAAAAAAAATTGCCATTGCAGGAGGAGTTTCAGCAAATTCAGGATTGCGAAAAAGTCTTGAAGAAACGGCTCAAAAAGAAGGATGGCAAACTTTTATACCAAGGTTTGAATATTGTACTGACAATGCTGCAATGATCGCAATTACTGGAAAATTCATGTTGCAAGCAGGAAATGTAGCTGACCAAAGTATTGCGGCCATGGCCCGTTTAAAAATGGATTAGATTTTTGTAAAGTGTTAGTAAAAAGGTTAGTATGTTGATAAAAACTAGATAAATTATTTTTGTAATTTGATTTTTACCCTTAAATTTATCGAACACTAATTGATAATTTAATTATAAACTTACTATTCACATGATTCAAGTTATAGCCCCTGTACTTGTGGATGTTGAAGATATTCAAGATATGACATTTCAAAATGAGATGGTATCTGAGGTAAATTCAGAAATCCAAAGAAAAATATCTGATGTTTTGCTTATGCGAAACGCGTATCACAAACTAGTTTTAATAATTTTTGAAAGCGACTCAGGTATTAAAAAAGTTAAAACAACACTTTGGGCTGGTGGAAGTAACTCTATTTGTATGGAAGGTGGTATTTGGCTTCCCGTGAAAAGAATCATAGAAATTAATCTTATATAGCAGTAAAACAGCGTTTTAATAAATATTGTTTACTGTTAAGAATCCAAGATGAATTTTTTATTTCTTGATTAAGGTAAAAACCTTTGATTACCTTTGCTACAATGAAAATAACGCTCCCTTTCTTGTTCACCATTTGTGTCTTTTCCAATTTGTTTGGCCAAAACGAAGTGACATGGAAACAAAGTTTTGACAATCAAAAAAGCACCTTGATTGTTAAAGCTGAATTGAAAGAAGGTTGGCACCTATATAGTCAACATATTGACGAATATGCCGGACCTGTTGCAACTTCCTTTAGTTTTTCAGAATCAAAAGATCTTATTGCTGTTGGAAGAACCCTCGAAAGCGAAAGTGTTTTGGTTTATGATGCGAATTTCGAATCAGAAGTTGCCTATTTTAATAAAAAGGCAAGCTTTTTTCAAGTATTTGAAGTGAAAAACACAACCCTTCTAACAACAACGATCACTTTTATGGTTTGCAACGACGTAATGTGCCTGCCTCCAGAAGATATAGAGTTATCCATGCAAATTCCCCAATCATTAAATTAAAAGAATGACGAAGTTGATTAAAAGTTTATTTATGGCCTTGGCCCTTGTTTTTGTTCTGTCAAATCAAGCAAACGCCCAAATGGATAGCTGGCAAAACAAAGTGTCTTGGAGTTTTGAAATTCAGAAGATTGATGATTGTTCTGCCTTTGTAGTCGCAACAGCAACCCTTATTCCTGGTTGGCACATTTATAGTGTAAACCACGACCCACAAAAAGCTGATTTTACAGGATATCCAACAGCATTTGTTTTCGCTAAATCGGATAAATACAAGACGGTTGGAAAACTGATTGACGGGGCAATGGCGACTGAACATACAGATGCTTTAGGGCTTTCGGTCTACTTTGAAGGAAGAGGTGTTTTTAAGCAAAAAATAGAGGTTTTAACCAATGAATCTTTCGATTTAAAATTTGAGTACTCATTTCAAGTTTGCGACGAAAAAGGATGTCTGTTTCCGCCTGACCAAGAAAAATCACTGAAAGTAAAAGGTTTTAAGCCGTGTACTGCAGAAGCAGCCACTATACCTGTGAAAGTCGATGAGAAAACACCGATTGAAACTAAGGAATTGCCTTCAACAGTAATAGAAGAAGCTACCAACGATGAATCGGATACGGATTCAAAATTGGAATCAACAAAAGCTGTCACTAAGAAATTACCAATTAAGAAAGAAAGCACGGGCATGTGGGGGATTTTTATCGCCGGTTTCATTGGTGGATTAATCGCCCTTTTGACTCCTTGTGTTTTCCCAATGATTCCAATGACGGTTACTTTCTTTACAAAACAATCCGGTACACGGGCCAAAGGGATAATAAACGCCCTTATTTATGGAGGAGCTATTATAGCGATCTACGTTGCACTTGGCTTGATTATTTCCGCTATACTCGGACCAACGGGATTAAATGAACTTTCAACCAATGTTTGGATGAACTTATTGTTCTTCACAATCTTCATAATATTTGCAGTATCGTTCTTAGGGGCGTTTGAAATTAGAATGCCGAGCAGTTGGGTGAACAAAGCCGATAGCAAAGCCGACAAAGGTGGGTTGATTGGTATTTTCTTTATGGCCTTTACTTTGAGTTTGGTCTCGTTCTCTTGTACAGGTCCAATTATCGGAACATTATTAGTTGAGGCTTCGTCTTCTGGTTCGATGATGGGTCCTGCTATCGGAATGATCGGCTTCTCTAGTGCCTTGGCGATTCCTTTTACCTTGTTTGCAATTTTTCCAGGATGGTTGAATTCACTTCCACAATCTGGAGGATGGTTAAATTCAGTAAAAGTTGTATTGGGATTGTTGGAATTGGCCCTAGCATTAAAATTCTTGAGTGCAGTAGACTTGGCTTACCATTGGGATATTTTGACCAGAGAGTTGTTCATCGCAATTTGGACGGTTCTGTTCTTTATAATGGGTATTTATCTTCTTGGAAAAATCAGATTTTCACACGATTCACCAGTAGAGCGTTTGAGCGTAACTCGTTTTATGTTTGCCTTGGCAGCATTGGTTTTTTCTTTGTACTTGTTACCTGGAATGTTCGGAGCTCCACTTAAAATAATTGACGGTGTTGCACCTCCTCGCACACACAGTGAAGATAATTTCCGTTTTGTGAAAGGAAATGGTGGGGCAGAAATAAGTTCTGATGATCCTTTGTTTAACGAGTATCGTTCAAAAATGCACGAAGTAGGTGATGGTTCTATCCTCGTTTTTCACGACATGGATTTGGCAAAAGAATATGCTCAAAAAGCAGAATTACCAATTCTTATTGACTTTACAGGACATGCATGTAATAACTGTCGTAAGACGGAGTCGAGTGTTTGGACGAATGATAAAATCCGTAACACCTTGCAGAAGAAATTTGTCATAGCTAGTTTGTATGTCGATGATCGTACGCTTCTTCCTGAATCTGAATGGAAATATTCAGAAGTCATTCAAGGGAAAATAAAGACTGTGGGTAACCGCTGGTCAGATTATCAAGTAAGAAAATACGGACAAATTTCACAGCCACTTTACATTGTTGCAGATAGTGAAGGAAATGATTTAACCGAACCTATTGGATATACACCTGATGTAGATCAATATGCTGCTTTCTTACAAAAGGGCTTGGATTTATTTAATAAGAAAAAGTAATATTCTACTTCCACGGTTTCGGTATTCATGTTATTTTTAAGCGATGAATAATTTCTTGATGACTCCTATCGAATATTTAAAAGGTGTCGGTCCGCAAAGGTCCGCTCTTTTGAAAAAGGAGTTAGGTATACATTGTTATCAAGATTTACTTGACCATTTTCCTTTTCGTTATGTGGATAGAAGAGAATATCAGACAATCCGTGATGCCGCTTATTTAGATTCTGCGCTGCAATTAAAAGGTAAAATTATTCAAGCCTCAATCGTTGGAGCAGGCAGGGGGAAGAGATTCAAGGCGATTTTCGAGGACAATACTGGAAGAATTGAGTTGGTTTGGTTTAAAGGCATGCAATACATTCAAAAGGCCATTGTCCCCGGAAGAATTTACCAAGTTTACGGGAAAGCCAAAAGATTTGGAAGCTCGTATTCCATTCCCCATCCAGAGGTTACAGCCATTGAAAACGTGGACAATACCTTCGGAATGCAAGGAGTGTATTCTAGCACGGAGCGACTTACCGAAAAAGGGCTTCATTCAAAAGGGATCTCAAGACTTTGTGTCACGCTTGTTGAATTACTTAATCAGACAATTCCTGAGACTTTGCCTCAAAAATTGGTAAATGAATTAAATGTAATTTCTTTAGAAGCTGCCTACAGACAAATTCATGCTCCGCAATCTGAAGAACATGCAAGGAAGGCAATTTTTAGGTTGAAATTTGAAGAATTATTCTTTCTACAACTCGAATTAATCCAACGTAAACAAATTAGTTACGAAAAGGGTAGAGGCTTTGTGTTTGAGAAATTAGCCGATATTTTTAATGATTTCTACAGTAAAAAACTTCCGTTTGAACTGACCAATGCTCAGAAAAAAGTAACCAAGGAAATTAGGATTGACTTAATGACCGGTCGACACATGAATCGTTTGATTCAGGGAGATGTTGGTTCGGGTAAAACCTTGGTTGCCCTAATGTCAATACTTATGGCCTTAGACAATGGTTTTCAGGGAGCACTTATGGCGCCGACTGAAATATTGGCCAATCAGCACTTTAAGACCATAGAAGAACAGTTGGATGGTTTGCCCGTAAATGTGGCGCTTTTGACAGGTTCGACCACGAAAAAACAAAGAGTAAAACTTCACGAAGAACTCCAAAACGGATCGATTCATATTTTAATTGGTACTCATGCCTTGCTCGAGGACAACGTTCAATTTCACAATCTAGGGATCGTGGTAATTGACGAACAACATCGATTTGGAGTAGCGCAAAGGGCAAGAATGTGGAAGAAAAATAAGCTTCCCCCGCATATACTTATAATGACAGCGACTCCCATTCCGAGAACATTGGCCATGACCTTTTATGGTGATTTAGATGTTTCTGTGATTGATGAACTTCCACCGGGAAGAAAGCCAGTTACAACGAGTCATAAATTAGAAGGACAACGATTAAGAGTCTTTGACTTTATCAAGAAAGAAATAGAAAAGGGACGTCAAGTTTATGTTGTTTATCCTTTGATTGAAGAAAGTGAAACCTTGGATTTAAACAATTTGATGTCAGGTTTTGAAGCCATATCTAGAGCCTTTCCGCGACCGGAATACCAGCTGAGTATGTTACACGGAAAAATGAAGGCGAAAGACAAGGAATTTGAGATGAATCGTTTTACAAAAGGCGAAACACAGATTATGGTGGCAACCACAGTTATTGAAGTTGGGGTAAATGTACCCAATGCAAGTGTTATGATAATTGAGAACTCTGAACGATTTGGACTCTCGCAATTGCACCAATTAAGGGGTAGGGTAGGTAGAGGGGCTGAGCAGTCATTCTGTATATTAATGTCCTCAATCAAATTGTCAAACGAAGCCAAGAAGCGCATAGAAACGATGGTACGAACAAACGATGGCTTTGAGGTAGCTGAGGTTGATTTGGAAATAAGAGGTCCAGGAGACATCATGGGCACCCAACAAAGCGGAGATTTGCAATTAAAAATAGCCGATTTAGCCACGGATGGACAGCTCGTTTCATTGGCTAGGGATAAAGCCAGAGAAGTTTTGAGTGCCGACACAGAATTGGCTAAAAAAGAAAACGCATTGGTTTATCAAAAACTCAATGCGATTCTTAAAGCTAAACCCAATTGGGGTAAAATTTCTTAGTCTTTGTACATTCCTTCGTACTGCGATAGATACTTCTCTTTGATTATCTTTCTTTTCAATTTTAACGTTGGAGTCAATTCTCCTCCATCAATCGACAGTTCATTAGGCAGTAAAGCAAATCTTTTGATTTTCTCCCATTGACCAAATCCAGCATTGAACAAGTCAACCTCTTTTTGAATTCTGTCAACAACCCTTTGATCCATAACGATTGATTCATGAGTTGAAACGTCGATATTAAAGTCTTTTTTCTTAGCCCATTCTTTTACAAAATCAATGTTCGGGTGTATCAATGCACAAGGAAATTTCATACCCTCTCCCATTACCATTATCTGTTCAATAAATCTTGACTCTTTAAATTTGTTTTCCATCGCTTGAGGAATGATGTATTTCCCTCCGGAAGTTTTGAAAATTTCCTTTTTACGATCCGTTATTTTCAAATATTTGTTCTCGATAAAATTCCCAATATCTCCGGTGTGAAACCAGCCATCAGCGTCAATTGCTTTTTCCGTTTCTTCAGGAAGATTATAGTAACCCATCATTACGTTAGGGCCTTTCACTAAAATCTCTCCATCTTTATCAATTTTCACTTCAACGTCGTCGATCAATGCACCAACTGAGCCGAATCTAATTCCTCTTTGAAAACTATTTACAGAAACAACTGGTGAGGTTTCTGAAAGACCATAGCCCTCAAGAACAGGAATCCCTGCGGCCATGAATATTCTTGCCAAACGAGGTTGTAAAGCAGCACTTCCTGAAGCAATAGCCGCGACTTCACCTCCCAATGCTTCTTGCCATTTAGAAAAGATTAATTTTCGGGCAATAGCCAATTTTATTCCATAAATAAGACCTTTACCTTCCATTT
This sequence comes from Lentimonas sp., assembly GCA_047637535.1. Taxonomy (GTDB): domain Bacteria; phylum Bacteroidota; class Bacteroidia; order Flavobacteriales_D; family Crocinitomicaceae; genus UBA2040. The sequence goes on from JBLIKY010000017.1 coordinate 17,072, forward strand.
CGTACTCTTCAGCTATCTCAACGGCCCAGAAAAAAAGTCTTCGTTTTATGCCGTTAAGTTCGTCACCCTTCGCCATGATTTTATCGAATACCTTTTCAATCAATCTTGGAACAGCTGAAAAAACTTGGGGTTTTACTTCTTTTATATTCTCACCTATGGTCTCCATTGATTCGGCAAAATGTATCGAACAACCGAGATAGATATATAAGTAATGCAACATTCTTTCATATACATGACATATAGGTAAGAAGGTTAAAACACGCGATGTATTATCCGCTGGTATTGGTTCTAAAAGAGATAAAACATTGGATAATAAATTACCATGTGACAACATCACACCTTTTGGGTTGCCTGTTGTACCTGAAGTATATATTATAGTCGCTAAATCTTCTTTTTTTATTTCCTTGCTTAATTCTGCTACTTCTTCGTCTTTTACATCCTTTCCTGCATTTGCGATTTCGGTCCATGATTTTGTGCCTTTCACCGAATCAAAAACAAATAAACTTTCAACACTTGGTGTTTGTGATAAAATAGGGTTGATGGTATTAAACAATTCTTCTGTTCCTAAAACACATATTTTTAATTTGGCATCATTAAATATATAGGTATAATCTTTTGCCGATATGTTGGGGTATAGTGGCACTACTATTCCTCCAATTTGTTGAATGGCAAAATCCATTACATTCCACTCGTATCTATTTGTCGATACCAAGCCCACTTTATCGCCGGGCTTAATACCTAATCCTATCAATCCTTTTGAATACTCAGAAATTAGGATAACAAATTCTTGTGTAGATACTTTTTCCCAGTTTCCGTTGGTTTTAGTGACGAACATGCCAGGTTGCGCATAATTCTGCAACTGGTAATTTGGCAAGTCGAATAAGCGATTAACGTTCATATGTCTTATGTAATTGTTTAGTAACGAATATAGTAATAAAGTTGTGTAAAACCTATGTTTATCAATTGTGTGTAACATTTGATAAAAACGTCAGTATAAATAAGGAGTTTAAGCTAGATTAATATATTTTTAGGCCTATTAAAAAATAATATTATTCACTTGTAACTTTTCGACGTTCCGAATTGTTTAACCTATAACGTGTAAATAACTTTTGACAAGACACGAGTACAATATCACCGTTAAAAATCACGCCAATGGCCTTTATGGGTTTGCGTTGAAGTTTTTGAAGAACAGCGAAAACGCACAAGATATTGTACAAGATGTTTTTGAAAAGTTGTGGTTGAATCGCAAAAAAGTAGAATTTGAGAAAGCCAAAAGCTGGATGTTTACAACCGCTTATAATGGAATGATCAACTTTACTAACAAGCGAAAAAGAATGGATTATGACTCAGAGGGGATTCCTGAAGTTGCAAGCAACGACAAGAATCATTTTGAATCGAGAGAAGTGGTGGATAGAGTAGTTAATATTTTACCTCCCCTTCAAAAGAGTATCATTCTTTTAAGAGATTTAGAGGGGTATACCTACCAAGAAATTGGCGAGATACTTTCGATAAGCGAATCACAAGTAAAAGTTTATTTGTTTAGAGCACGAAACAAAATTAAGAAACAATTAAAAGACAATAAGTCTTTGGTATAATGGAAAAGCCAACAATAGAAAATATAGACCAATGGATGTTTGACGCTGTCGAGGGTAACCTTGATGCAGCTCAAATTGTTCAGTTGGATACTTTATTGGCTGAAAATCCTGAGTTGCTAGAAGAAAAGTCGCTGTGGGCAGAGTCTGCAGTTACTGCTGAGGCGGTTGTTTACCCTGGAACTAAAGATTTTATTCGAGTACCTTTTTGGTTTAACTATAAGACATACGCCGCTGCTGGTGTGGCCTTGTTGCTTTCCTTTGGAGCTTACCAATTCTTAAACTCTGACAAAGAAGATTTTATTTTGGCTTCGCAAAGCCTTGACCATAAAATGGTATTGGGTCAGGATGATTTGACTCAAAACACTTTGAGTCAAGTTGCCCCTTTAGAAGTAATATCAACTGAAAACATTGAAGAGAATGTTATTGAAGAAAAAGTAGTAGTTGAGAACGTTGTGGCAGTGAATTCCCAAGAATTGAAAACTCCGGTGCAAAGTGCTGCTTCAAATTCTTCCACTCAAAAAGAAACTTCAAATATTATTACTCAAAAAGTAGCTAACAAAATAGCAAGAACGGTTGATGACGAAAATATACTTTCGTCTATTGCTAATAAGAACGAGTTGGATGATAATGAGGCTTCTTCTGAACAATCAATATTACAATCTAAATTAATTATCGAAAGCCCTACAGGAATTAAGGTAAGCCCTAAAACAGAATCGGATAATCGTATTGAAAACATAAAGCTTATTAAAGCAGGAGAGATCTCTTGGATAGAAGAATCAGATATTACGAAGATTGGTAAACCAATGAAAGGTTCTTACCTTCCAAAATCAGGTATATCTAGTGGTTATGACAATTCTGCAATGGCTAAACTAAAGCGGTTTGGAAATAAACTTATTAAACTAACCGACAATGCGGTTGCCTTTAATAATTCCAAAGATGTTTATTACCATGCACCCAATATGCAGGCGATGGACGTGAACTTTGGTTCGGCCGGTACCTTAATGACAACCAGAATACAAACTATTTCAAGAGCGCAATGGTTAGGGGAGGAAAATCAACAATTGATGAATACCCTTTCTTATGACACTTATTTAAAAGAAATAAGAGGTGGACTTGGTGTACAGGCTAACTATGACTATTATGGAAACGGTGCCTACCAAATTGGACAAATGGCATTTACGTATTCTCCTAAGTTTTCGATTAATAAAAACTTTATGCTTGAACCAGGAGTTAGGTTCAAAATGGGTAACAAACAATTGAACGCTTCAAAATTAACAAGCGGACAAGAAGTAGAAATTGACAGATTCAACAAACATACCTTTACCGTGAACGAATCATCCGCGATAGGATCGAGTTTATGGTACCAAGATATTGGGGTTTCTATGTTGGCAAGTACCAAATGGTTCTATTTTGGAATGCAATTGGATAATTTAGCACGACACTACGATAATATTTACAGTAATGAACAAGGAGCCTCTAGACGTGCAGGAATGCACTATACAGCGACTTTAGGTTCGGATTACGTTTCGAGAACCAAAATAATTTCATTTTCTCCTTACATAATGTATCAAAATATCGAAAATTTATCTGAAATTTGGGCCGGTTCAATTTTCAGATACAAACGCTTTGCTTTTGGAGGGGGAGTTTCTTCCAATGGTGATTATTCTGGATCAATTGGTTTAAAATATGACCGATTTATGATGATGTACAATGTTGACAACACCCAGTCGGCAGCACTTCAAAAATCGGCTTTATCGCATCAATTGACCTTGAGATTATTGAATAAAAACGGCCGCAAGAGCCAAAGTATGCTAAAACTGTAAAAATGAAAAGATTACTTTTTTCTACCCTATTAACATTGACATCAACATCGTTGATGGCTCAAGATTTGGAATTCACTCAATTCTATTCAAATCCTATATTTTTAAATCCGGCCATGGCTGGAACTAATGGTTGTCCTCGTTTTGCGATGAATTATCGTAATCAATGGCCAGCTCTTGGTAGTGCTTATGTAAGTTATGCAGCTGCATACGATCAGTATTTTGATAATATAAATGGTGGATTTGGTATTTTACTTGTGAATGACCGTCAAGCAAAAACGATAAACAGAACGACGGGTGAGTTGATGTATTCATATCACTTACGTTTGAATAGAAAATGGACGGCTTTGTTCGGTGCAAAAGCGGGTTATTCTCAAAAATCTTTGGATCCTTCTCGTTTGAGTTTTGGTGATCAAATTGACCCAAGAAGAGGTTTTATCTTCGCTACCAACGATATTATTAACGGTGGATCAAGAGGTTATTTCGATGCATCTGCAGGAGCTGTTGTTTTTAACAAAAGCTTTAATGTAGGTTTTGCAGCGAATCACTTGAATACTCCAAATGAGTCTTTGATTAACGGTGAATCTAAATTACCAATGCGTTTTACAGGTCACGCTTCTGCAAACATTCCTTTGGGTGGAAGATCTCGTTACAAGAATTCAACGACGATTATGCCAAGTGTTTTGTATTCTTATCAACAAGGATTCCAACAATTAAATATCGGTACTTATATCAAGTACAGTCAGTTTACTGCTGGTGCTTACCTTAGAAATAGAGATGCGTTTATTTTGACTGTTGGTATCTCTACTGACAAGTTTAGATTGGGTTACTCTTACGATGTTACCGTATCTAAATTAAACAATGGAGTTTCTTCAGGTTCACACGAAATTTCTATGAACATTCTTGTAGCTTGTAAAAAACGTCCTACTTCATTCAGAACAATTTCTTGTCCAACTTTCTAGGACAAAACAAAATAGCTTTTAGCAAACAAAAAATCCCGTTCAAATCAATGAACGGGATTTTTTGTGTTTATGAATAAGTATTATTTGTCCGACCAAATCGCCAATTCATTTCCTGAAGGATCGATGAAGTGAAATCTCTTCCCGCTTGGAAAAGAGAAAATGTTCATGTTCATGTTTATTTTTCCTCCTGCTGATATTACTTTGGTTTTAATTTCTTCCAAATTTTCGTGATATAGAATGACCAAGGCCCCGTTTGTAATCGGTTTATCCGTCATCTCGAATCCGCCATGGAGTCCGCTGTCTTCTAAGGAGCAATATGTAGGACCGTAATTTGTAAAACTCTATCCAAACACCGAGGAGTAAAATTATTTTATAGCCGTTTTATCTATGGCCTTGAATTCGATATAGTTAATATGGCTGTTCTTAGACATGCTTTTACTGTTTAATTGATTTAGAATGTAATTAGATTATTGGCGATATGTTCCGTTATTTCTGAACTAACATTGACTTCTGATGCAAATTTTTTCCAGTGAGAGACCGTTAAATTGACTTCTTCAATAATTTTTTTGGCATTTTTGATATTCATGTTTTTAGCCAACTTAAGAAAGTCGTCGTAAGTAATGCCTTTTCTTTTGCCATTTATGCTCAATGCGTGTTGGCTAACCCAAATACTATCGGCTCGATAAGCAAAAGACAAATCGTAAGCAGGGGCGAGGCTCCATTTTTCGTTTTTCTTAAGTAAGAAAGAGAAGTTTTTTGTATGGTCATCACAATTTTTACTCAAAACATTAAAAACCATTCGTCTGAATAATTCTTGTGCTTCGGGATAACTTAAATGCAATTCTCGCAGGGTTTGAAACAATTGTTCGTAGCTGAAACTATTTACCTCATTAAAATCACAATGTTTAAGGGCGCAAAAAGTTTGCAGGTGATGTTTGGTTGAACTGCCTTCTCTATCAAATCGTTCGGTCATAAAATGCGCTCGACCATTTTCTTCGAAAAGTTTACAATTTGCCATTTGTATACCTGCTGCTTTCGCCATGAGGTAATAGGCCATTTCAACGCGTCCGAAGCCTCTTGTGCTGCCGAGCTGAACATCGTTTACGCCATCCAATTTGATTATCCAATGGGTGAATCCTTTGGGTGTTTTGGTTTGACCTGAGCGTACCTCGCCCGTTTCTTCGTTATAAGCAATAACGGCCTTAGGTCGAGCCCCACCTGCGGAGGTTCCGATAGTGATCAATTGTTTGATAGTTGTTTCCTCGTAACTGTCAAGATTCGCTTTGAAAGATTCCCGATTTTTGAGCATATTGCTAGCCACGTCTACTAAACTGCTGATTTCGATTTTTTGTGCTTTTTCATTGGGCTGCTGGTTTGTTGGTTCGAATTCCAAAGCTCCCATTCCCCTCGAACCAATAAAGCACAATTGCTCTACTGGATTCATGCTGTTTTCAGGGCGACCTTGCTGGGCCAACCACAGATTAATCATTTGATTACCGTATTTATCAGGGAGAACATCTGCAAGAAGTCCTGGCAACCCTTTAAAAGTGTCAAATTCT
>JBLIKY010000018.1:0-22474 GCA_047637535.1 Lentimonas sp.
TAAAGGTTACGGGTTGCGGGCGCACGGATTCAGGAGTTCATGCAAGTCAATATTTTGCTCATTTTAATTTTGAAGAAAATCTCTCCGACAAGACCATTTTTAGACTCAATAAAATTCTTCCAAAATCGATACGTATACACGATATAATAGAAGTTAACAAAAGTGCTCATGCTCGTTATCATGCCATATCGCGTAGTTATAAATATTTTTGGCATACTGAGCAAACCGCATTTATTGACGAATATTCTTCTTTATACGAAGAGAAGGTATTTGACTTTAAGAAGATGGCAGAAGCCGTTAAGTTAATCGCTATTCAAAAGGATTTTAAGCCCTTGTGCAAGTCTCCAGACAAACATGATAGTACCTTGTGCTTGATTCAATCCATATCATTAAAGACCAACAAATACAAAAATCAATTTTGTTTTGAAATTACAGCAAACCGATTTGTACGAGGAATGATACGTAATATTGTTTCCCGTCTATTGCAGGTTGGTTTGGGTGAAATAGAATTAGAGCATCTAAAAGAAGTCCTTGACATGAATCACGAGGAAACTCTTCCTGTACCTGCTCATCCACAAGGGTTATTCTTAACTGAAATAAAGTATAAAAACATAGATTGTAAAGTGAAAACACAGCCTTTTGTTTTCTTACTTCACCAAGATTCAGATGGCTGGGTTACTTTGTAATAGTTTGAGATTCAACCCATCCACGGCCCCAGTTTTCAACCTCATCCTCTGACCAAAACTCTAGGAAAAAGATTCTTTTTTGAAAGCGCGGAGGCAGATATTTTTGCCAATTTGTACCCCCAGTTGCCCCTACATCACCCGCTTTAGTTTGAAGGTATCTCACTGCGGACTTGTAATGCGCTAATGGCCAATTTACATTTACATTCAAATCGTATGCCTTCATCATCTCCTTTATGTCTTCTCTCTCCTTATCTTCTTTTGGAAGATTTGAATAGACATTCCACAGGTTTGATTTTTTGGATTTATTTGCTAATTCAATTAACTCAGCATCATATCTATCTTCAAATTGAATCAACGTCAAAGTCTTTTTACCTGTTTCGTTATCTTGTGCTCCCTGTTTCCAGTATATGTTGGCATACAACTCATCAAGGTCCTTTGATCCTTTTAATGCAGCTCTTTTATCAAGAGTAACAAGGTTTTCGATATCCGTCGAACCAATTTCAATTTTTCTATATTGAGCGGATTGAAAACCACTAGCAGGAAGTAATGCCATCCTGAACTTCATGAACTCTTTATTGTCCATTCCGTCGACCATGATTTCAAAGCTTTGAACAAGCGCGTCGAAATATCGATTGCATCTTTTAAGTCTATTCAAGAAGAAATCACCCGTTAACGTTTTACAATCAAATATGTTTTGAAACTCATTTCTTACAAGTTTAAAATACAATTCGGTGATTTGATGATAAACAATAAAAACCTCTTCGTCTGGGAAATTTGTTCGCGGTTTCTGAAGACTTAGTAGAGTGTCTAATTCAATATAATCCCAATATTTTACATAGTCCTCATACAAAAGCCCATCCAAATATGACGCTAAATCCTGTCCAGATGATGAGTATTTATCATTGAGCAATTTTAATCTTTGAATTATTTCCGGTGTGATTTCCATTCTATCTAGTTTCTGTCACTAAATTAGTAAATGTAGACTTGGTAATTGGTAAATTGTTAAAAAATACACGTCTTCAACTAAGAATAGTCGATTCCTATATATCTTCTGTTTTACCTAAAGCGATAAATGGCTGTTAAAATAAAATTGGGTCACGCCATGGAACGGAGATGTAAAATATTGATCCCTCATCAAGAGTTGAGTCTGCCCATATTTTACCGTGGTGCTTGTCAATAACCCTTTTTACAAAAGCCAATCCAACTCCTGTTCCTACAAATTCATCTTCTGAGTGTAATCGTTGGAATACTCCGAATAATTTATCGTGGTACTTCATGTCAAAACCGCATCCATTATCCCTAACGAATAGGGTCAATAAGTCATCGTCTTGACTTTCAATTCCCACCTCGATACTTATTTTTTCTTTTTTAGATGAGTATTTTAACGCATTTGAAAACAAGTTTGCGAAAACTTGATTTAACATTGACTTGGTGCCATAAATATTAGGCAATTCTACACTTTTGAAGTCCACAATATCCTTCGATTCAAAATTATTCATTGCATCGGTCCAAGCACTAGTAACAAGTTCGTTCGTTTCAATTTCATCAAATTTCGGAACTTGTACCCCGACGCGACTAAAGTTCAATAACTCCTCTATCAAGGTGCTCATTTTAGTCGCATTTTTGATGATTATGGTTAAGAGTCGATTCGCCTCTTCATCTAAAAGATGCGAATAATTCTCTGCTAATATCTTTGAGAGACCTGTGATTGACCGAAGTGGTGCTCGTAAATCATGTGAAACAGAATAAGAAAAGCCTTCTAAATCTTTTGTTCTTTCCGCAACTTTTTCCTCAAGCTCCGCATTGAGTTTGTTCATTTTTATGTCAGCCAATATTCGGTCAGTAATATCCATAGCTGTTCCGACAACGCTGATTACTTTTTGGTTAACAATAATGGGTTTAGCTTGAGCATCAATGTATTTTACTTTTCCTTTAACGTCAGCCAAGAAGACATAATTGAAATTTTTAACACGTTCAACTACTCTATTGAATAAATCTTCGAGTTGATTTTTGTCTTCTTCAGAAATCATATCAACTAAAGTCTCTACTTCTTTCCCCACATCCGGAATGTCAAAGATGTGATACATCTCGTCGCTCCATTTCATGTCATTGGTTTCAATGATTACTTCCCAGCTTCCAATTTTGGCCATTGACTGAGCCTCCTTTAAGCTGTCATTTGTGAGCACCAATTCTTTTTGATAAAACTCAATTTCTTGACCTAAAGTTTGCAATCCCAGAGCGATTCCGTCTAATTCATCAGCTTTATCTGAAATAGGTATTTCCATTTCAAAATTAAACTGGGCAAACTCAACCAAAACATCTAATAAGTTTTCCAATCTATCATGAAGATCGTTTTGTGAATTCGTTAGTTCATTTTGCTGATTAACGTATTCCTTTAACTCTTCAATAAACTTTTTCTCTTCGGCAGTTCTATTCCCACTATCCAAAGTTTGACCTTTGATAATAGAGTGCAACTCAGAAATAAAGTTTTCGTTACTCATTGTTGTTTTTGATTGAAATTAACCAAGCCTTCGCGCTTTTTTCGTCCTTAAACATTTTAAGGGGGTAAGGCGGTGGTTGAATGGCTATGAATAAATTAATTGCCATTCTTCCCATTGCCGAGTCATTAATTACAGCAAGTGCATTAATGTATTTTGAATATACCTTGCTGATAAAATCCCTTTGCGCCTTATTCATTTTTGCCTTCGGGTTGTAAACCGAAAGCATATAATAGGTTTCTCCTTTGTGCTCCTTTTCCCATTCGTCGATAATTTTTTGCAGCTCGTCAATACTAACGTCTCCAATGTCATCTTTCGATACAGTGCACAAAATCCCGTTTTCATCAAACCATAAGAAATCTTTTTCTCGCTCAATTACTTCGTCTTCCGGACCAGGTGACAGAAACTTAAAAAACGAACTTTTTTGTATTATACTCAAAATGACCTAAAAATTAGATGTTGGTTATCTCTAAAATTAACATAATAAATAAACCAAAAAAATTCTTTTAACATCAAAATATGATGATATTTCTGTTATATTTTGCTTTTAAGTACAGTAAGCACCTCTTTATCCTGTTTATTGGTGACATAGTAAAATCCGTTTTCTACCCAAAGCTGTCTAGCAATTTCTTGTTTAAGAAGCTGTTGAATAATCTTACTGTTCTGAGTCATTTCACTTTGAATAAAAGGAATGTCATATTCCTTTTCTGCGTATTTGCAAATGGCAGTGATTATCATTTTATTGGCTACAAATTGCTTGTTAAACGATTCTACGTTGTTCCATTTTTCTCTTTTATCACTTACAAAATCAAATGCAAATGTTTGAAAAACTGGAGTATACCTAAGCCTGTTGACATACTGGTTTGAGAACGATGTGTCAAAAGAAATAAACACGTCGGGCATGATTCCTCCGCCACCATAAACTTTACGACCAGATTTGGTGTAGTATAAGAGAGAATCAACTCTAAGTGAGCTGTCTGGGGCGAACATTTCACCACTCTCAACTCGATCCAACGCATCGCTGTAATAATCCTCCATGTTGCCGTTGTAAGGTTTTTGTATGCAGCGACCAGAAGGGGTATAATATCTTGCCACTGTCAATCTCAAATTACTCCCGTCTCTAAGTTGAAAGTCTCCCTGCACCAATCCTTTTCCAAATGAACGTCGTCCGTAAATCAACCCTCTGTCGTTGTCTTGTATTGCCCCTGCCAAAATCTCACTTGCAGAAGCTGAATATTGGTTGATTAAAATGGACAATTTAGTCGACTCCAATAAGCCTCCATTTTTACTGGTATAAACATCGTTTCGAGTATGGGTTCCTTTGGTTTTAAGAATTTCCAATCCGTCTTCTAAAAACTCATCAGCAATGTCAACGGCACCTGATAAGACTCCTCCACCGTTTGAGCGAAGGTCTAATATCATTTCCGTCATTCCTTTTTGAAGAAGCTTTAAACTTTCTGTCTTAAACTCTATGGCCGTGGTTGCTGAAAACGCATCTATTCTGACGAAACCTGTTGTAGCGTTAATCATATATGCTGAGCTAATCGAAGAAATTGGAATTGATCCTCGAGTGATTTTCAATTCTACCTCGTCATTATTTCTTTTAAATTTCACTTTAACTTCGGTGTTTGCATTACCCTTTAGCAAGTCCATCACCTTTTCGTTGGTGATTCCGTTTCCGGCTACCAAGTCCCCATCAATTTTTAAAATTTTATCTCCTGCCATCACGCCTGCCTTTTCAGAAGGCGAATAAGGAATAACATGAGTAATGCAAATCGTATCTCGAATTATAAAAAACCGAACTCCGACACCTTTAAAATTACCTTGAATTGATTCTTGTGCCGCTTTTAAATCTCTTGAAGGGATGTAATTTGAATGCGGGTCTAATTTATGCAACATTCCGGCAATTGACTCTTCAAATAATCTCTCTCCATCGACGGTATCAACATATCGTTTGTCGAGAATCTCGATGATGTCTTGGATTTTTTGGTATTTCTCTCCTTCTTGCTCGGCGATGGTGTAATTGGTCCTAGGGGCCAAATAATAGCCCATTCCAAGTCCGATTGCAATGGCAATGGCAAGTCCTATCGGCACTAAATATTGATTCTTAGGATTCTTTTCCATCATTTTCTATGTCAATTTGCATCAATTCAATATTTGCTTCTTTTAAGAAACCTAATCCCGAATTATCTTTGTATTTCCGGCTATAAACCACTCTTTTAATGCCTGCTTGAAGAATCAATTTGCTACAATCTTTGCATGGTGAAAGAGTCATATATAGTGTTGCTCCCTTGCAGTTATTAGTCGATTTTGCAACTTTAAGAATCGCATTTGCCTCCGCATGCAAAACGTACCAATGTGTCTCGCCATTCTCGTTTTCGCAAGAATTATCAAATCCAGCAGGCGTTCCGTTATAACCATCTGAAATTATCATTTGGTCTTTTACTATTATCGCTCCAACCTGTTTTCGATTGCAATGTGAGAGGCCTGCCCATTGATCGGCCATTCTTAAATAAGCCTTGTCGTACTTTAATTGTTTTTCTAACTTCATGAGGGTGACAAAATTAATCGCTTTGCCTTCTTGTGCAATGGTTTTAACGAATTTTAGAAGTGTTACCTATTGAACTTGTAACCTACCCCTCTAATCGAATGAAAATGCTTGGCTTGCTTTGGGTCTTGTTCGAATATTTTTCTAAATGCAAGTATGTAATTGTCTATGGTTCGGCTAGTTGGAAACTGGTCCTTGCCCCAGACTTTGTCCAAAATCTCATCTCTTGAGACCACCTTGCCTTCTTCGTTGTTAAAAAGCTTCAACAGTTCTATTTCTCTTTTTGAAAAGGTTTCTATTGTTTTGCCCATTTCATTTGTTAATTCATAGGTCATAGGATTAACCGTGAATTTGCCAATGGCAAATGTTTCACCCAAAATCACTTCCATTGCTGGCAACAAATTGTTTATTCTTAGTAAGAGTTCTTCCAAATCAAAAGGCTTTGGTAGATAATCGTTGGCGCCGAGTTTTAATCCCTGAATTCTATCTCCGGTTGTACCTTTTGCGGAAAGCATGATAATAGGGACTTGGGAATGTTTACGTATCATTTGACAAAGTTCAAACCCCGATTTACCAGGCAACATGACATCAAGTAAAACTAAATCTGATTGGCTGATTGACTTTATGTTTTCACAAGCGAGGTTTCCGTCTTTGTAAAGTTGGACAACATACCCCTCAAGCTCAAGATTGAGCTGAAGCATTTCTGCAATGCTTTTTTCATCTTCTACTACAGTAATTAACGTTGCTTTTTGCGTCATGAAATAAACCTAAAGAGATTAGAATTGGAAAAATGGACGTTTATACGGTCTATTTCACATCCTTTTTAGGTAAAAATAAGGAAATTCTGCCTAATTTTGCGGCTTAATTCAACATGCTCTCATGGAAGAAAGAAAAAAAATAAAATCAGCCTTAATTTCAGTATTCAATAAAGACGGTTTGGCGCCCATCGTGAAGGAATTGGCTAAAAACAATGTGACTATCTATTCTACTGGTGGGACTCAAAAATTTATCGAAGACTTAGGTCTTACAGTTACGCGTGTTGAAGATTTAACTTCTTATCCTTCCATTTTCGGAGGTCGAGTAAAAACACTTCACCCGAAGGTTTTTGGTGGTATTTTGCACCGTAGAGACGAAGAGGGTGATTTGAATCAAGCTAAAGAATATGATATCCCAGAAATTGATTTGGTTATCGTTGACTTATATCCTTTTGAGGATACGGTAGCTTCTGGAGCTGAGCACGCCGACATAATTGAAAAAATAGACATCGGTGGGATTTCATTGATCCGTGCAGCGGCAAAAAATTATAAAGACGTAGTATGCCTTCCTTCGCAAGACAGTTATTCTTCTTTCTTAAAAATATACAGCGAAAACGGTGCAACAACTCTTGACGAAAGAGAGGATTTTGCACAAGAATCATTTCATGTTTCGTCTCACTACGACACACATATTTTCGAATACTTTAACGGCGGAGAAGCTGAGTTGTTTAAGCAAAGTATCAAACAAAGCAAGGTGCTTCGCTACGGTGAAAACCCTCATCAAAAAGGTGTCTTTTACGGAGACCTTGAGAGCGTTTTTGATCAAGTGCATGGTAAAGAACTTTCTTACAATAACTTATTAGATGTTGACGCCGCAGTAAACTTAATGGGAGATTTCTTAGAAGAAGACCCAACTTTTGCAATACTAAAACACAACAATGCTTGTGGTTTGGCAACAAGAAAAACTATTTCAGAAGCTTACTCAGCTGCTTTGGCAGGAGATCCAGTTTCGGCTTTCGGTGGAATTTTAATTGCCAACCGAAAAATCGATAAAGAAACTGCGGAAAAGGTTAACACTTTATTTTGCGAAGTTGTAATTGCTCCAGCATTTGACAACGACGCTTTGGAAGTTCTTAAATCGAAGAAAAATAGAGCGCTTTTAATTCAAAAATCATTTGACTTCCAGCCTAAGCAATTTAGAACTATTTTGAATGGAGTACTTGAACAAGATAAAGACACTATAAAAGAAGTCGCTGCCGATTTTAAAACAATTACTAAAGTTGCGCCAACCGCATCAGAGGTTGAAGATTTACTTTTTGCTAATAAATTGGTTAAACACACTAAATCCAACACGATTGTATTGGCAAAAAACAAGCAATTATTGGCAAGCGGGACTGGACAAACGTCAAGAGTAGACGCTTTGAGCCAAGCGATTCACAAGGCAAAGACATTTAAGTTTGACTTGAAGGGTGCTGTAATGGCCTCTGATGCTTTCTTCCCTTTTCCTGATTGCGTGGAAATTGCTCATTTAGAAGGGATTGACTCAGTTGTGCAGCCTGGAGGTTCGATTAAAGACGAACTTTCTATCGCCTATTGTGACGAAAATAAAATGGCCATGGTTTTTACAGGAAACCGTCATTTTAAACATTAAAAAAAAATAATTAATAAATGTGATTTATATTGCAATAAATAGTATCATATTGCGTACATATTCATATTTTTATACCATAAAATAAAGAGGAACAAAAAACATCATGGGACTATTTAGCTTTTTAACGCAGGAAATAGCAATTGACCTCGGAACAGCAAATACCTTAATCATCATGAATGATAAGGTTGTAGTTGACGAACCATCTATTGTTGCCAAGGACATTCAAAGTAACCGCGTTGTAGCCATCGGAAAGAAGGCACAACAAATGCACGGTAAAACGCACAAACTTATTGAAACTGTCAGGCCATTGAAAGACGGTGTTATTGCCGATTTTCAAAGTGCTGAGCAAATGATTCGCGGAATGATCAAAATGATCAACCCAGGAAGACGTTTTTTCAATCCTTCTTTAAAAATGGTAATATGTATCCCTTCAGGTATTACTGAGGTGGAAAAAAGAGCCGTGCGAGACAGTGCTGAACACGCGGGTGCAAAAGAAGTTTATTTGATACACGAACCTATGGCTGCGGCGATAGGTATAGGAATAGATGTTGAAGAACCTATGGGTAACATGATTATCGATATAGGAGGTGGAACAACCGAGATTGCCGTAATCGCTTTAGGAGGAATTGTCTGTGACAAGTCCATCCGTATCGCGGGTGACGATTTCTCTTCTGACATTGAAGAATACATGCGTCGTCAACACAACATCTTGGTTGGGGAGAGAACAGCTGAACAAATTAAAATTGAAGTTGGATCGGCCTTAACCGAATTAGACAACCCACCAGCAGATTTCGCCGTTAGAGGAAGAGATTTAATGACAGGTATTCCTAAAGAAATAATTGTAAGTTACTCTGAAGTTGCTCACGCATTAGACAAAACAATATCAAAAATTGAAGAAGCGATTCTTTCTGCGTTGGAAATGACTCCACCTGAATTGTCTGCTGACATCTACAAAACGGGTATATATCTTGCTGGTGGTGGTTCCATGTTAAGAGGACTTGACAAAAGAATTTCTGCCAAAACTAAGCTTCCAGTGCACATTGCTGAAGATCCATTGAGAGCTGTGGCAAGAGGTACGAGTATTGCTTTGAAAAATGTTGACAGATTCCAATTCTTGATTAGAGATTAACAGAAAAAAGCTCGTACAAATATAAAACATGAGGAAACTATTTGCTTTTTTTAGAAGGTTTAGGATTTTCCTATTGTTTGGTGTCTTGCAATTCATTGCATTATCGACTTATTTTACTTCTCTTAGCTTTCCTAGTTCACAGTATTTTACCACGGCAAACTCAATTGCTGGTGCTTTTTGGGGGGTCCAAAATTCAGTCGAACGGTTTTTCCATCTTAACGAAACCAACAGTAAATTACTTGCGGCAAACGAGCGTTTACGAAATCGCTTGCCTGAAAACTATATACAGATTGACAACAAACAGTTTTCAATCGAAGACACCATTTATAATAGGCAATACGAGTACATGCCTTCGACGGTAATCAACTCGACGTATTCCAAAAGCAATAACTTTTTAACCTTAAACATTGGTTCAATTCAAGGAGTTAAAAGGGGTATGGGGGTCTATTGTGACCAAGGAATCGTCGGAACCGTGCACAAGGTTTCCCCTCACTACTCAACGGTTAAAACGCTTCTTTCAAAAAACATAAACATCGATGTGCTTATAAGCGATATTGGTGCTTTTGGCCTATTAAAATGGGAAACGCATAACGCTCGTTTTGGGAACATTGCAGGAATATCAAACGATTTACCCATTGATCTTTGGTCAAAAGTTATCACCCGTGGAGGTGGAGGGATTTTTCCAAGAGGACTTGATGTAGGAAAGGTATTCTCTCTTGAAGGAATTGAAGGTAAGGCTCAATGGGACGTGAAAATTAAATTTTCAACCAATTTTAGAACGCTGCAAAAGGTATATGTCATTAAAAACCTTCTTCAAGAAGAGCAAACCCAGCTAGAAGCATTAATACCTGTAGATAAAGAAGATGAATAGCGCAATTGTACACATAGCTCGTTTTTTGATTATTGGCCTAGTTCAGATTTTCATCATCAACCAACTTGAGATAGGAATGGGTGTTTTGCCTATGGTTTACCCGCTCGTCTTGTTTTTGTTGCCAATAGAGATGAATGTGGTAGGCGCAATGTTGCTTGGTTTTGGATTTGGTTTTATTATTGACTCGATGAGTAACACTTTTGGTCTGCATGCTTCTTCCTTACTTTTGTTTGCCTATATGCGGCCGTGGGTTCTGAAAAAATTTGCTCCACGTGAGAATTATGACTTAAACAAAGAGGGTAATATATACAACATGGGTCAGAGTTGGTTTTTCTTCACCTTCGGCACCCTACTTTTGATACATCACTTTTGGTTTTTTGTTTTTGAGGTGGCTAATTTTGGAGAGTTCTTTTACATTCTTCAAAAAACAATATTAAGTGTCATTGTTTCATTTTTGCTTTGTATCGGCTTACAAATTCTCTTTGTTAAAAAGCCTAAAGAACGATGAACCTCGACTCTCGGAAAATACTGATAATCGTATCCATCCTCCTAGTCGGATTGGCGTATTCTTTTCGTCTTTTTTACATGCAGGTTATCGATGATACATGGGCTTTAAGAGCGCAGGAAATATCAGAAAGACGCAAGGAAATAACTCCCCCTAGGGCAATCGTACACGACCGAAACGGCAAGAAAATTGTTGCGAATAGAGCCTACTTTAACCTAATGATGATTGAAGATGACATCACCGATTTTGATACCGTTGGGTTTGGAAAATTGATTGACATGAGTGTTGTCGACATCAAAAAACGATTCGCGGAGATCAAAAAAGGAGAAGGTACTTATTACAACCCAAATACTGGAAAAACCACCTCGAATTACCAAAAAATCAGGGCTTATCCTTTTCTTAAAGAATTAACTCTCGAAGAAATTGCCGCCATTGCACCTCATCTAGAAAATTTTCCGGGGTTCTTTGAAGAGGTAACAAGTATGCGATATTATCCCTATGCCAATGCCGCAAACATTCTTGGCTACTTGGCAGAAGTTAGCCGGGAAGACATTCAAAAAGATGGATATTATCGACCTTCTGACAACATGGGTCGAGCTGGGCTGGAAAGGTTTTACGAAAAGGAATTACGCGGACAAAAGGGCGTGAGATATGTCGTAACTTCTGCCCTCAACAATGCTATCGAAGCGTTTGAAGGAGGTAAATACGACACGATTGCAAGACAAGCCCCTGCTTTAGAGCTGGGCTTGGATATGGATTTACAGGCTTTTGGCGAACATTTAATGCAAAATAAAAAAGGTTCCATTGTCGCAATCGAACCAGAAAGCGGAGAAATATTATCCATGGTTTCGGCTCCGGGATACGACCCCAACCTCCTTGTGGGAAAAAGAAATATTTCATTAAATTATCCGACTTTAGTCCGTGATGAAAACAAACCTTTGTTCCCTCGTCCATTGCAAGCGGAATACCCTCCCGGTTCGATTTTTAAATTACTTCAATCCTTAATCGGCCTTCAAGAAGGCGTGATTGATATAAACACAGGCTTTCCTTGTACTAAAAGTTTGGTGGGATGCCACAATCACCCTCAAGCGACTAGTATCATTAAAGCGGTGCAGTACTCTTGCAACCCTTATTACTATTATACAGTAAGAAAAATCATCCAACAGGGCAAAGAAAGTAATGTGTACAAGGACTCCGAAGTTGGACTCAATATCTGGTATGAATACATGAAAAGTTTTGGGCTCGGTCAAAAGTTAAACAGTGATATCACGGGACAGCGTCCAGGGCGAATTCCGAACTCTAGTTATTATGACAAATGGTACGGCCATCACCAATGGGCTTTTTCTACGATTCGATCTATTTCTATTGGACAAGGTGAAATTGCATTGACTCCGCTTCAAATGGCCAACGTCGCCGCTTTAATTGCAAACCACGGCTGGTATTATACACCCCATTTTGTAAGGAAAATTGGGGACAAAGAATCTGAATTTAAAGTCAAAAACATTACTAAAGTTGAGGCAAAATATTTTGTTCCAGTCGTTGAAGGGATGCGTCGTGTGGTTAACGAAGATGGCGGAACAGCAAGAAGGGCTAGAATTGACGGAATTACTGTTTGCGGGAAAACGGGAACAGTGCAAAATCCACACGGGAAGGATCACTCGGTTTTTATTGCCTTTGCGCCAATGGAAAACCCAAAGATCGCGGTTGCTGTATTTATAGAAAACGCAGGTTTCGGTGGAACGTGGGCTGCACCTACTGCTAGTTTAATGATCGAGAAGTACTTAAAAGGGGAGGTCAAAGATTCTTTAAAAGTTAGCCGAATCGCTGATGCAAAACTTTCTAACCTAAAATGAGAAACAATGATAATTTAACGGGAAACATGGATTGGCCGCTTTTTGCGTGCTACATCATACTTGTGACCATGGGTTTAATGACCGTATACTCTACTGCCTTTGACCCGGATCACCCCAACTTATTTGATTTTACTCAAAAATATGGAAAACAATTTCTCTGGATCTGTGTTTCTTTATTCTTAGGACTGCTGGTATTCTTAATCGATTCTTCCATTTATAGAAAATTTGCCATTCCTATATATCTCTTTACTTTAAGTCTATTGGTCATTGTGCTCTTCATGCCGCCAATTAATGGCGCTAGAGCCTGGTTGGGTGTTGGCTCAATGGGTATACAACCCGCCGAATTTGCAAAAATTGGAACGGCCCTTTTGCTTTCTTCCTATGTCAGCAACATAAACGTAAACCTACAAAGTGTTAAAACAGTAATCATTTCAAATGCGATTATTCTTATACCCATGGTGCTTATTATTCAGCAGCCTGATGCGGGTACTCTAATCGTCTTTACTTCCTTTTTGTTTGTACTGTATAGAGAAGGAATGAGCTATGACCCCATTATTCTAAAGTTCACCAACCTTATTCCAGGAATTCGATTTAAACAAACTTGGGTAGGTACTCACTTTATTCCAATCATGTTTTACGTAGTTGCACTATGTGTAATTACTTTATTGATTTCCAATGTTACTTTTGATATCTCTCTATTCGGTGATTTAAAAGTTGACGGGATTTATGTCGTAATACTGGTGCTCGTAATTGTTGGTGCTTTGGTCTATTTTGGTTTGTCAAAAATGTCCTCGAAGCGAGAAAGAAAGCAAGTGTTTGTGGTAGTGCTTATCGGCTTTATGCTCTCCGTAGTTTTATCTTCGTCCGTTAATTTCTTTTTTCAAGGATTGGCTTCTCACCAGAAAGAAAGAATTGAACTCGTACTTGGCTTGCAAGAAGCACCTGATGGAGCTGACTATAACCGTAACCGTGCCATGGCGGCAGTTGGTTCGGGTGGTGCCTTCGGAAAAGGATATACAAAAGCTTCCTTATCCAGTGTTCAAAGCAACCATGTACCCGAATCAGAGACTGACTTTATCTTCTGCCCCTTTGCTGAAGAATGGGGTTTTGTTGGTTCGCTCTTTTTAGTCGCCGTATACTTATTTATGCTTCTTCGCATCATCCTCATTGCCGAAAGGCAACGATCAAGATATTACCGAATTTATGGGTATTCAGTGGCCATGATTTTATTTTATCATTTTGCAATTAATATCGGTATGAATATCGGCTTTGCCCCTGTGATTGGTATACCACTTCCTTATTTTAGTTATGGAGGGTCATCAATGATGTCTTTCTCGATGCTCCTTTTTATTCTTCTTAAATTAGACAGTCAAAGAAGAGACGTGCTCTATTAAGAATAAACGAATAGGTAAATTATTATCTTTATTTTTACGTATAAAATTATCGTGATTGTATGAGCGTTAAGGCAAAAAAAAAATCTGGCAGTTTTTCAGATAAAACGAAGAAGAAATTAAGGTGGATTATCGTTTTAGGCGGTATTACGCCTTTAATCATTTTGGCCTGCTTATTACTTTTTCAATCTGAAGATAATTTACCTTCAGTAGAAACGCTCGAAAACCCTCCTGAGTTATTGGCCTCAATTGTCTATTCAGACGATGCCAAGACAGAATTGGGTAGATACTGGAAAATTAACCGCACCAGTGCCAAATACAAAGACATTAGCCCTTATGTTATTGACGCTTTAATCTCAACAGAGGATGAGCGATTTGACGAACATTCAGGCGTAGATTTTCGTGCCTTAGCTCGAGCAATCGCCAACTTAGGTTCGGCCGGTGGAGCATCTACCATCACCCAACAGCTTGCAAAACTCCTATTTACTTTTGAAGAAAGACAAAAAGAACGAGAGGCACTTGCCAGCGGAGAGGTTGTAAAAAGACGCAATCGTGTTTTTTCTTTGTGGGATAGAATCAATGAAAAAGCCAGAGAAAACATAATCGCGTCTCGTTTGGAAAAACGATATACCAAGAGAGAAATTATTACCATGTACCTCAACCAGTTTGACTACTTATACAATGCCGTTGGTATTGAAAATGCAGCAAAGGTTTACTACAATAAGAAGCCAAAAGACCTGTCAAAAGACCAAGCAGCTATGTTGGTGGGGATGTGTAAAAACCCTTCTTACTTCAATCCTCATATGTTTGAGGTAAAAAACTACAGGAGAAGGATAGCTTCAAACAAAGGCATTGAATTGGACAAAGTAGACCCAAAAGAGGTACAAGCTATCCGAACAGCTGATAGTCTGCGTGCCGCAAACCGTCGAAACCAAGTGCTTTATCAATGGTTCAAAAACAGTAAAAAAAAGAACCTGTCTTTGACCACTTTTATCACCAAAAAGGAATACGATTCTTTAAAAATGGTGCCGATTCAATCAGACTATCAGATTGTTGACCACAAGCAAGGTCTTGCACCTTATTTTAGAGAGTCTTTACGAGGAGAACTAAGTCGCTTATTCAAAGAAGAAAACAAAAACGGAACGCTGAAGTACAAGAAACCAAATGGAGATGCTTACAACATCTACAATGACGGTTTAAAGATCTACACAACTCTTAATTACAATATGCAAAAGCATGCTGAGGGGGCTGTTGAAAAACACTTGAAGGGCACACTGCAAGAAAAATTTGATGAGAACAATAAATCTCTAAGAAATTCCCCGTTTAGTAATGATTTGAATGACGCGCAAATTGAAAGGATAATGAATCGTGGTCGCGTTAATTCTTCAAGATATCAAGGTTTAAAAGCTTCGGGAAAAACTAAGGCTCAAATTGAAAAGAACTTCAAAGTAGCCGTTCACATGACCGTCTTTTCATGGGGGGGTAACCTCGATACGACAATGACTCCCGATGATTCTATACGCTATTATAAATCGTTTTTACACGCTGGACTTTTGTCTGTTGAACCTCAGACTGGATTCATAAAAGCTTGGGTCGGTGGAGCAGATATAGACCACTTTGCTTATGATCACGTTAAACTTGGAAGACGACAAGTAGGTTCGACCATCAAACCCTTCGTTTATGCTACTGCCCTAAACATGGGCGTTGTTAAACCCTGTACGATTATCCCTCCTGGGGTGCAATGTGTTGATGTTTTGGATGGATACGGAAATGTAACTAAGAGATGGTGCCCTGAAGGGGATGACAAACATTATGGAAAGCCTGTTTCTTGGGCCCTGGCAAATTCAAATAACCCTGGGACGGTGTTCGTAATGTCCAAAATGGGGGGCTATGCTGGCCCTATGAATATTTCTCGTTTCTTAAAAGATTTAGATATTAATTTAAGACCCGAAGACGAGGTTCCTTCTATGTGTCTTGGCCCTATGGACCTTTCTTTATACGAAATGGTACCCGCCCAATCAATGTTTGTTAATCAAGGAATATTTAATGCGCCAACTTTTATTTTAAGAATCGAAGACCGAAACGGTAACGTAATTTATAATGCCCAACCTAAAACCAAGGAGGTCTTAAGTCAAAATGTTGCCTACAAGATGATTGAATTGATGCAAGGAACCATTCAATTTGGTACTGGAGCCAGTTTACGCGGAGGAAGAGATTGGGGAGGAATTCGTTATCCTACTGCGGGTAAAACGGGAACTACACAAAACAGCTCTGACGGATGGTTCATGGGTTTAACTCCTGAATTAGTTACCGGCGTTTGGGTGGGTGCAGAAGATCGTTCTGTAAGATTTAGAAGCATGTTATGGGGACAAGGAGCAAGACTCGCTCTGCCAATTTATGGCTATTATATGCAAGAGGTATACAAAGACAAATCAATACATATATCAAA
Source organism: Lentimonas sp. (assembly GCA_047637535.1). Taxonomy (GTDB): domain Bacteria; phylum Bacteroidota; class Bacteroidia; order Flavobacteriales_D; family Crocinitomicaceae; genus UBA2040. The sequence continues at coordinate 16,337 of JBLIKY010000018.1, forward strand.
GGGCGAATTTGATGTTCCTATAGGTTACAGTTCAAAACAATTTGAATGTGAACCAGAACAACAACTCCCGCCATCACTTTTTTAGACATGAATAAAGTAGTTAAAAACGTAGAAGAAGCATTAGCTGGATTATCGGACAACATGACCTTGATGTTAGGAGGTTTTGGATTGTGTGGTATACCAGAAAACTCCATTGCCGAATTAGTTAAATCAGGAACCAAAAATCTAACTTGCATCTCAAATAATGCAGGTGTTGATGATTTCGGTTTGGGCCTTTTGTTACACAAAAGACAAATCAAAAAAATGGTCTCTTCCTACGTGGGAGAAAATGACGAGTTTGAAAGACAAATGCTCTCTGGAGAATTGGAGGTTGATTTGATTCCTCAAGGAAGTTTAGCCGAAAGATGCCGAGCTGGAGGAGCCGGAATTCCTGCTTTTTTCACTCCGGCTGGTTTTGGTACAGAAGTAGCTGAAGGAAAAGAAGTCAGAGATTTTAATGGCAAACCACATATTCTAGAAACTGCACTTACTGCAGATTTCGCCATCGTAAAAGCTTGGAAAGGCGATACGGAAGGCAATTTAATCTATAAAGCGACCGCTCGTAATTTTAATCCCTTGATGGCTATGGCTGGTAAAATTACTGTTGCCGAAGTAGAAGAATTGGTGCCGGCAGGCGAACTAAACCCAAACGAAATACACACTCCAGGGATTTTCGTTCAACGTATCTTTCAAGGTGAAAAATTTGAAAAACGCATCGAACAACGAACAGTAAAACCAAGAAAATAATTAATGACTCAAAAACGATTCCGTATTTTCGCTTGGGCCTTATTTATCCTATTACTTGGTTACTTACTTCTGCGTGCGGCATTTGTCTCGCCATCACACGACGAAATCGCTACTTTCTTCTTTTACATTTATCACGGTGATTATTATGGTGATACGATCGTATTGGACGCGAACAATCATCTATTAAACTCTTTTATAGGACATGAAATTCTTTATCCCCTCGTAAAGGACAATTTCTTCTGGCTTCGGTTTCCAAATATTTTGGCTTTTTGCCTTTGGTTTTGGTCGAGTTACAAATTGAGTTTGTTTTATAGCAAAAACTCATTGCGCTTCCTGACCTTAGTCGCATTAAATTCCGTGCCTTTGTTGATGGAGTATTTTGCCTATACCCGTGGGTATGGACTCTCACTGGCGTTTTTCCTTTGCTTTTTATTCCAAGTCACAAAATGGATGCAAGCTTATGAGCTAAAACGATTAATTTATGCTTGTGGTGCTCTGCTTTTGGCTGTTTCTGCCAATCTCACATTTATAAACACCGGTCTGCTTTTCATTGCTTTTTGCGTAATTTTTATTCTTCTAAACCGCCAAAAATTGGTGGATTCACTTTGGAAGTATTGGCTTTTGTTAATTCTGTTTTCCCTTTCCCTTCTTCCCTTTATCAGTTTCAGTTTAAAGCTTAAAGATGCCGGCGCATTGTACTATGGAGCTGCGGACGGAATTTGGGATGTTACAGGGCGGTCCTTGAGTAATTACGCATTGTTTGATGACGGATGGCTAGCCGCAATCGTCGTTGGGTCCGCAATCACTTTTATTCTTTTTGTGCTGTTTCGACAGATTTTGAAGAAAGGTTCGATCTTTTTGCAGCAAGTCTATGTTTTTCCTCTATTTCTATTCGTTGGAAACCTTATTGGTATAGTTGCTTTGGCAGTTCTTCTCGATGTAAATTATCCCGAAGATCGTACGGCATTTTATTTGATTCCTTTGTTCATCCTTTTATTTTCTCATTCTTTGGATCAAATCAATGGAAAATGGATTCACGTGCAATGGGTCTATCTCTTTTTTCCTTTGAGCTTTTTCTTACACATGAGTTTAAAAACCAGCGTTTTTTCACCAGATGATAGAATGAACGATAGCTTTTACAAAAAAACTAAAGCGGCGATTAAACCCGAACATAGTTTAATGATTTATCACATTATGTTGTGGAATTGGCCTCGACATGAATCGTATAGCCCAGTAAAATCGTCGTATTACAATTCAAATAATTCCAACTCCATACTTACCGATATTATTGTTCGGAAAACGAACATGCCAACGAATCCAATGATTCCTAAGCTTTACGATACAATTGCTGTTGACCCAAGCACTTATTACATTTCTTACAAAAGGAAAAAACCGGTAAGTAAGCAATTGTTACTTGAGTCGAGGGACACTACCTTTAAATCCAATGCAGAATACGGCTTAATTTGGGAATTTGATCCCTTGCCTAAGATCAATGGGGGGCCAGCTATGCTTACTGTTAAAGGACATCTTAATACCTACACCGATTACAACAAATTGCATTTAGTGGTTCAAACCGTTGATACCAATGAACAAATGGTAGACTATTGGTACTACCCTTTTGAAACCGTTTTTCACGGCCAGAAAATAGATGAATCATTCGAACATCAATTTTTAATTGAAAATTTAGACCTCAACGAGACAAAAGTCAAAGTATATATTTGGAATCGTAAGCTTATGGATTTCAAAGTCACAGGAGGAAAATGTTACCTTTACCAAATCAAACCATAAACCATGGCACTCGATAAAATCGGAATCGCACAAAGAATAGCGCAAGAATTACAAAACGGCTGGTACGTCAACTTAGGCATAGGAATTCCTACTTTGGTGGCCAATTATATTCCAACCGGAATTGAGGTTGAGTTTCAATCTGAAAATGGGATTTTGGGTATGGGAACCTTCCCTTATGACGGAGACGAAGATGCCGATTTGATCAACGCGGGGAAACAAACCATTACGGCGACAAAAGGGGCCGTTTTCTTTGATTCTGCTACTTCTTTCGCAATGATACGAGGTCAACACGTACAATTAACTGTCTTAGGAGCAATGGAAGTGTCCCAAAACGGAGACATTGCCAATTGGAAAATACCGGGTAAAATGGTAAAAGGCATGGGTGGCGCGATGGATTTAGTCGCTTCTGCTGAGAACATTATCGTTGCCATGATGCACACTAACCGTGCAGGTGAATCGAAGATTTTGAAGACTTGTTCGCTCCCACTTACAGGCGTTGCTTGTGTTAAGAAAGTCGTAACCGATCTTGCTGTTTTAGAAATCAAAGAAGGTAAATTCCACCTTATTGAAAGAGCTCCTGGAGTTAGCGTCGAAGAAATCGTTTCAAAAACCGAAGGTGATTTAGTCGTTCCCGACAACGTCCCTGAAATGAAATTATAAATTGATTTTTACCAACAAAAAATGGGCTTTAGGCATTAGTTTGCTCCTCGTACTAAGTTGGTACATTAATAAGTTAATCACACTAGTTATACCCCACGATACCGGAGACGGAATCATGCATTTCTTCATTTCGGAAGCCAGTTGGAGTAAACCTTCCCTTTTTTTAGACCACTGGGGAAAACCTCTGTTTACCCTCCTCTCAAGTCCCTTTTCACAATTGGGATATTCAGGCATAATAGGCTTTAATATTCTCGTGTTTGTGTTTACCGTTTTGGTGGGCTGGAGAATTCTTAGAAACTTCAATTGCCATTGGTCATGGAGCGTTGCTTTCCCTTTTTTATTGCTCGCTAGCAACCAGTATAACATTACGGTTTTAAATGGGCTAACCGAACCGCTTTTCTCCCTTTTCCTTGTGTCGGGAATGCTCTTTCTTCAAGAAAAAAAATGGCTCTTGACCGCTTTAGTCATTGGGTGTCTCCCTTTTTTAAGAAGCGAAGGCCAATTGCCTTTTGTCTTGATTTTAGCTGTGCTTTTGGTAAGAAAGGAATTTAAATACATCGCCTTATTATTTGTACCGTTTATTATATACGCTCTGGTTGGCGAAGTTAGCTTGGGCGACCCATTCTGGTATTTCACCCGTTCACCCTATCACCTAGCAAACAATATTTACGGATCTGGAAGCTATTTTCATTATTTAATTAATTGGCGTCAGTATTTTGGATGGTCCAGCTTGGTCTTGTTGGCATTGGGCATTACCTCCTTTCTTATCCTATTAAAGTTAAGAAAGACTTACTTACTAAGATGGGATATAATTGTGCTTGCAGCAGGCTCGTTTTTGGGAATAATCGCACTTCACTCCTACTTTTGGGGAAGCGGAAAGAACGGTTCACTCGGTTTGTTAAGAATCGCCACTCAAGGACTTCCCGGATTTTTACTTTTTCTTATTTATCTCATCGAGCAAGTTCGCGTCAATAAACAACTCCTTTCCTCCTGGTGGAAAATTATCCCAGCATCGCTAATTATTTTGGCTATTATCAACTTGAGCTACCCAACTACTCCCCTTATTGACGAGGACCTTATGCAGGCAACTCAATTCGTACAAAAAAACAAGCAAGGCCATCAAAGACTATTTTTTTATCATCCCCTCATCGGTTTTAGTCTAAAATCAAACCCCTTGCTAAAGGACAAGACCCACTATCAACTCGGATCAAAAAGTCTTCAAAAATTACCTTACGGTTTCTTCAAATACGGTGATTTCTTGCTCTGGGATAGTCATTTTGGCAAAGTTGAAGAAGTAAACCCTTTGCTTTACTTATTTGATCACCCAAATTTCACCGCTGTCAATTCTATGGTGGAGTCTGAATCTGCCGTTTGGGTTTTTCAATACGTACCGAGTTCGTATAAAAAAGCCCACCCTTTTGAAAACAGAACTACTTTAGCAAACAACTTTAAGGCCGATATAAGCAATGACGAGTATCACAATTTGCCGAGCATAAAAACCAAGAATCAAAGCAATACCTATCAGTTAAAAATGACAACGGATCAGCCTTGCAGAATCGTTGTCACGGTAGACAATTCCGATTATCGAGCATTTGAAATGATCCAAGGTGAAAACGAGGTTTCATTTACTCTACCCCCTAATAAAAACTACAGCCTTTACATCTGGAATTATGATAGGGTTAAGCTGTCGGTTAGCGGGGAGTTGAATTTGGTGGAGAAGGTTTATGCGGAGGTTTGGACGAATAGGTGAACAAATATCAACCCCGAAAGGTCAATTGCCTAGAGAGAGGCACACCCTAATAATTACCTCAAATCAAACTATTCTTTCTTTTTTACTTGTCCACCTCCTGACGGGCATTGCCAAAAAAAAGCTAAGCTTCTGAAAAAATTCTAAAATTCTGCAGTCATTCTGGTAAAAAAATTAACTATCTCAGGACAGTGTCAGCTTTCAAGGGTTTCGATGCTTCCTCACAATCCAAAAGCAAACTCCTAATACTGCTCATACCAAATAAATTTATCGTTTACGATTTTTGCTTTTTGCTTTTTTAAATACTCTAAAAAAGACTTAGCAACTGGAGAATGTTTTTTTCCTCTCAACCATATTAAACTCCAGGTTGTTTTAATTGGCAGACCTTTGATTGGAATAATTTGCAATTCATTATTATGCAATTCATTTCTGATTCCAATTAGCGGCATAATAGAATAACCCAACCCTGCCAATAAGGCCTGTTTAACGGCTTCATTAGAGGTTAACTCCATCTTTTTTATGCCTGATATATTATTGCGTTCAAAAAATCTTTCCATTGTTTGTCTTGTCCCTGAGCCTTCTTCTCTAAATATTAAAGGCAAGTCTTTAAATATTTCTTTTGTGCTGATAGACTTTTTAAATTTTGTTTCGGCACTGCCTACCAAGTATAGCTTATTTTGAAGTAAGTCGATTTTCTCAATATTTAATGTATTGGGTAAAATAGAAACAAGTGCAAAATCAACTTCATTGTTTTCTAAACTTTCTACAACTTTGTTTTTATTTGTAACATCCATTAGTAACTGGACTCCTGAATGTTGTTGCATAAAATTAGTTAGAAAGTAAGGCATTACATACTTTCCTGTTGAAACTACTGAAAACTTTAAACGCCCTGTTAATTGCCCCTTGTAGGCTAAGGTTTTATAGTTTAAGGCCTCAACTTGGTTGATTATGTTTTCTGCCACCTCTGCAATCTCTCGTCCAAAATCAGTGATGTAAATTTTACGTCCGACCACTTCCGTTAAAGGTATTTCAAATTGGTTTTGAAAATTTTTCAACTGAATAGAAACCGCTGGCTGAGTAAGGTGCAATTCTTTAGAAGCTTTAGTAACGCTTTGTGATTGAACGACTTTTAAAAATATATGCAATTGATTTAACGT
>JBLIKY010000019.1:0-22244 GCA_047637535.1 Lentimonas sp.
CCGCCTCGGCAATAACCTCTTGTGGAAAAATATAATCGATTCCTTGGTTGCAAAGAATACCAATCATTTCGTTGTCATTGGGTGAGTTTTTATTCAATACCTCAACAACTTCCCCATATGGATTTTCAGCACTTTTAGGCCAAACGGTAATTTTTACAATGGCTTTATCTTTGTCTTTTGCTTTATTAAGCTTTTCTTTCGGAATAAAAATATCGGTACCTACTCTTTGGTTATCAGGAACTAAAAAAGCAAAAGTTTCGTGCATTTGAATGGTGCCGACAAACTGTGTTCTTTCTCTCTCGACAACTTCTACAACATTACCTTCCCAACGGCCTTTCCCTTTTTTGGTGACATTGATTTTTACCAAATCGCCAGACATGGATTGATTGGTGTTGTGAGGGGCAATAAAAATATCGGTTTCGTTTTCTTCAATTTTAACAAACCCGGCGCCTCTTGAACTCATGTCTAGATAACCAATAAAGGTTGACCCTTTTCCATCGTATTGAAAGTCACCTTGAGAAGAAGCTTTGATTTGACCTTCTTTTTGAAGATCCTGAAGAACGGTATAGGCAAGCTTACGCAAAGCGTTTTCTTTAATATTAAGCGCATCACAAACCTGTTTGTGTGTAAAGCTTTGTTCGGGATGACGCTCAAACATTTTACTAATGGTATTGCGAACACTCGATTTATAGTTTTGTTTTTTGTGACCTGTTGAATTTCTTTTTGTCATATATGGTAATTGGTGTAAGTTTTTAGCTTATATAGCAAATTTAAGATTAATTAAACTTAATAACTCTTTTGTTGATTAAGTGTTTGTTACATTTGCTTAAACAAGAAAAAACAGAACAATGAATAAGCGAGTAGAAAGTGCATTGAACGAACAAATATTAAAAGAGGGGTCGTCTTCTCAATTTTATTTAGCCATGGCCTCTTGGGCTGAAAGTCACGGCTTAAATGGTACGTCACAATTTCTTTACAAGCACTCTGACGAAGAGCGCTTTCACATGCTTAAATTGGTTAAGTTTATTAATGAAAGAGGAGGAAGAGCAATGATTCCAGCTATGGAACAACCGCCTTTAGACTTTAAAGACTTGGTACAGGTTTTTGAAAACTTGTTGGCGCATGAAATCAATGTAACTGAGTCTATCAACGAGCTGGTTGATATTTGTTTACAAGAAAAAGATTACACAACTCATAACTTTGTACAATGGTATGTATCTGAGCAACTGGAAGAAGAAGCTTTGGCTCGCACCATACTTGACAAGTTAAAACTTATCGGAAACGACAAAGGAGGAATGTATATGTTTGATCGAGATTTAGAAAATTCAGCGATTACGGCTACTCCTGCAAATATTGCGGCTGCAAAGTAGTTGATTAATAGATAGTAAATTTTTAAAAATTGTGTTATTTTGTAATAAAAACCAGAGGTTGTGAAGTTGCGAAATAACACTTTTTTTGTTTTTTGCCTATTTGTCTCGTCCATAGTGTGCGGTCAAACCGGCTATAGATTTAGGAATTATAGCATAACCAATGGACTTTCTCAAAGCTCCGTAACAACCATTCAGCAAGATTTTTCTAACGGACTTTGGGTTGGAACACAAGACGGATTAAACCGTTTTGATGGTTATAACTTTGAAGTTTTTAATGCAGAAGACACAGAGGGCTTAGAAAGCGGATTTATTACTTGCTCCGACAAAAGCGAGGATGGAAAGATATGGTTTGGAACAACAAACGGTTTAACTGTTTTTGATCCACTTATGGAGAAGTTTAGCACCTATGACCTTGGTTCGGGCTTGCCCTTAAAAGTTGAAGACATATTCATTGACAAGTACAACAAGGTTTGGATAGCTAGTTCTACCCACGGAATCCAAATATTCAACACCGTTCTCAACAAGTTTGAAGGAATCAAACGAAATGCTAGCCTTACAAAGGCGCAAGAACTGTATGTCTATTCATCAACTGAGGTTTTGGTGTTTACATTCGATGAAGGACTTCAATTATGGAACCCCTTTACGAATCAATTAGAGAAAATTAGATTTCCGGAGACGGATGATTTTGTTACTGTAAACAACATCGTTGAAGTAACTCCGGACCATATTTTTTTGGCAACCGACCAAGGAGTTTACAGATACATGCCAGAAAGCAAATCGCTTGAGGTTGCTTTCCAAAACCTCAAAGAAGAGTTCGGAGATGTAAACATCACGGATATATTTACTGAAGAAGGCATTTGGTATTTAGCATCAGGTAACCAAGGTCTTTTTACAGTAAGAAACGACGGGAGTATTTTTAATAGTTCTCAAGATGTTTTTCAAAAGTACGCTCTTCTTTTTAACGAAATAAATGTTCTTTTTAAAGACAAGACAGGAACTTTCTGGGTCGGAACCCAAAGAGGATTAAGCAATTTTGACCCGAATAATCAAGGTTTTTATAGTGTTGGACCAGTTGCCGACCTTCAACAAGGCCTACCCAACTCCAGTGTTTGGAGTTTTGGAGAAGACCCGGGAGAAAAATATTTCTTCATAGGTACAGACAACGCGCTTTCAAGATACAATAGAGAAACAAGTCGTTTTGAGCATTTTTTCAGAATCGAAAAGGAGGTATCGCGAATCGAAAAGAAAGAAACCTCGATTTTCTGTCTCTACGTCATCAATCCGCAAAGGGTATTGGTGGGCTGTGTAGACGGATTGTACGAATTAAGAATTAATGGGCCGAAAGATTATACTTATCAGTTAATATATAAGAGCGATGAAAATTCCGCTCAACTATCTTGGATATACTCCATAGCCTATTGGAAAGAACAGAAATTCTTCCTCGGAACTAGAGGAGGAGTGGTTTTGGTTGACGTGAACAATGGAGACAAGCAGGTTTTTGAAAACGATCCAAAACGGCGAAGTAAAACAATTGTTGCAGGTGTTTGTCGATTTGCTTTTAAGGACAAAAACAACAAAATGTGGTTTGCGACTAGTGGAGGCGGTCTAAATTATTTGAAAGAGGAGAACGGTGAGTTACTCATTGTGCCTTATGAAAGAAATGACATTCTCGCTAAATACAGCAAAGACTTTATTACATCCATTCTTCATAAATCAACAAACGAATACTGGCTTGCTACTGTTGGTTCAGGTGTGTTAAAGCACAACGTAAAAAACCGTAAAACGGACGTTTACGACAAATCCAAAGGACTGCCAAACAACCTGGTGTATGGTGTGTTGAGCGACAGAGACGGTTTTGTTTGGATGAGCACAAACAAGGGCTTGTGTCGTTTGGATCCAAAAACAGGTGAAACAAGAAACTATACAGAGGTTGACGGTTTGATGTCCAACGAAATGAACCTTGGGGCATATTATAGATCCATATCTGGAAGCTTATATTTCGGAGGTATTTATGGATACAACTTTTTTGATCCTCGATCGCTAACGTATTTCAAAAGAGAGGTAGAGGTTCTTTTTTCTAAGTTTAAGCTAGATCAAGACTGGCTGATTCCAGGACAAAACAAGGGGCTAATGGACAAAACTATGTCCTTAATGAAGAACCTTACACTCAATTATAAGCAACGATCTTTTACGCTGCGTTTTCAGTCCACAGACATGTCAAACCCAGAGTTAATACAATACAAGTATTTGCTCGAGGGAAGTGACGAAGGAGAAATCTATTTGGGGACCTCCAACGAGTTAAGGTTTAACGCTCTCAATTATGGTAAATACATTCTTAAAGTATACGCGCGAAAAGGCCAAGGAGAATGGAGCAAGCGCCCAGCAACCCTTAAAATAGAAGTAACCCCTCCGTTTTGGTTGAGTTGGTGGTTTTTCTTGATCTGTAGTGTTGTTTTCATCATCACAATCGCCATGTATATTAGATTTAGACTGGATGCGGAAAGAAGAGAACAAGTGCGACTTGAGATGAAAATACAAGCACGTACAAAGGAAATTAGAGCACAAAACAAGAAAATTGAAAAGCAAAGGTATCAGCTCGAGGAAGAACGAAATAAAGTTTTGGAGCAGCAACGACTTTTACAAATTGAAAAAGACAAATCCGAAAAACTATTGAATAACATCATCCCGAGTGATACGGTTGATGAATTGAAGAAAAAAGGAAAAGCGTCAGCTCGGGCATATAAAAAAGTGACGGTATTGTTTACTGATTTTGTTGGATTTACAAAAATTGCCGATGCAATGAACGCAAGTGAATTGGTGGAAAAGCTAGATTTCTTTTTCACTAAGTTTGACGAAATTATTGAGTTAAACAACCTTGAAAAAATCAAGACAATAGGCGACGCCTACATGGCGGCAGGAGGGGTTCCGGTTAGGAACAATACAAATGCCATTGAATCATGCTTGGCGGGGTTACAAATACAATCTTTCATATCAAAAACAAATAAGGACGCCGCTAAAAAAGGGGAGACACTCTGGAAACTGAGATTAGGGATCAATACGGGAGAAGTTACCGCGGGTGTCATTGGAAGCAAACGATTTGCCTATGATGTGTGGGGCGTAACAGTCAACCAGGCTCAACGGATGGAAATGTTAAGTCAACCTGGAAAAGTGACTATTACGGGCAATACGTATAAGGACATCATTCCTTATTTTGAAACGGTTTATAAAGGCAAAGTAAAATCCAAAAGCCGAGGCCTTATCGATATGTATGTTGTTGATGGAATTAAGCCCGAACTTTCAGTCAATGGCGAAGGAGTGTTTCCAAATGAAAAGTTCAGACAAATCTTCGATCTGCACATGTTCTCCTCCATTAACTACTACAAGGCGGAAAAGCACATTATAAAAGTGCTTGAAGAAGGCTTGGATGAAAGTTTACATTATCATTGTATTGCGCACACAAAAGACGTGGTTAGAGCGGCCGAATCCATTGCTATACAAGAAGGTGTAACGGATGAGGGGCTTTACCTGTTAAAATCTGCCGCTACTTATCACGACGCAGGGTTTGTTACAGAGTATGACAAAAACGAACACATTGGCGCTAAAATGGCGGAGGAAATCCTGCCTAGTTACGGGTATACGAAAGATCAAATAGCCATCGTGAAGGAAATGATTTATGTAACAGAGATTCCTCACAAACCAAAGAACGTACTTGAACAGATTATATGCGACGCCGATTTGGATTACCTAGGAAGAGCTGATTTTCACGAGATAGCTGACAAGTTAAGAATAGAGTTAAGAGAGCACGGCAAAATAGATAGTGACCGAGCTTGGGACAACATACAGGTTGGTTTTCTTACTCAGCACAAATACTTCACGGCAACCTCAAAGAGGCTGAGGGATGAGAAAAAAGCTCAAAATCTAGAAGAGATTAAGAAGAGAATCGAAGAAGATAACTACAAGGATTAATTAAGAAAACAACACACTTTTTCCATAAGGAGAGTCAACAGGGTTGACAATCAATGTAGGAATTTGAGCATCGTTATTGATTATGTATTGCTCATAACTTGCTGTCAGCACACCGAACAAATTGTTCTTATTAAGATTCATAATCGCAATTAAATCAGAATCGGTTTGTATGGCCAACTTGACAACCTCTTTATCAAACCCATGAGGGTTAGCCAAAGTTGCAGTCATTTCAATGTTTCTTTCTTTACAAAACTTCTTAGCAAATTGGATGTTGGCTTGTACTTTACGACGTAAAAACTCGTCCGTTTCGTCAGGGGTAACAACATGTACACGAGACTTAAAATACATGGCTAAATCAGCTACTACGGCTAATTTTTGTTTCGTTTCTTTGTGCAAATCAAGAGGTACAACGATATCATCGTAACCCGTTTCCTTAATTTCAGATTTTTGTACAATAACAAAGGGAACGCTTGAGTTGGTAACAACCTTTAAGGCGTTAGAACCGGTCAAGTGCTGCCACCCGTGAGTTCCGTGAGTACCCATAAAGATCATTTCGGCGTGATGCTCTGCTGCAAACTCTCCTATATCTTCAAAAATATTTCCGACCCTAACCTTAGGAGTGATTGTAACTATATTTTCGAATGGCTTGACCAAAGCAATTAATTTTTTCTCAGCTTCATTAATCTCTTTTTGCTTTTCGACAACATGTAAAACAAAAACTTGTGCGTCTAAAAACTTTGCAGTTGTTATTGCATGGGATAGAGCGTTATCAGCAACGTCAGAAAAATCGTGAGGAACAATAAAGGCTTTCATATTTAAAATCTAAGTTTACGTAAAAATACACATTACAGAACGAATGGCTTTACCCGTTAATTAATTTAAAGTTAATGAATGTTTAAGATATAAAGAAAGCAATTTAACAATACATTAATTATGCATCGTACAATAAGTTGCGGCCGAATTTTTATTCTCTAATAAACACATCCGGGTTTTTGGCCTTCATCCGGTACTTAATGACAGCATTTGATATTACAATTGCTACAATCATTGAAGCCCCAATATAAAACTTGGTCGTCAACAAGTCGTTTTCATTTAGTATGAATATTGCTAACAATATAGTGTAAACCGGCTCTAAATTAATGCTCAAAGAAACCGTAAACGCACCCAATCGATTAACGATATCAATAACGACTAAGAAAGCAAAAGAGGTACATACAACTCCGAGAAAAATTAGCCACCCTAGGTCCGAACCGGTCATCTCAAACAAACTACTGTCAAGACGATTTTCGGCCATTAGTAAACCAGACAAAAACAACACGGCCATCCCCAACTCTAATACGGTAATGGTGGGTGAAGGGGTTTTTTGCACAAGTTTTGCGTTAAAAACTGAGAAAAAGGCTGCCAAAAGAGCAGAAACGAGACCAAAATACAATGCCTTGTAGTCCTTAGGACTAAAGTCACCGCTTACGTAAACGATGGCTAGAATGATCAAAAGGCCGAATACAAACTCCAAGGGTAAGAATTTTCTTTTCATGACTATTGGTTCGAGCCAAGTCACATGAAGCGTCGTCGTTGAAAGGCATAAAATCCCTAAGGATGCGGTTGATAGCTGTATGCTTTTATAAAACGTAATCCAGTGAGCCGCGACAATTATACCCACTCCCAATATGGCAAAAAGTTGTTTTTTGGAGTGTACAGTGAACTTCCATTTTTTGAACTTCAAATAGACGAACAAGGCAAAAACTGCAATTAAAACACGCCACCAAACGATGGACAGGCTATCTAGGTGAATTAGTTTCCCTAAAATGCCTGTAAAACCCCAAATAAAAACAATTAGATGAAGAAGAAAGTGATACCGAAGACGTTGAAACATTTTGCTATTTAATACCAGATAAAATTTTCTCTAATTCCCCAACTTGTTCAGTTTTTTTCTCTAGAGACTCTTTGTTGCTCGATTGATTCGATTTGTTTGTTTCTAGCGCATTTTTAGCGTCTTCAATTCTTGTTTCATAATCAACGATATCTTCGTTCAATTGTTCATTTTCTTTACTTAAACTTTCTTGCTCCTTGGCCAACTTTTGTTGTTCTTTTGAAGCCTCTTTTAGTTTTTCATCGACAGATTCTTTCGCCACTTTAACACCGAGCATTTGTAATTTTGTGGACATGGCTTGGTACAAGGCCATATGACCCGAAGAGTTTAAGTAGGCTCCACCTAGGTCAAAAGCCATAACGACTCTAGCCGGTCCTTCTTTTGTTGGAATTAGTTTTACATAAACATCAAAAGGTTTGGGCCCCATTGAGGAAATAGTAGCTTGCGTGACGGTCCATTCTTTTTTTGAAGAAGAAAACTTTCCGTTCCAATCCTTTAATTCGCTTTTTATTGCCTTTTCAACTTCATCAAAAGTGGCGTGAGGGATAAACAATTCAAGGGAATTGTGTCTGCCATTTTTGTAACTCTCAGAGACCTGATTTACTTCTATTTCCTGAGCATAGCTCATGGAAAAAACAAGGGTGAATACGAAAGCGATTATGTTTTTCATGTTTTATCTATTTGATTAGTAAAAATAATCAAATCTATTCAACCTACTTAGATGTTTAAAATGGTTAATTTTGAGCATGCTTTTTAAAGACGTTGTCGGACATGTTGAATTAAAAAAACGTTTGCGCGAAGAAATTCGCAACGGCAAGGTCTCACATGCACAATTGTTTTTGGGCCAAGTTGGTCACGGGAGTCTAGCTATGGCACTTGCATACGGACAATATTTAATTTGTAAAGACCGTCAACAAGAAGACTCGTGTGGTGTTTGCAGCAACTGTCATAAATACAGCAAAGGAATTCATGCAGATGTTCATTATATATACCCAGTTGTACTTGCCGAGGGTAAAGTTTCGGATGAGTTTATTGAATTGTGGAGAGAAAAAGTAATAAACGGCACTCCTTACATCAATTACCAAGAATGGGTGCACTCCATATCAACTAAAGCGAGAAGCGGTATTATCGGCACAGAGGAATGTAATAATTTAGCCAAAAAATTATCGCTGACTAGTTATGAAGGCGGTTACAGAATTGTAATAATTTGGATGGCGGAAGAAATGAATGCTTCTTTTGCAAACAAAGTGCTTAAGTCGCTGGAAGAGCCAAGTGATAAAACCATTTTTTTATTGGTTGCCGAAGAGGGTGAAAAAATGCTTCCTACAATTTTATCAAGAGCTCAAACGAAAACAATTCCAAGAGTTAGTTTTCCAGAAACGGTTGACTTTTTGATGAAAAATCATGGAATGAAACAAAATACTGCCCAAAGTTTAACGGCGAGATTTGATTCGAACATTTCCGTGATTCTTGAAAATTCAGAAGATCACGATTCCAGTGAGATATACAAAGACAGCTTCATTGAATTGATGCGAGCGGCGTACAAAAAGAATGTTCCAGAAATGCTTGATTGGTCTGAAAAAATGGGAGGGAGCGAAAAAGGAATGCAAAGCGCATTTTTGTTGTACTCTATTCACATGTTTAGACAGAGTATTTTGAAGAATTATACTGATGACGAACTATATAGAGTCTCGGCCTCCGAAGAAGAATTCTTAAAAAACTTTGCAAGGTTCATAACGGGCAATAATATACAGGACTTTGCAAATGAATTTTCGCAAGCACATTATTATCTAGAGCGCAATGCCAACCCTAGAATTGTGTTTACCGAACTTTGTTTTCAAGTGATGAGGTTTATACACGTGGCGTAAGAAAGTAGAGTCAATCAAATAAAGGAATAAGCTTCTTCGAACGATTTTAACAGTCCCTTTTTTGAAAACATCAAAAAAAAGCAGACCTAATCCTAGGTTCTATTATCTTTGCAGTGCTCAAAAACATTCATAATGGACGAAAAAAGAGAAGAATTAATCAACAGAAGAGCTTCCTCGGTACAAGGTGGGGGAGAAAAAAGAATTGAAAAGCAACACAGTCAAGGGAAACTTACTGCCCGCGAAAGAATTACTTTGCTTCTTGATGAAAACTCTTTTGAAGAAACAGGAATGTTTATTGAACATAGATCTACCTATTTTGGCCTTGACAAAGTTCACTATCCAGGTGACGGAGTAGTTACAGGTTACGGTACCGTTTTCGGACGTTTGGTCTATGTTTTCTCACAAGATTTTACTGTATTAGGAGGTTCGCTTTCTGAAACTCACGCTTTGAAAATTTGCAAAGTAATGGACCTTGCCATGAAGAACGGAGCTCCAATTATCGGATTAAATGATTCGGGTGGAGCACGTATTCAAGAGGGCGTCGTATCGCTTGCCGGGTATGCCGATATATTTTACCGTAACACGAGAGCTTCGGGTGTGATTCCACAAATCTCAGTGATTATGGGTCCTTGTGCCGGTGGTGCAGTTTATTCTCCAGCTTTGACTGACTTTATCTTTATGGTAGAGGAAACTTCTTATATGTTTGTAACCGGACCAAATGTGGTAAAAACAGTTACTCATGAAGAAGTTACTTCAGAAGATTTAGGTGGAGCAAAGTCTCACGCCGAAAGATCAGGTGTAAATCATTTTACAGCGAGTAACGATGTTGAATGTTTGAAGAAAGTTAGGGATTTGATTACTTACCTGCCTCAGAACGCCAACGAAGAAGCACCGCATGTCGGTCGATTCGAATTCAACGAAAGCAAATTAGAAACGATAAAAAGCATACTTCCAGACAATACAAATCTACCGTACGACATCCGTAAGGTTGTTGACTGCCTTATTGACGACAATACTTTTAGAGAAGTGCAAGAAGATTTCGCAAAAAACATAGTTGTAGGATTTGCTCGTATTGACGGAAGAACGGTAGGTGTTATTGCCAACCAGCCAGCGGCAATGGCAGGTGTTTTAGATATAGATTCATCAAGAAAAGGAGCAAGATTTGTCCGCTTCTGTGACTGCTTTAATATCCCATTGTTAGTATTGGAAGATGTACCAGGATTCTTACCGGGAACAGACCAAGAATGGAGGGGAATTATTACTCATGGAGCCAAATTGTTGTACGCATTTTCAGAAGCAACTGTGCCGAGAGTTACGGTTATTGTAAGAAAAGCATACGGTGGAGCATTTGATGTGATGAACTCGAAAAATATTGGCGCCGACCTTAATTTCGCTTGGCCAACGGCAGAAATCGCGGTCATGGGGGCAAAAGGAGCTGCAGAAATTATATTCAAAAGAGAAATCAAAGAAGCAGCAAACCCTCAAGAGAAGTGGTTAGAGAAGGAAGCAGAATACGCTGAAAAATTCGCTAACCCATACAGAGCTGCTGAAAGAGGTTTTGTAGATGATGTTATTCTTCCTGAAGAAACAAGAGCCAAACTAATCAAAGCCTTTGCTTCTCTTGAGAAAAAGTCAGAGGTCTTACCTAAGAAAAAGCACGGTAATATTCCTTTGTAATATTCTTAAAATTATTGGCTTGATATTATCCTACCAAGGAAAAATATAGATATACAGGAGACGAGACCATTTAAAATTCTTCTTGGCGAACAATACAAAAGTTGTTATCACCCAAAACAAGACCCATCCTATGGATAAGTCCGGGGCGAACAATTGTATCAACAAAAAAGTGATACCACCTTGGAGTAAAGCCAAACCATAACTGAGGTACATAGCGCCGATAAAATAGCCCGGCTCCCTGTGGAACTTGTACTTGCAGCTGCCACAAGTCTCGTTCATCTCCGGAATTTTAAACAAAGAAGGTTGCTTAAAAGCTGACCCAACCTTACAATTTGGACATTTCTCTTTATAAACTGACTCAATAAATCGGAATATAGATTTTAATTTCTTCATGCTTCTTGTCTTAAAAACGAAGGTACAACTCTTAATGATCAATTTTTCCTATTCTCTTCCCCACGAGACACCTCACACCTCGCACCTCACTCTTCACTCTTCACTCTTCACTCTTCACTCTTCACACCTCACACCTCACACTTCACACCTCGCACCTCACACCTCACTCTTCACACCTCACTCTTCACTCTTCACTCTTCACACCTCACACCTCACACTTCACCCTTCTTATTTCTTATTTCTAACCCACCTAGGCAACAAAACAAAGCCAATTAGTAAATAGGGAAAATAAGAAATCAGCCTCCAGATTACCGCAAGGGACACGATAAGCAAGGCCGAACCAGTAAAGCCTGCTAAGAGCTCGCCAAAGGCATATTCAGCCACCCCACTAGCGCCGGGAGTAGGGGAGATAAGCATAAACAACCAGAGTACGAGTTGTTTTCCGAGTAGGAGTATGTGTTCTATAAAAGTCAAGCTAATAAATGCTTGCAAAATTGCGTTTATGACCAAGTATCGAGACATCCACGAACCAACAGTAGCGGCAAAAGCCTTTAGCCAAAACATGTAATTTTCTTTTCTGAAAGCAATACTAGCTATGGCCACATCGTCACCAGTTTGTTTGGCTTCGGCTTTCCATTTCTTCAAAAATGGGAGAGAAAATAATACAGCAAAAATCTTCTTAATCAATCGCGGAAAAATAAACAGAGAAGAAAATAAGATGGCACAGACAATAAAGATTACTGCAAAACCTGTCCAAAAAACAGCTTTAACAGACCCGGCATCACCGATATTACTTGGGAAAAGATTCTCTTGACTGATAAAGAAAAACACAAACGGAATCATAATTAGATAAAACAAATTATCTAAAAAGGCCGTGATTACAACGACTGCAGTTGCTTTTCCGAGGGCTATTTTTTCTTTTTGAAGAATAAACATAGCAACAGCTGCTCCACCAACCACTCCGGGCGATAATGCGGAAGCAAATTCCCAAAGAAGTATCACAATAGCCGATCGTTTAAAGGACAACTTGTTTTTTATCAGAAGACGCAAGCGAATAATGTAAAACAAATCTCTTCCAACCATAAAAACCATAGCCAATCCCAAGAACAAAAAAGTTTGCCCTCCCCAGCTCAAAGACTTAATTAAACTTCCGACCGTTTCGAGTTGATAATTGCCTTTTTTTGATGGACTAAAGTCCGACTCATCGGTTAAATCAATAATCCCATTTTGATTGCCATCGTGCCACATATACGATCCTTGACCAGGCTCAACTTCAACAAACGAAGTGTTTTGCAAAGAGGAATACACCATATAAGTTGTAATCCCAAAACCAATTGCGATAGCCAAAATTATTCGCCATCCCGAAAGATTTTTTTGCAAGAGATTATTGTTCATTGCTATGGAGCTTTTAATACAACCTCAAGTTCCCAAGAAGGCCTCAATCTATTTTCTTCGGTGTAATAAACAACCTTTTCGGGCTGTCTTTTTTGATCGATATCACCTGCATCCCATCGACCGTTTTTGTTTTCGTCAACAATGACTCTAAAGGTGTAATTCCCTGGCAAAAGGGCATCAATTTTAGTTTCGCTCTTTGCTTCCAAAGCAATGGTTTTTACTGTTTTCTTGTCTTTTATTATGTCCACGATAATTGATTCCGTAAAGTCTTCCGTTTTAAGAAGAATGCTGCCGTACTCATCGCTGTTGAGTCGTTCGAAATATATTTTTATCGTGTCTTTATTGGTATTCTTACCCGAGTATACTGCTCTTGGTAAAATCGTCAACTCCATTCTCCCAACTGCAGATTTTGTTGTTTCTAACTCCAAAATACCCGTGGAGAAATCGCAACGCATTAAGGCAACGTTGCTAGAGTCTGACAATAGTCTAACAGAAAAATTAGGAACATTTATTCCATCTAAAAGGGATGAAGAATAAAGCTTTATTTTATCAGAAACATGAATTTTTCCCTCTCCAGCCAACACGATTTTTAGGGGACTCGTTTTCTCTTTTTGTGTGACCCTTTTGGTTATGGTGTCAGTCCAAGTTGGTGTATTGACAATCAGAGTTAAGCTGCTCGAGTCCGCTAAATCAAATGGGATTAAAACCGAGTCATTGGCCGGACGGTATAGGTCGTCAGATATAATTTGTTGACCATTCAAAACAAAGGCGGCATCTTCTAGGCTATTGTTAGAGCTCACCCAAAACGAACCAGGAGGATTAAAACTTAACGAAGTTATTTGAGGCTTCTTTTCAGGAATAAACACATGGATTGGCAAAGAATCAACAAAGTTTGAGTCAATAAAAATGATTTCGCTTTTATAACCGTAATACTCGTCCGCTTGGCGTTTCAGGTCTTTGTTGTTATCCAGAAAAGCAAGAACGTAGTAACTGCCTGTCTTAAGATATTTTAATTCTATACTTCCCGAACGGTCAGTTTGACCAAAATAGGAAGGAAGCGAATTCAATGAATCGCCATCCTTGTAAAGAGCAACGGTATAATTTGATTCTGCTTGGTTGGTAAAGGAATTTTGAACAGAAAACCGAGCGCTTAAGCTGTCAATTTTTGCTCCTGTAGAAAAAACATAGGTCAATAAAGAGTCGTTGTTTTCCGTTAAATCTTGTACCGTGCCGTTTAAATAAATCGCATAAGTCGTATTCTCCTGAAGCGTGTCTTCCCAAGTGATTAGGAGCTTTTTGCCTTTGATTTTAAGTTCGGGCTTCAAATCAGGAGGAATTACCACCACCGTCGAAGAAGGGTCCCTCAATTTAAAAAACTCGTCGAATGGAATCTCAATAGACCTTGCGGTAAAATTGGTCGTTTCATTTGGGGGGGTAATTTGGTCATCGATTGGCCTAGGAGAAGAAACATCTTGTTCACCTCCCGTTAAATAACCCACTTGAGCACAACCGCTAAGTAAAAGCGATACAATTAAAATAATTCGGAAACACATAAGGTTAATTCTTCAAGGTAAAGACGATCAATGTCATCAAAATTATTTAATTCGCGGCTATCTACATCGAGTAATGCGATTACTTCGTTGTTTTTAGTGATGGGTATTACGATTTCACTTTTTGAGTCCGAACTGCAAGCAATATGCCCCGGAAAAGCATCGACATCATCAACGATTAAGGTAAGGTTTTTCTCCCAAGCGGTACCACAAACACCTTTTCCTTTTAAGATTCGAGTACAAGCTATTGGTCCTTGAAAAGGGCCGAGCACAAGTTGATCGTTTTTAACGAAGTAAAAACCAACCCATAGCCATTTAAATGTTGACTGCAAAGCCGCGCAAATGTTCGCCGTGTTAGCAATCAGATCCTCCTCACCGGTGATCAATGCTTTGATTTGTGGGATTAAGGATTTGTAAATTTCTTCCTTAGTTCCTATCGAGATGTTTAATTCTTCTGCCATACTCAGCAAAATTGCTTTTTTTTAGACAATTCACCAATTTTTTTCTAACTTCAATAGACAAGCCTAAATATTATGATGGATAAAGTTAATCTAGAGAAGGTCCTGTTTTTGGATATTGAGACCGTTCCGCAAGTTTATAATTACAACGAGTTAGAAGAAGAAGGAAAAGCACAATTTATTCGTAAATCGAGCTTTGTACACAAAGGCGATGAGAACGAGTATGAAAATGCTTACAATGGAAGGGCGGGAATTTATGCTGAATTTGGGAAAATCGTGTGTATCTCTGTCGGTTTTGTGCACCAAAGCCGAACAGGCAAAGAAATCAGAATGAAGAGTTTTGCTCATGATGATGAAGAAACACTTCTTAAGAATTTTTCAAGCTTACTCGAAGAGTCGGGAGGTCGATTTATGATGCTTTGTGGACACAATGCCAAAGAGTTTGATTTCCCTTATATCTGTAGAAGAATGTTGATTAATGGTCTAAAACTCCCGGAAATGCTCAACATTGCGGGCAAAAAACCATGGGAAATAGCCCATTTGGACACAATGGAACTTTGGAAGTTTGGTGATTTTAAAGCCTACACATCCTTGTCTTTGCTTTGTTATATCTTTAAAATCCCGACACCAAAAGACGATATTTCGGGCGCTGATGTTGCTCGCGTTTATTATGAAGAAAATGATTTAGAAAGAATCAAAGTTTACTGTGAAAAGGATGTTTTGGCATTGATTCAATTGTTTTTAAAAATGAGAGGTGAAAACCTAATCGACGAAGGGGACGTATATTTCTCGACATGATTAAAAGCACGTACACTCAACTAAGTTATTATCATTTTAAAGGGTTTTTCCCAAAGTACATTGCCATTAGTTTAATGGGGTTTTCAAAATTCATTCGAGTAAAAGCGGAGGGAATGAAACTAGGTAAACTTTTGGGTACTGGATCAGGCCTCGGCTTTTCTCAAAAACCAAACTGGGGTAAATACGCTCACATAGCTGTTTGGGAAACGAAAGAAGATGCAGAAAATTACTATTCCAAATCTCATCTAATTAAGATGCTCGAAAGGTATTCTTTTAAGAAAGATCAATTCGAGATGCTACCCTACCAATCAAAAGGCGTTTGGGACGGCAAGAATCCCTACGAAGGAGTTAGTAATAATGGCGCTCAGCAAGGCGAAGTTGCCATCTTGACAAGAGCCAAAGTAAAGATTAAAAACCTTCCCGATTTTTGGAAACACGTTAAGCCAAGCAACAAAAGCCTAAGCGAAGCCGACGGACGAATCTACTCTGCGGGAATGGGAGAATGGCCTTTTTCGCACCCAATTACCTTTAGTGTATGGGAGAGCTTAGACCACGCGGTTCGTTTTGCCCACGGCGTTTCTGTTCACGGTAAAGCCGCCAAAGCGGCACGTGATGGAAAATGGTTTAGGGAAGATCTCTTCGTAAGGTTTGCAGTGAAAAGGACATAAAAAAAGCGACATTCAAAAGAACATCGCTTAATATCGTGTAAAGAATTTTTTATTCGATAATTACGGTTTGGGTTGTCGTTTGCTCCTCTTCAATCTTAATTATACCGTCACCAGATAAACTTCCTTTCATGCATTTGACATCAAATACAATAACTCCTGCTTGACCTTGGTCGTAATATTTATTTAAATTGAAAATTGCCTCACCTGCAGCATTTGATGTTGTGGTATCACCAACGGCAACGTTTCCTTGTTGACTTGGGTCTGTAGCAGTGGCCTCAAGAATCACCTGAGCTCCAGAGACTATGCCATTTGTTGCATTTCGGACATTGATTTTTGCGATTGTGTCTTCTGGTTTTTTACAACCTGTTACTGCCAATCCAGCAACCAAACAAGCCAATCCAAAAAATAGTGATATAGTTGATTTTTTCATCTTAATTCTTTCTTAAATATTATTCAAAAGTAACGGTTTTAACACCCGTATTGTGTATTCTAACTCTAAAACCAGCTGCTTCTCCGCTATCGTCACCTAATTTAGTAACGATGTCAAATACGCCTACTGAGTTATCTGAACCCGCTTTCTCAAAATATGGATCCATATTAAACTGAGCAAAACCAGATTCGTTTGTATAAAGAGTATCGACGTACTCTACAGTCAGTGTAGAGTTGTCCACGTCTCCAATAATTACTACTAGTGCTCCAGTAACTAATTGCTGACCGGCATTTCGCACGTAAACCTTCGCTACCGAAGGGTCCTCATTTTTACAAGAAGTAAATAAAGTTGATAGTGCCAAAAGGCCCAATATCATAGTGTTTTTCAATGTTTTTTTCATTTTAACTTTCCAAAAAGTTGCGCTCAAAGATAATCTTATTTTTTATTAAGAAACTCGGGAATGAATTTTTCCTTAAAATCTTTAACTTCGCAAGGTTTATGCTTTGTTTTACTAAAACAGTTAAAAGCGATAAAAAGTTACACTTAATGCCAAATAAATCTTGTTTAGTACATCAAGGTCAAATATAGAATGAAAGATATCATACAAAATACATTAGCTGAAGTAGAAGCATTTGAAATTAAAAATGCTGCAAGCCTTGAGGATTTTAGAATTCAGTTTCTTGGGACCAAAGGGAGAATGAAACAGCTTTTTGGCGAACTTAAAAACGTTCCCAACGAAGATAAAAAGCAAACAGGCTTATGGCTCAACGATTTGAGAGGCAAAATTGAGTCGGTTTTCAATGAGCACAAAGAAAAGCTGGAAACAACTTCGGACAAAAGCGAAAAAATTGATTTGAGTCGTCCGGAAGAAGACATGAACATTGGTTCAAGACACCCTCTATCCCTTGTGAAAAATGAGATTATCGAAATTTTCGCAAGAATCGGTTATGAAGTTTCGGTCGGACCAGAAATCGAAGATGACTGGCACAACTTTTCTGCCTTAAACTTCCCACCGGAACATCCGGCAAGGGACATGCAAGACACTTTCTTCATTAACAAAGGAGAAGAGGAGATAGCATTGCGTACGCACACCTCTTCGGTACAAGTAAGAGTGATGGAAAACCAAAAGCCACCCTTACGTACTATTTCGCCAGGGCGTGTATATCGTAACGAGGCAATTTCGGCGCGGGCACATTGTTTCTTTCATCAAGTAGAAGGTTTGTATATAGACAAAAAAGTCTCCTTTGCAGATTTAAAACAGACGCTCCTTTATTTTGCGAAAGAAATGTTTGGGGAGAAAGCGCAAATCAGATTGCGCCCATCTTACTTCCCGTTTACAGAGCCATCGGCAGAAGTTGATGTGTCTTGCACGATTTGTAACAGCAAAGGCTGCAACGTATGCAAGTACACAGGTTGGTTGGAGATTTTGGGCTGCGGAATGGTAGATCCAGCAGTTTTGGAAGCCAGCAATATAGACCCAAAAGAATACAGCGGTTTTGCTTTCGGAATGGGGATAGAAAGAATAGCACAGTTAAAATACAAAGTCAACGACTTACGCTTATATAGCGAAAACGATATCAGATTTTTAAAACAATTTACAGCAGGATAATGGGTTGGTTAAGCGGAAATAGTAATAATAAAGTGGATTGGAACGAATTGACGAGCATAGATCAATTAAATGAGATTTTAGCAGATTCTTCACAGGCCCATCTCTTGTTTAAACACAGCACAAGATGCAGTATTTCAACAATGGCAAAGTCAAGATTTGAAAACGACTGGAACTCGGAAAGCGAAATCAAACTTTGGCACCTTGACTTGATCAAGCACAGAGACGTTTCAAACGCGATTGAAGCAAAAACGGGTGTTTATCATCAAAGCCCTCAAGCGATTTTAATTAGCAACAAAGAGGTGAAGTATCAAGCAACTCATGGACAAATAGACGCGCGAGCCATTCAAAAAGCCTAATCAATGAAAAAGTATATTATTATTGGCTTATTGGCTTTGGCTGTTTTGGGATTGGTTATCGTGCCTATGATTAACTCATCGGATTCTTCTCAAATAATTGAAGAAAAAGCACCGGCAATTTTCCTGTTTGACGAAAATCTAGCTTGTACCTACGATCAAATTATTCCTTTGGCTTTTGAAGTTAATTCGGGAGAAGTAGTGAAAGTCGAAATCGTATTTAATGATAGCGTATTTAAGACCTTCAACAGTCCAAAAGGGAAATTGAGCATGGAGTTCAACGCCAGTTTTTACGGAGTAGGAACAAAAACGCTAAGCCTTTTATCGACCTTAAAAGACGGGAGTCAGTTCGCCGATAATCGCCTGATTATAGTTCTATCCGACATTAAACCGGAAGCATGGTCAGTGGAGATACTTAATACGTACAAACACGATCCACAAAATTTTATTCAAGGTCTTGAGTTTTATAAAGGAAAGCTATACGAAGGTACTGGAGATCCGGATCGAAGAGGAAGCACCAAAGTGGGAGTAATTGACCCAAAAACAGGTCTTTTTAGCAACTTTATCGGCCTCGATGCCAATTATTTTGGAGAAGGTATTACCATTCTTAATGACAAACTCTATCAATTGACTTATACCCAAGGAAAGTGTTTTGTGTACAATGTGAATGATTTGTCAGTCGAAAAAGAATTTATCTACCAAGGCGAAGGTTGGGGTATTTGTAACGATGGCGAGTTTTTATATACCTCAGACGGTACTCAAAGAATCACCAAACGAAACGCGAATACTTTTGAGGTGATTGAATCGATAGAAGTTTGTACGGATAAAGGTTCAATTTCCAACATTAACGAATTGGAGTTTGTCGATGGATTGATTTACGCAAACGTTTGGACGACCAATAGTTTACTCGTTATTCAACCGGAAACCGGAAAAGTGATAGCTACCATCAACGCAGCTGAACTGGCAATTCTTGGTAGAAAAAACGCCGATGTATTAAACGGTATCGCTTATTCTAAAACCAGCAATTCATTCTACTTAACAGGAAAATACTGGGACACCATGTTTGAGGTAAAATTCAACAAACTGAAAAACCTTTAGGCACTAAAAACCTCGTCAAGTGCTGATTTAAACTGTTTAGCAGCGCGTTTAAGAATTTCAACAGTATGTGCATCCGAAACAAAACCGACCTCGTATCCACTCGGACCAAGGTAAATGCCACGGTTTAGTAAGGCAGAGAACAAAAGTC
This sequence comes from Lentimonas sp., assembly GCA_047637535.1. GTDB lineage: Bacteria > Bacteroidota > Bacteroidia > Flavobacteriales_D > Crocinitomicaceae > UBA2040. The sequence goes on from JBLIKY010000019.1 coordinate 19,652, forward strand.
TAAAACCGGTCATGTCTGCATTGATTTGAGCGCTTTGTCTAATGGTCGTTTTCCCATCAAAAGAAAGCCAAAAAATTGAACCTACGGTTACCATCTCAAAATCATACCCTTTTGATTTGGCGTATTCGTTTACTTCTTCTACAAAACCTTTCGTTCTAGCCTCTTGATCTTCATAAAATCCAGGACGTAAACAAGCTTTTAATTGTGCGATTCCCGCAGCCATGGCAACTGGATTTCCAGAAAGGGTTCCCGCTTGGTAAACCGGTCCGTCGGGTGCAATTTGCGACATGATTTCATGACTTGCTGCATAAGCCCCTACAGGTAAACCACCACCAATTATTTTTCCGTAAGTGATGATGTCGGGTTGTATCTGATATTTTCCAGCAGCTCCTGTAAAGCCAACTCTAAATCCAGAGATTACTTCGTCAAAAAACAGAAGCACATTGTGTTTTGTGCAAAGTGCTCTTAGTTCGTGTAAGAATGTTTTTTCTTGTAGTAAAAGCCCATTATTGGCTGGAATCGGTTCTATAATAGCACAAGCCAAATCGTCTGCATTTTCTTCAAAACACTTCTTCAAAGCATCCAAATCGTTGAGGGGTAACACTAGAGTTTGGTTCGCATAAGCTTCGGGTACTCCTGCACTAGATGAGGTACCTAAAGTCGCTAATCCACTTCCCGCTTTCACCAACAGAGCATCTGTATGTCCGTGGTAGCATCCGTCAAACTTCAAGACTTTATCCTTACCCGTATAACCGCGGGCCAAACGAAGAGCGCTCATAACGGCTTCCGTTCCGGAGGAAACAAAACGAATTTTTTCGATAAAAGGATTGTTATCAATAATCAAGGAAGCCAATTCATTTTCAAGACGAGTAGGGGCTCCGAAGCTCGAACCATTGTCCATAGCTTCCATTACCCCACTATATATTTCTTCATTTCTATGTCCTAGGATAAGCGGACCCCAGCTACAGCAAAAATCGATGAATTCATTATCGTCTTCGTCCCAAACGAGAGCGCCTTTTCCTTTCTTAAAGAACAAAGGAGCGCCGTCAACGGACTTAAAGGCACGAACCGGGGAATTCACCCCGCCAGGAAAGAGGGTTTTTGCTTTTTCAAAAAGTTTTTCGGAGTTTTTTCTATTGAGCGTAATGGGCATTTTATCGGAGTTTGTTGTTTGGCAAATTTAGCCAAACTACATGGTAAAAAATGAAAATAGGCTTTAATAAGTGTGGTTTTTTGGGAGAATTACGGGTTTTTAATATTATTTGGGAATATGCAGGTCAAATTACCAATGCTTTTACGTGAACAAATTGCTTCAAAATCGCAAACAGATGATTTTAGGTTTGTTCAAAAGGTATTAGTGAAATAAGAAAGCGGTTAAAGACTTCCAGTCTTCAATTCTTTTAAACCGAGCCTTTTTCTGTATTTTTACTGAAAATTACATCACGAATGCACGCGTACCAAAACAGTTTAGAGTTTGCAAAGTCGATGGACAATCAAGATCCATTAAGAAAATACAGAGAAGCGTTTTTATTTCCGACTTTTACAAAGCACCCGGTCATGTATTTTACCGGAAATTCTTTGGGCTTACAACCTAAACAAACCAAAGACTATATTGTAGAAGAACTAGACAATTGGCACAAGTACGGGGTAGAAGGGCATTTTTTGGCTAAAAAACCTTGGTTCTCTTACCACGAAAATTTATCTGCAAAAGCGGCCAAAATAGTAGGAGCAAAACCAACCGAGGTAGTTATTACCCATTCCTTGACGACGAACTTACACTTGCTGATGGTTTCTTTCTTTAAGCCAAAAGGTAAGCGAACAAAAATCCTTTGCGAAGCGAAAGCATTTCCGAGCGATCAATATGCTTTAGAGTCTCAGATTAAATTTCACGGATTATCAATGGAACACGACCTAGTGGAAGTTGGACCAAGAGAAGGTGAATACACGATGAGAAAAGAAGATATTCTTTCTAAAATCGAAGAATTAGGCGACACTTTGGCGATGGTGATGATGGGTGGAATGAATTACTATACAGGACAAAAAATCGACATGAAAGCCATTACTGAGGCGGGTCATAAAGCAGGAGCCATTGTCGGTTTTGACTTGGCACACGCGGCAGGAAATATTGAAATGAACCTAAATGAATGGGGCGTTGATTTCGCCGCATGGTGTACTTATAAATATCTCAATTCTTCTCCAGGTGGAGTAGCGGGCTTGTTTGTCCATGAAAGACACCATAAAAACAAAGAATTAGATCGTTTTGCAGGTTGGTGGGGTCATAATAAAGAAAGAAGATTCTTAATGGAACCCGGCTTTGACCCAATTGAAAGTGCAGAGGCTTGGCAATTGAGCAACGGACCAATACTTGGCTTCGCAGCACATTTAGCAAGCCTTGATCTGTTTGATGAGGTAGGGATGGAAGCACTTTGCAAGAAAAGAGATGTTTTGACAGGCTATTTGGAGTTCTTAATTGACGAACTCTCTCAAAAGCACAAAGAAAAATGCACGTTTGAGATAATTACACCAAGAAATCAAGCAGAAAGAGGAGCGCAATTGTCTATCTTGTTGCACGGTATGGGCAAGACATTATTTG
>JBLIKY010000020.1:0-21656 GCA_047637535.1 Lentimonas sp.
TCTACAAATCTTGAATTTTCGTACTAATGACATTGATGTTATACATCGAAGAAGCTTTGTCACCTTCTTGTGACGAAAAGTTAAAGGCATCGAGTTCAACTTTTCGAGAAAGTCCAGAGATCTACAATTCATATATCATATGACAATGCTTTAACTATTCCAAAACTATAGGCAGGAGTAACGGCGTTGTAGGAAAAGTTTTCCGAAGGAAGTCTAACCCCCTCGCCTAATGCTGGGATTCAAATTCCAGCACCTAAATCGAGATTATCAACCTGTCTTTTAGCTGATAAACATAAAAGGATAAAAATACCGCCGAAAGAAATTTCGGTTTTCATATTAAATAAAATCTAGTTTTCCTATCAATGAGTAATTAAGGCGATTACAATCTATAAAAAATGTAGGAAAGCGCGTTTCATTAAGACTAAAGAAGCCCTGCGTTGCGAAGTGACAAATTTGATAAACTGTGAAAATTCTGGTGCTTACTGTTTACTTCCAATTGTTCTAAATTCTCAATTCGATGGCAGTCAGTACCAACAAAGTCGACTTGTTTTTCTTTGATTAATAATTCAGCTTGCCTTTGTACCTGAGGTCCGTAGTGACCGCAAAGCGAACCTAAATTCAATTGAATTTTAACCCCTCGATCTCTTAGTTTTTCTGCCACAGATACCGAACCATGATAATAGGTATATCTTTCAAAATGAGCCAAAATTGGCACATATTCTTTCATTTGCAACTCAAAATACATTTCTTCTTCACCCATTGGAGGTTGTCCAAAAGAGTATTCAAGTAGTACAAAGTGATTTCCAAAGGAAAGAATATCGTTTTGCTTAATTTTTTCTAAGAAGCTAAAATCAAAGAAGTATTCTGCTGCCGCTTCAAATTGAATGTCAAGATTATGTTTCTCAATAATTCGAAGAACTTTTTCTTCACCGTTTTTTATTATTTCGGTTGTATTATCAAACATTCCAAGTTTGATGTGAGGAGTAGTTATAAGCTTATTATATCCTAATTCAATGAATTTATTCAGCATGATGAGCGTTTCCTCTTCGGATTGCGAACCGTCGTCTATACCTGGGATTAAATGACTATGCATGTCTACTTTAAACTGAGAGAAGTCAAATTCAGGTAGTTCTTGTTTCTTTAAAAAATTAGACAAAAAGCTCATTTAGATTCTCGGTTTTCATACATTTCTTTGTAATATTCTTGATAGGTTCCGTTGGTTATTTCATTCATCCAATCTTGATTTTGAAGAAACCAATCTACGGTTTTATCCAGTCCTTCTTCAAAAGTAACAGAAGGTTTCCATCCGATTTCAGCCTCTAGTTTACTTGCGTCAATTGCATAACGCATGTCGTGGCCTTTTCTATCCTCAACGAAAGTGATAAGCTTTTCGCTTTCCCCTTCTTTTCTATTAAGTTTTTGGTCCATCAATTGGCACAAAAACTTCACCAATTCTAGATTTGTCCATTCATTCAGTCCACCTACGTTGTAGGACTCACCGATTCTTCCTTTATGAAAAATTGCATCAATGGCCAAGGCATGATCTTCAACCCACAACCAATCTCTAACATTGTCACCTTTTCCATAAACTGGAAGAGGTTTTTTATTGACAATATTATTAATCATTAAAGGAATCAACTTCTCTGGAAAATGGTGGCTCCCGTAATTGTTGGAGCAATTTGACATTTTGATCGGAAATTGATACGTGTGGTAAAAGGCTTTTAAGAAATGATCAGAAGATGCTTTTGATGCCGAGTATGGGCTTCTAGGGTCATAAGAGGTTTCTTCTGTAAAAAGTCCTACTTTACCAAGGCTACCATATACCTCATCGGTAGAAACATGGTGGAAAACGTGGTTTTTTTCACCTTTCCAAGCTTCTTTCGCAACCTGAAGAAGATTTACAGTACCAACCACGTTTGTCATAACAAAATCCATTGGTCCTTCTATACTTCTGTCAACATGACTTTCTGCGGCCAAGTGAATCACATCGGTAATCTTGTATTGATTAAAAACAGATTTTAATGTTTCGGTATCGCAGATATCGCCTTTTTCAAAAGCATAATTTTCTTTAGACTCTATGTCAGAAATATTTCGAAGATTTCCAGCATAAGTCAGTTTGTCGAAATTGATAATTTGATATTGCGGGTAAGAATTGGTAAAAAGACGCACCAAGTGTGAACCGATAAAACCAGCACCTCCTGTAACTAAAATTCTCTTTTCAAATGTCATTTTTAATCCACTTTATTCTTACAGACTCCAGTAATGTAAATCTTTAATTTTGCCTCTGTAAATACCTTTAATGTCAACGAAAACGCCTTGATCATCTTTCATAATTGATTTGAAGTACTTCTCATCAAGTTGTTGATATTCTTTGTGATTGACTGCAACGATAACTGCATCGTAGTGCTGACCAATTTGAGCTGCTAATGGAACTCCATATTCATGTAACATTTCATCTGATGATGCATGTGGGTCAACTAAGTCAACCTGAACTTGAAACGATTTTAATTCCGTTACTACGTCAATTACTTTAGAATTTCGAATGTCGCTCACGTCTTCTTTAAACGTAGCACCCATTACCAAAACCTTAGAATCTTGAATGTGTTTTCCCGTCGCTAGAATCTTCTTAACCGTTTGTTTTCCAATATAAAATCCCATCGAGTCATTGACATAACGACCTGAAGTAATTACTTTAGAGTGATAGCCAGCTTGTTGAGCTTTGTGTGTCAAGTAATAAGGGTCAACTCCTATACAGTGTCCGCCTACAAGACCTGGGAAGAATTTCAAGAAATTCCATTTTGTCCCAGCAGCTTCTAAAACGTCATAGGTATTAATTCCTAATCTGTTGAATATTAAAGAAAGTTCGTTTACCAAAGCAATATTTACATCTCTTTGCGTGTTCTCAATTATTTTTGCTGCTTCTGCTACCTTGATTGAGGCTGCTCTGTGAACCCCTGCATCAACTACTAACTCGTATGTCTTAGCTATGTTCTCCAAGGAGTCATCACAGCAACCAGAAACAACTTTCACTACATTTTGCAAAGTGTGTACCTTATCTCCTGGATTGATTCTTTCTGGAGAATAACCTACCATGAAGTCCTCTTTCCATTTTAATCCACTTTTTTGCTCTAAAATAGGAATACAATCTTCTTCTGTACATCCAGGATAAACAGTCGATTCAAACACAACATAATCTCCTTTTTTAAGGACTTTACCAACTGTTTTACTAGCGGATAAAAGTGGTGTTAGGTTTGGCAAATTGTGTTCGTCAATAGGAGTCGGAACAGCAACCACATAGAAAGTTGCTTCTTTTAAACCCTCTAGTTTTGAAGTGAACTCAATATCCGATTCATCAAAATCCGAGGCATCTAATTCTTTACTGGGGTCAATTTTATTACGCATCAATTCAACTCTTTCTTCGTTGATATCGAAACCAATAACTTTAATTTTTTTTGCGAATTCTAGCGCAATAGGTAGTCCTACATAACCAAGTCCTACAACGGCTAGTTTTTCTTCCTTATTAATCAGTCTGTTATACATTGAATTGCTCATCTCTTAACTTGTAAATTCTTTCAATTATTTCTACTACTTTCAAGCCTTCTAGGGCATTTGTTGTCGCGGTTGTACGACCTTTTAGGGTATCGATAACGTTACGAATAACGTAATTATGATTGGCTGCCGAACCTTTGTATGGTCCGTAGTCATTGCCTGGGTTTGTCTCAGCCAAGACTGGCATTTCATATCCTTCAATATTACAAACTTCAACTTCGTTCATATATTGTCCGCCAATTTTAACTGAACCTTTACTGCCAATTATCGTCATTGACGACTCTAAATTTTGTTGTGCTACTGCTGTGGAGTAATTTATAGAACCCATTCCTCCATTGACAAAATCAAAGCTCACAAATCCTGAATCCTCAAAATCAGTAATGTTTTTGTGGGTAAAGTCAGCAAAACGCCCTTGAAGGTTATCAATGTCTCCAAAAAGCCAATACATGATGTCAATGAAGTGGGAAAACTGAGTAAACAATGTTCCACCGTCTAAATCTGCAGTACCTTTCCATCCGCCTTTTTTGTAATATCGGTCATCGCGGTTCCAATAGCAATTAAGCTGAACCATAAAAGTATCGCCTAAAATTCCATCTTCAACGATTGATTTTATCCATTCAGAAGGTGGAGAGTATCGGTTTTGCATTACACAAAAAACGTGCTTTGACATTTGCAAAGCTTTAAAAATCACTTTTTCGCAATTTTCTTTCGATAGCCCCATTGGTTTTTCACAAACAACATTGCATTTTGCCTCTAGCGCTTTTATGCTTTGTTTAGCGTGAACTCCATTAGGCGTACAAATATTTACAACGTCAAATTTCAATCCTGAATTCAACAATTCATCAACTGTCTTGAAGAAAGGAACATCAAAACGTTCGGCATCACATTCCTTCTGAGAGCGAATATCAACCAATCCGACCAATTCTGCCTCATCATCACGGCTAATCATTTCGGCATGTCTTTTACCTATATGACCCGCACCAACAACGGCAAATTTTACTTTTTGATTTTCGTTAATCATAATTGCTTAGCTACTTTATTGTCTATTAAAGAATAAACCTCTCCGCTTTCTTCGCAAATGGCTTCATTTTTATCGTTGAATTCAAGTCTGTGACCAAACTCAGACATCCAACCAATTTGTTTGGCAGGGTTACCTACCACTAATGCATAATCTAATACTTCTTTCGTGACTACCGCACCTGCACCGATGAATGCAAATCGTCCTATATCATGTCCGCATACAATAGTAGCGTTTGCACCAATTGTTGCTCCGTGTTTAACCAAGGTTTTTGCGTATTCGCTTTTTCTATTAACCGCACTTCGGGGATTGGTAACATTCGTAAAAACCATTGATGGTCCTAAGAAGACATCGTCCTCGCAAATTACACCAGTATATATTGATACATTGTTTTGAACCTTGACATTCGACCCGAGTTTTACCTCTGGAGAAATAACAACATTTTGTCCGATATTGCATTTCTCACCCAATTCACAATTGGACATAATGTGTGAGAAATGCCAAATCTTGGTTCCGTCACCAATGACACAACCTTGATCAACAACTGCCGTTTCGTGTGCAAAGTAATCCATCAACGAATAATATATTTATCAAAATTATTGTGATCCACGCGGTTCAATTCTTCTTTAGACAGACCTTTAAAGTAATCATAAGTCAACTTTAAACCTTCTTCACGACCCACTTTAGGAGTCCAATCAAGAATTTCAATTGCTTTTGAAATATCCGGTTGACGTTGTTTTGGGTCATCCACTGGGAGGTCTTTGTATATGACTTTTTGAGAAGTCCCTGTCAGTTTTATAATTTCTTCTGCAAAATCAGCTATTGTAATTTCATCCGGATTACCAATATTAACGGGCTGAGCATAATCACTGTGAAGAAGGCGATAAATTCCTTCCACTAAATCGTCAACATAACAGAATGATCTAGTTTGCGAACCATCACCAAAAACGGTTAAATCTTCACCGCGCAGAGCTTGACCGATGAACGCTGGCAATACTCGGCCATCGTTCAATCGCATTTTTGGTCCGTAGGTGTTAAATATTCTGATAATTCTTGTTTCAACGCCGTGAAAAGTATGGTAAGCCATGGTCATAGCCTCTTGAAAACGTTTCGCTTCGTCGTATACACCTCTAGGTCCAACTGGGTTTACATTGCCCCAATATTCTTCAGTTTGAGGATGAACAGCGGGATCACCGTATACTTCTGAAGTCGAAGCAATCAGTACTCTAGCGCCTTTTGCCTTTGCTAAGCCAAGGCAATTGTGAATACCGAGCGAACCTACTTTCAAAGTTTGAATAGGAATCTTTAAATAATCAATCGGGCTAGCAGGAGATGCGAAGTGAAGGATGTAATCCAAATCCCCAGCAACATGAATAAATTTAGATACATCGTGATTGTAAAATTCAAAATTCTCAAGGGGAAACAAGTGTTCGATGTTTTCCAATCTTCCGGTAATAAGATTATCCATTCCGATTACTTTGTAACCTTCTTTAATAAAACGGTCGCAAAGATGAGAACCTAGGAAACCGGCAGCGCCAGTAATTAATATCGTTTTTTGCTTTGTCATTTAAAACGGAATTACAGTTTGTCGACCAATAGAATTGTAGTAGAACCCTAAAGTCTTCATTTGTTCAAGGGTATATAAATTTCTACCATCAAAAATGGTCGGAGTTTTTAAAAGGCTTTTTAATTTGTCAAAATCGGGATTTTTAAATGTCCCCCATTCCGTTGCAATCAATAATGCCTCGGCATCGTGAAGTGCATCGTATTGATTGTTGGCATAGCCTATCTTATCTCCAAAATGAGCTTTAACGTTTGGCATTGCTTCAGGATCATATGCTACGATTTCTGCTCCCATTGCAACCAATTTATCAATAATATAAAGTGCCGAAGCTTCTCTTATGTCATCAGTATCAGGCTTAAAGGCTAATCCCCATAATGCGAATTTCTTGCCTTTAACATCGCCAAAATGATCAACAACTTTAGAAACAATTGCCGTTTTTTGTTTTTCGTTTACTTCTAAAACAGAATTAATGATTTCAAAATCATATCCAGCTTTCTTGCCGCTTTTTACTAGAGCGCTAACATCTTTTGGGAAACAACTTCCTCCAAACCCTATTCCTGGATAAAGAAACTTGTGACCTATTCTTGAGTCCGAACCAATGCCTAACCTCACCATATCAACATCAGCACCTACTTTCTCGCAAAAATTGGCAATTTCGTTCATGAAGGTGATTTTTGTCGCTAAAAATGAATTGGCTGCATATTTTGTTAATTCGGCAGATTTTTCATCCATGATAATCAAAGGATGTCCGTCGCGAATGAAAGGCTTATACAGCTCTTCCATGATCTTCGCAGCCTTGGTACAAGAAGTTCCAATTACCACTCGATCAGGATTTAAAAAATCGTCAATTGCATAGCCTTCTCTTAAAAACTCTGGATTGGAAACTACAGCGAAATCAACTTTAGCATGCTTTGCAATTGCCGCTTCTACTTTTTCTGCTGTACCAACCGGAACCGTAGATTTATCTACAATCACCTTGTAAGAAGTCATGATTTTTCCAAGCTTATCCGCAACATCTAATACATAGCTAAGGTCAGCCGAACCATCTTCACCCGGAGGAGTGGGAAGGGCAAGGAAAATTATCTCAGACTCTTCAACGGCCATTGCCAAATCTGTAGTGAAGGCTATTCTATTTTCTTTAATATTTCTTTCGAAAACGGATTCCAAATGAGGTTCGTAAATAGGAACTTCACCTCTTCTCATTTTTTCGATTTTCTTCTCGTCAATATCGACACAAATCACTTGATTCCCGGTTTCTGCAAAACACGTTCCTGATACGAGTCCGACATAACCTGTGCCTATTACTGCAATTCTTTTCATTTACTCTGTTTAATAAATTCGGCAATGTGCCCACAAATGAAATTCAGTTGTTCGTCTGTCATTTCAGTATGTACTGGAAACGATATCACCCTTTCGGTTAAATAATCAGTACGCGGAAGCTTAGTATTCGCACTACCAAATGAGGCGAACATTTTTTGCTTGTGCGCTGGCACTGGATAATATATCATTGACGGCACCCCTTTTTCTGCCAAGTATTTTTGCATTTCATCGCGATCTAAACCGTCTAATTGAACTGTATACTGATGAAAGACATGCTTAGAATCCAATGCTCTAACAGGCGGCTGCACTTGAGGGTGCTCTGAAAAGAAACGGTCATAATGATCAGCAACAGCTCTTCTTTTATCATTGTAGTCGTTTAGTTTCGGCAACTTAATTCTCAATACTGCAGCTTGCACACTGTCTAATCTAGAATTACATCCAACTACATCGTGGTAATATCTTTTTGATTGACCGTGATTGGCAATCATTCTTATTTGTTCGGCTAATTCATCACTGTTTGTACAAATAGCTCCACCATCACCATAACAACCTAGGTTTTTAGACGGGAAGAAAGAAGTACAACCAATATCACCTATAGTACCTGTTTTAACAATTTCAGTATCAGAGTAGTAATAATCGCAACCGATGGCTTGAGCGTTATCTTCTACTACAAAAAGATTGTGTTTTTTGGCAATTTCCATTATTTCCTTCATGGCAGCTGCTTGTCCGTACAAATGCACAGGAACTATTGCCTTGGTCTTAGGAGTAATCGCGGCTTCAATGTCTTGATGTGAAATGCAGAAAGTGTCAACATCAACATCCACAAAAACTGGCTTCAAACCCAATAAGGCCATTACCTCTGTAGTAGCAATATATGTAAATGAAGGAGTAATCACCTCATCGCCTGGCTTTAGACCCAAGGCCATTAACGAAATTTGCAAAGCATCTGTCCCGTTAGCTACAGGAATCACATGCTTAACACCTAAATAGGATTCCATTTCCTTTTGGAAACTATGAACCTCTGGTCCGTTTATGAATTGTGCTTTCTCAATCACATCCATGATTGCTTTGTCTACTGCCGGTTTAATTTCTTGATATTGAGAAACCAAATCAACCATCTGAATGTTTTTCATTTACATAGTTTTTATTGCCCTTAAGAGGCGCAAATATACGATAAAGTTGTTGATTATTTACTTAAAAATCAGCCATGAAATCGAGGACAATCTTTGACAAACTTCAACGTTATACAGTCAATAAGGTGCTCACAAAATGAAAAGATTGTATTTTTACCCCATGAAGAAAACCGCATTCATAATTTTGACATTTCTATCTCTGGTAATTCAAGTAAGCGCTCAGAGAAATGTTAGGGACTCAATAATTGGAACACCATGGGTTGCTGCAAATTACGGCGCCAGCTTTCCTTCCGGGGATTTGATTGACCGATTTGGGTACCTTAATCACCTAGGGATATTGGCTGGATATAAAACCACAAAAAATTGGTTTTTCGGAATTGACGGTAACTTCATGTTTGGCAAGAAAATCAACTTAGACGATCCTTTGACTCATCTCAGAGATTCAAAAGGAAACATTACTGATCAAAATGGTGATGTTGCAGGTGTTCTATTTTTCTCAAGAGGATTTAATCTCAACGCAACCGTAGGGAAAGTAATACCCATTTTTGGATCGAATAAAAACTCAGGATTATTCATTCAAGCTGGGGCGGGTTACTTAGCTTATAAATTAAGAATCGAAACCCAAGACCACGTTGTGCCACAAATCGAATTGGACTATAAAAAAGGATATGATCGATTAACCGTAGGACTAAACACTCACCAATTTTTGGGTTATGCTTTTATGGCAAACCGTGGATTTGTCAATTTTTATGGTGGATTTTATATACAAGAAGGTTTTACGCGAAATGCAAGAGATATTTTCTACGACCAGCCAAACACTCCTGTGTCGAAAGATCTTAGACTTGATTTACAATACGGTTTAAAACTGGGCTGGTTTATTCCAATTTACAAAAGACTTCCTAAAGAATTTTATTACGATTAATGGCATTTCTTTACTCCCTTTCCATTCGTTTTTACGGTTTAATCTTGCACCTTGCGGCAATTTTCAATAAGAAAGCGAAATTATGGGTAGCCGGAAGGAAAGATCCTACCTGGAGAGAATTTAACTTTACCGATAAAAATGTCTGCTGGTTTCATTGCGCTTCACTTGGGGAGTTTGATCAAGGACTTCCCCTCATGAAAAAATGGAAAGAAAAAAATCCCAACGATTTTATATTCGTCACTTTTTTCTCACCATCTGGAATGCAGTTTCACCACAAGAGAAACCACAATGCTGATTTAGTCGACTACATCCCATTAGACACTAGAAGCAACGCAAAAGATTTCATAGCCAAAGTGAACCCTAAGACTGTAATTTTTGTAAAATATGAGTTTTGGAGAAACCACCTTCACTATGCGAAGTCTATAAATGCTAACATCTACTCTGTCAGTGCTCTTTTTAGAAAATCACAAACTTATTTTAAACCTTCAGGGAGTTTTTTCAGGTCAATTTTAAAGAACTTCAATCATGTTTTTGTTCAAGATCAAATCTCATCTGATTTGCTTACAACTATAGAAATAAATCACACCATTGCAGGTGATTTACGATTTGATAGGGTCAATGAAAACAAAAAATGTGCTGAAGAAAATTCTATTTTAAAGGCTTTTTGTCAAGATGCCAAGGTTCTTATTGCAGGTTCAACCTGGACAGAGGATGAAAGTGTAATTCTCCCAATTATTAATAAGAAACTTAATTTCACAAAGGTGATTCTTGCCCCGCATGAAATTCAAGAGTCGCATCTAAAACAGATTGAATCCGGACTTAAAATCCCATTTATTAGGTATACCAATATTACAAGTGAAACGAATCTAGATCTATATAACTTAATCCTATTGGACACCATAGGACACTTGAGTAATGCTTATCAATACGGACATGTAGCCTATATCGGCGGTGCATTTAAAGGTTCGCTGCATAATATACTCGAACCAGCCGTTTTTGGCTTGCCCGTTGTATTCGGACCATTTTTCAAAAAGTTTCCAGAAGGTCGGACTTTCATAGATCAAGGTTTTGGTAAATCCATATCCAACTCTGCTGAGTTTGAAAAAGCGATTTCCGAGATTCAATCGAATCGAGATGAAATAAAGAAAAAACTTCAAAACTACATGACAACACAAATTGGGGTTGCTGATAAAATCATGGCGAAGCTTGAAGGGTTTTAATTCAAGAATTTTCTATCTTTTTCATTCTTCCATAAAGTCGAGGTCCTTGTTGTGAGTTTCACTAATAGTTAGTGCCGAATAAATTGCCAATCCAAAGCAAATTAAGCCGACCCAAATTGCCGCTGAGATTGTACCCATCGCTTCTTTCGTTCCATCAAAACCCCAAATCATAAAAATCAACATACCCCTAACCATATTTGGAATAGTTGTAGCTGCTGTTGACCTAAGATTCGTTCCAAATTGTTCCGCCCCCAAAGTCACAAACATCGCCCAATACCCTGTTCCCAAACCGAGCCAAACACAGAAGAAATAATATCCTTCAGGGGTATTTGCCGAGCCAGACAACATCAAGACAACACCTATCAAAGTAAAAATCAACATCCAAAAAATCGCCATTTTCCTTGACTTCAAAAGATGAGAAATAAACCCACTAGCAAAGTCACCTGCGGATATTCCGATATAAGCCCACATGATACATTTTCCAGGGTTTATCTCACCGACTATGCCCAAAGGTTCAACAAACTGATTTCCAAATACAGCTAAAATTCCAATACAAAACCAAGTTGGCAAGCCGATGGCAATGCATTTTAAATATCTAATCAACCGTTCTTTCTTGCTGAAAAGTGAAAAGAAATTCCCTTTTACAACGTTGGTTTTATTTGCTATATGCGCATACATTCCGGATTCAACAACACCAATTCTTAACAACAAAAGCGCCAAGCCCATGCCTCCACCAATGAAATAAACTGTTGTCCAATCTCCTGCCAATTCTACTGTGAAATTAGCGACTACTGCGCCTAAAAGTCCAAACCCTGCAACTATTGAAGTACCAAGAGCTCTTTTCTCCTTCGGTAAACTTTCGGAAACTAAGGTAATTCCTGCCCCTAGTTCGCCCGCCAAACCAATACCCGCAATAAATCTCAAGCCAGCATAAGCCGAAACAGGATCCATGAAATCAATTTGAGGCAAAAACCCACAGGCAATATTCGCCAAGGAATAGACTATAATAGAGCCAAACAAAACAGACAGTCTCCCCTTTTTATCACCAAATACTCCCCACAAAATCCCTCCCAATAGCAATCCAAACATTTGCCAATTCATTATCAATGCACCTGCTTCGTCGGCATTTACACCAAGAGAAACTAAACTTGGTATGCGAACAATACCAAAAAGCAATAAATCATAGATATCCACAAAATATCCCAATGCCGCAACGATAACCGGCAGGGAAAAAAGGCCGTATTTAGTTTTTTCCATGATTCTAAATTAAAACAAAAACCTAAGTCTTTATTAAGTCACAGGTAAAATCATGAATATTTTGTTTCTTTGAGGATATGAAATTAATGCCTGACGAATATTGGATGAATCGTTGTCTTGAATTGGCAAAAATGGGTACTGGTAATGTATCTCCTAACCCAATGGTTGGCTGTGTAATTGTTCATGAAAACAAAATCATCGGTGAAGGTTACCACGAAAAATTTGGCGAAGCTCACGCAGAGGTCAATGCCATAAATTCTGTAAAGGACAAATCACTACTTCGTGAATCGATGATTTTTGTAACGCTTGAACCTTGTGCTCATTTCGGAAAAACACCCCCATGTGCAAATCTGGTTGCTGATCAGAACTTTAAGAAAGTTGTCATTGGTTCGACCGACCCCAACCCGAAGGTTAATGGCCAAGGAATAAAAATCATACTGGACAAAGGGATAGAAGTCGTAACAAGCGTTTTAAAAGAAGAATGTGATGAGTTAAACAAACGCTTTTTTACTTTTCATACAAAAAAAAGACCTTATATTATTCTTAAATGGGCTCAGAGTCAGGATGGTTTCATGGACATTGACCGTCAAAATGGTGAAAAGGGTCAATTTGCAATTAGTCAGCAAGAAACCAAGGCCGTTGTCCACAAATGGAGGCACGAAGAAGCCGGGATATTAGTCGGTAGAAAAACAATTGAAAACGATGACCCAAAGCTCGATTGCAGAAATTATACAGGGACTAATCCGATAAGAATTGTGCTGGACCCTGAAGAAATAATTACCAATGATTTTCGAGTTATTAACGACGGTGAAAAGACAATAATCGTCAATACAAAAACAAATTCTGAGGTAGGTAATTTAAAAAGAATCAAAGTCAAAAACTTTACCCTTGATGAAATTCTTTCTAGGCTTCACGCCGAAAACATGGATTCAATTTTGGTCGAAGGAGGAAGAAAAACTTTGGACTATTTTTTAAAAGAAAATATATGGGATGAGATCAGGGTTATTATTGGTGACAAAACCATAGGAAAAGGTCAAGAAGCCCCAACCTTAGACAGCAAACCCTTTCGGATACAAGCTATAGGAAAAGACAATATTTTGTTTTACACCAACAAACTATAGGTCAACTGGTTCCTTACCCAATTTGCCTTTTGAACTGTTTGAATTCACACTTGGGTTTTTTGTATCCGTCTTAGTTGACTCAGTGTTTTTTGAAGCAGTATCAGAAGTTCCGCAAGCAGAAAAAAGTAACACTGAAAATATCAAAATAAAAGCTTTAAACATAATTTTTCTTTTAGGTGAAATTACATATTCTTCTGAAGACAAAAAATCAAATAATACTAATTCTTATATTTAAGCAAAACCCGATAAAAAATGAAAATTCACCCTTTGAATACCGGAAATTTCAAATTAGATGGCGGCGCTATGTTTGGTGTAGTCCCTAAAAAGCTTTGGGAGCGAACCAATCCGGCAGACCAAAACAACCTCTGTGACTGGGCAATGCGAAGCATGCTAATAGAAAACGGAAATCAACTTACACTTATTGATACAGGCATCGGAGACAAGCAAACTGAGAAATTCTTCTCTCATTATCACCTTCATGGAGAAGATACACTTGCCGGTAATCTTAAAAAACTCGGCTTTCATTCATCCGATATTACGGACGTATTCTTGACTCATTTGCATTTTGATCATTGCGGGGGAGCTATTCAAAGAAAAGCAAACGGCGAGGGTTTTGAGCCTGTTTTTGAGAATGCAAAATTTCACAGCACTGAAAAACATTGGGGCTGGGCTACTGAACCAAACAACAGAGAAAAGGCGTCCTTCTTAAGTGAAAACATCTTGCCTATTCAAGAAAGTGGACAATTGAATTTTATCAAAAGAGAAGGTGATTTTACTGAAAATGCCTTTGGCGAGATGGATGTCTTGTTTGTGGATGGCCATACCGAAAGTCAGATGATTCCACACATTCAATACAAAGGAAAAACCATCGTTTTTATGGCGGATCTACTGCCTAGTGTAGGTCACATTCCTTTGCCTTATGTTATGGGTTACGACACACGTCCGCTATTGACTTTGAATGAAAAGGAAAAATTCTTAAAGAAAGCCGCTCAAAACGGATATTATTTGTTCATGGAGCACGATGCACAAAACGAACTTTGCACCTTGACAGAAACGGATAAAGGTGTGCGTTTAAAGGACACTTTTTCGTTTGCAGAAATATTCGGTTAAAATATTATCTTTACTAAATTATTAGAAGTCAAATACAGTAAGAATGAACAAGTATTTTATTCAATTATTTTTAGAAGAAAGCACCGTAATTATCCCTGGTTTTGGAGCTTTAACCATGACCGACGAGAAGACAGGTGAAATAATGTTCTTACCTTATTTAAAGTTTGACGACGGTAAACTGGCTAATTACATCAGCAAAACGGAGGGTGTTGACGCTCAAGATGCTCAAAACACAATATCTAAATTTGCAAGAGAAATTCAAACTACACTCGACCAAGGAGACACTTTTGATATATACGAATTTGGAAGTTTCAATAAAAACGAAGAAGGCGAAATTGAATTTCAATCCTATAATTTAAGCAATCTAGTATCAGCTAAAAAGACAATTACACCGTCTCCAAAAAAAGACCCTGTTCACGAGGAGGTGAAAACGGAAAAAGTTGAGAAAGTTGAGAAAGTTGAAGAAATTATCGAGAAACCTATTGAAGCAATAAAAGAAGATAAAGAGAAGAAGAAAGTAGTCGAAAAGAAGATCGAAGAAATTAAAAAAGACTCAAAGGATTTATTAGCGTCGATGTTAAGTGACGAATCACCTGAAAAGGCGAAGGAAGAGATTAAGAAAGTCATTCCAAAAGAAGACATAAAAGCCAAAGAAGAAAAAATTGTTCCTGCTCCGGTTAAAGAGGAAAAGGTGATTCCTGCACCAATTAAAAAGGAGGTTAAAAAGGTTGAGGAAAAACCTGTTGAAGCGAAGAAAAAGAAAGTAAAAGCTGAAAAGCCTGTAAAAGTAAAGTCAGAAAAGAAAAAAAGAAAATTGGGATTTGCATTTTGGCTTTTGTCCATCTTAGTTATAGCCTTATTAGCTGGCGGAACTTATTTCGCCATGAACTATGATACTTTAAAAAGTCACATCCCATTTTTAGGTGACAAAGAAGAAACATTTAAAGAAACGATCAAGCCAGATGCAGATGCAGTAGAAATTCTTAAAGCTTTAAACGCTGAAAAGGAGAAAGAAGCAAAGGCCGACTCACTTAAATTAGTTGTTAAGGATAGCAAAGAAACAGAAACAACTCAAGAGGTTAAAAAACAACCTGAAGTTAAGAAAACTGAGCCTAAGTCAGAGCCTATAAAACCAGCACCACAAACCAAAACCGTCAATACCGCAGCTAGTAATTTAAGTTACCATGTAATAATTGGTGCCTTCGGTGTTAAAGAAAATGCCGAAAACTATGTCAAAACATTGATTGGTAAAGGTTTTGATTCTTCAGTACTTGACAACGGCGGCAAACTAACTCTTGTTTCAATTGGTTCATTCGCCAGCATGGAAGAAGCACAAAGCAATATGCCAAAGTTTGCCGAATACAAAAGCGCCTTTATTAAAAAGGTTAAATAAGTAGCGTTTTATTTCACAAGACCTGCTGACTTATTGAACTATTCGCGAACAAGCATCAGAAAAAGTTTTAACTATATGATACCAAAGGAGAAGCTCACGCTTCTCCTTTTTTCATTATTTGCTTTATCAGTTCAACCAGTCTATGACTATAACCTGCTTCATTGTCATACCATCCTACGACTTTGATCATGTTGCCGATTACTGAAGTTAGTTCGGAATCAAACAAACAACTATAAGAACTCCCAATAACATCTACAGAAACGATAGGGTCAGATGTATAGCCCAAAATCCCTTTGAGCTCTTTCTCCGAAGCATCCTTCATTGCCTTATTAATTTCTTCTATGCTTTTAGGCTTTTTTACAACAAAAGTCAAATCGGTCATCGATCCGTTTGGAACAGGTACTCGAATACCGCACCCTCCTATTTTTCCTTCCAAATCTGGAAAAATCCTTGTTATCGCTTTGGCCGCTCCTGTGGTCGTTGGCACGATGGACAAATTCGCTGCTCTTGCCCTTCTTAAATCTTTATGAGGAGAATCATGCAATCTCTGGTCACTGGTATAACTGTGAACCGTGGTAATATAGGCGCTTTCAATTTCCATTAATTCTTTGATCACCTTAACCATCGGTGCAGCGTTATTTGTTGTGCAAGAAGCGTTTGAGAACACTGCCTCCTCCGTATCTAACGAACTCTCGTTTACGCCCAAAACAATTGTCTGAACCTCGTCCTGCGCAGGTGCTGATATGACGACCTTCTTTGCTCCTCCTTTTAAGTGACGAAGTGCTTCATTTTTCAAACGAAAAACTCCAGTCGACTCTAAAACAACATCAACATTGTGTTGACCCCAAGGAATATCTTCTGGATTCTTAAATTGGGTAAAAACAATCTTTTTGCCGGACTCGAAGACCAAACTATTATCAATTATTTCAAACTTATGGGGATTGACACCATGCACACTGTCGTATTTAAACAAATGAGCCAAAGTTTTTATATCCGACAAGTCATTCACAACAGCAATGTTAAATGAATTTTCACTCAACGCAACTCGGGTAAAACACCTTCCAATACGTCCAAATCCATTAACCCCTATATTTTTCATGCTTTTTTTCTTAAAGTTACATCTAAATTGTATTATCTACCCTTTAATCTAGATTTTTAAAGCCTGATTTTGTTAATAAGACGTTGAAATATGTTAATGTTTCAGCCCTAACAATTCGGCTTAATCAGTAAATAACTTTTACTTTTGTTGCACAAAATATCAAGTCAAAAAAGTTAGCATGGATACAGCAGAGTTGAAGAGAATCGCATCGCAAGTAAGAAGAGATATCGTTAGAATGGTCGCGGCAGTTAGTTCGGGTCACCCAGGAGGCTCACTAGGCTGTACTGACTTTTTAACAACTTTGTATTTTCACACCATGAAACAAGACCCAAAATCCTTTACCATGGACGGGAAAGGTGATGATTTGTTTTTCTTATCTAACGGACATATTTCTCCGGTTTGGTATAGTGTTCTCGCTCGTGCAAATTATTTCCCAGTTGCAGAATTGGCGACTTTTAGAAAGATTTCTTCAAGACTTCAAGGTCACCCATCGACAGATAAAGGATTGGAAGGTATTAGAATGGCATCTGGTTCACTTGGTCAAGGCTTAAGTGTTGGACTTGGTGCTGCCGAAACTAAAAAATTAAACAAAGACAGCTCTATCGTCTATACCCTTCACGGAGATGGCGAGTTGCAAGAAGGTCAAATCTGGGAAGCAGCAATTTATGCCGCGGCAAAGAAGGTGGACAACATCATTGCTACCATTGATTATAACGGACGCCAAATCGACGGAGACGTTGAAGATGTCTTGTCTTTAGGTAATCTTTCTCAAAAGTGGCAAGCTTTTGGATGGGAGGTATTAACAATGGACGGTCACAACATAGATGAAATCAAATCCACATTGGATAAAGCGAAAAGTTTAACTGGAAAAGGTAAGCCGATTGTTATTGTTATGAAAACCGAAATGGGTCAAGGGATTGATTACATGATGGGGACACATAAATGGCACGGAGCTGCACCTAATGACGAACAATTAGCAAGCGCATTGAATCAACTTGAGGAGACCTTGGGAGATTATTAATTGAAGAACTTTATACTCATATTATTCATCCTGTTTTCTGGTCTAAGCATAGCCCAGGAGAAAACAAGAATACTTTTTATTCTTGATGCCTCTAACAGTATGAACGCAAAATGGGGAGTGCAAACTCGAATTGAAGCAGCAAAAGAATTATTGGCTGCCAATATAGATAGCTTGTCCGGAACTCCGAATCTTGAAATTGCATTGAGAGTATACGGACATCAATCTCCAATTACAGCTACGTATCAAGATTGTAACGATACCAAGTTGGAAGTTCCATTTGGACCGAATAATTACGATCGAATAAAGTACAGAATCAAGTCCATACAGGCCAAAGGAACCACTCCAATTGCACGTTCACTTGAAGCGGCGGCAGGTGACTTCCCGGATATGACGACTCGAAATGTGATTATCCTAATCACAGACGGTATAGAGGCTTGCGACAACGACCCTTGTGTCATCGCTCAAAAATTAAAGGACAAAGGCGTAAGCGTAACTCCTTTTGTAATCGGTTTGGGATTAGATTTGAGTTATCTCGAACAGTTCAACTGCATCGGTACTTACGCCGAAGCAGAGACGAAAGATGCCTTCAAAAATGTTTTGAAAAATGTGATTTCGAAAGCCGTATTAAACACAACGGTTCAGATCAACCTAAACGACATTAAAAAGAGTCCAAACGAAACGGACGTAACCCTATTTCTTTATCAAGCTGGAACGACTAAACTGATGTATACTTTCACCCATACGATCAACAAATACGGCAATCCAGACACTTTAAATATAGACCCACAATACAGATATGATCTTGTTGTAAATACGCTACCAAGGGTTGAGAAAAAGGACATTAAAATTCTTCAAAACACACACAACACGATTGAAGTAGATTGCCCTCAAGGTTATATTAAAGTTCGATTTACTAATGCAGCAAGACCATATGTTGTTGAAACTAGGGTTTCTCAGGAAGAATTAGGGAGAACCATCAATGTTCAGCCTATTAATACAACTGACAAATACCTTACTGGTAAGTATTATTTGGAAATCCTTACCCTGCCACGTTCGTACGCACAAGTTGAAGTAAATCAAAGCAGCACAACGACCATTGATGTTTTGGCGCCTGGTTCGTTTAATTACAAAGCAATAAACTCTATGGTCGGTCAAGTTTTCGTGCTTAATGAAAATGGAAGCATAGACTGGGTTTGCAATTTAGACGATAGAGCTCGAACAGGGCAATGGTATTTACAACCTGGAAATTATCGGGTTGTGTACAGAAATAAGTATTTAAAATCTTCGGCTTATACGGTCGAACAGAACTTTAGAATATATTCCAACAAAACGACAAGTATAAATTTATAACAGCATGATTGATTTCGAAATATTTGGTAACAAGGATACGCGCTCTGGTTTTGGAGATGGTTTACACGAACTAGGAAAGACAAACGAAAACGTTGTAGCACTTTGTGCCGATCTTACGGGTTCGCTAAAGATGAATGCTTTTGAAAATGATTTCAAGGAGCGTTTTTTTCAAGTAGGAATTGCCGAAGCAAACATGATGAGTATGGCAGCAGGTATGACGATTGGCGGTAAAATTCCATTTACGGGTACTTTTGCTAATTTCTCAACGGGTCGAGTTTACGATCAAATCAGACAATCAATCGCATACTCTAAGAAGAACGTTAAGATTTGTGCATCTCATGCAGGCTTGACATTGGGAGAAGATGGAGCGACTCATCAAATTCTGGAAGACATCGGAATGATGAAAATGCTTCCTAATATGACGGTTATCGTTCCAGCGGATTACAATCAAACGAAGCAAGCTACCATCGCAATTGCTGACCACGAAGGACCCGTTTATTTGCGTTTTGGAAGACCAGTTGTTCCAATATTTATTAAACCAGATGCTAATTTTCAAATTGGAAAGGCAGACGTTTTGACTGAAGGGACAGACGTAACAATAATCGCTTGCGGACACCTTGTATGGAAATCGATTGAAGCCGCTCAAGAGTTGGCTAAGAAAGGAATCACAGCAGAGGTTATCAATATGCACACCATTAAGCCACTTGACGAAAAAGCCGTATTGGCTTCTTTGAAAAAGACAGGATGTGTTGTAACCGCTGAAGAGCACATGATTAATGGCGGACTTGGTGCTTCAATTGCTCAAGTTGTGACTCGAAATTTATTGGTCCCACAAGAATTTGTTGCAGTAGATGACACTTTTGGTGAATCAGGTAAGCCAATGGAATTGATGGCAAAATACGGCATCGACACTCAAAATATTATCGACGCAGCTTTAAAAGCAATCCAAAGAAAAGGTTAAATGAAATCGGATTCTTTCTTATCAAAACAAGCGCAAACCAATCCGTTTCCGTATTTGATTGAGGTTGAAAGAGCCGATGGGATTTTTATTTACGATAAAAAAGGGAAAGCGTATTATGACATGATCGCTGGTGTCGCTGTAAACAACATTGGGCATCAACATCCTAAGGTAATTGAGGCCATTAAGAATCAAGTTGACAAGCATCTGCACGTCATGGTTTATGGTGAATTTGTACAAGATGCTCCCTTGGAAATGGCGGAGAATCTTTTGAGCTGTCTTCCCGGTAGTTTGAATTGTGTTTATCCCGTAAATTCTGGAACGGAAGCCAATGAAGCTGCTATTAAATTGGTCAAACGAGTAACAGGACGAACGCAAATTATTTCCTTTAGAGGTTCGTACCACGGCAGCACAAACGGTTCGCTCTCCATATCTGGTAATGAAACGAAGAAACAAGCCTATAGACCCTTACTTCCTGATATCGACTTTATCAATTTTAACTCGACAGAAGACTTAGAAAGAATCTCCACTAAAACGGCGGGGGTTTTTATAGAAACAGTTCAGGGTGATGCTGGGGTAAGATTGCCCAATCAAGACTTTATTTTAGCCTTAAGAAAGAAATGTACCGAAGTTGGCGCCTTACTCGTTTTTGATGAAATTCAATGCGGCATGGGTCGAACAGGTAGCCTTTTTGCCTTCGAACAATTCAATGTTATTCCGGACGTACTGACCTTGGGAAAAGCGCTTGGTGGCGGAATGCCGATCGGAGCTTTGGTTTCTTCTAAAGACAACCTTCAATGTTTTACGCATAACCCGATGTTAGGTCATATCACCACTTTTGGAGGACATCCAGTAATAGCGGCAGCGGCGAACGCAACTTTGGATGTGTTAAAGTCAGAAATAGATTTTGAAGAAGTCAAAAGAAAAGGCGATTGGTTGGCGGCTAAAATCGGTGCCCATTCAGAAATAAAAGAAGTTCGACACATCGGATTGATGTTCGCTTTTGACATGATTTCTTTTGAAAGAGTAGAAAAAGTCGTCAAAAAATGTCTCGAAAAGGGACTAATCAGCTTCTGGTTTTTGTCACATCCCTATTCCTTTAGACTTTCGCCCCCATTGACCATCTCACAGGAGGAATTGGAAGAGGCGGCACAAATTATTTTGGATAGTATAAACGAGACAAAATAGTTTCACGTCACATGTCGTTGCCTTATTGTTTGTAAAAACAAAAATTAAACTAATTCTAAAAAATTCTTGATTTCTGTGTGGCAATAAGCCAATTCATCGTCAGTGATACAGTACGGAGGGTTTAAGAAAATCACATTTCCAAGCGGGCGAAGTAATATGCCTTTGTCCAAAAAGTACTTGTAGGCTTTGTCTCTAATCTCGCCAAAATAAGCTTTCTCTTTATCGGCATTCAGTTCAATCGCCAAAATAGTACCTCCTTGTCGAAGATTGAAAATCGCAGAATGGCCTTTGATTTGATCCACAAAATCGGCGTGCTTGTCGACAATTCGATTAATGTCTTCCCAAGTTTCGTTTTCTTTGAAAATATCCATGCTTGCGCAGGCAGCAGCACAAGCTAAGGCATTGCCTGTATACGAGTGTCCGTGCAATAATG
>JBLIKY010000021.1:0-21594 GCA_047637535.1 Lentimonas sp.
CGTGAGTTTTATAAAGACGTTGTGCAAACACCAAAATCTGACGCTTCGGGATTGGTGAATATCAAAGCCACGAATTTCAAATCCTTCAAAGAATCGTGGGAAGAGAATATTGAAGTTTTAATCCAATGGATAGAAGACTGTTTTGCTGATGGATACAAAGGCAAGGACATCTGTATTCTTGTTCTAAAAAACAAAGAATGCAACAAAATCGCGATGGAATTAACCAATCGCAAATACAAAGTTGTTTCGGCTGAGGCCTTGTGGGTTGATACAGATCAAACTGTCAAATGGATTGTTGCCTTTTTAATGAAGCGGATGTGGCAAAGTAATGACAATGTCACCAAACGATTTATGAATCAAACCATTCAAGTAAAAAACTTGGGTCTGGAAGAATATAATCAATACATCAAATCCAAAGAGGGTACTGACGGCAAAAAATACAGGTATGTCGATGAAGATGAATTCTTAAACGACTTCTTCAAGGGAAAAGACAATTTCTATAAAACGTATGAATCGCTGCATGATTTGGTTAGCCAATTTTGTAATCTGGCTCAAATAGATCCGCTGCAAAATCATTATGTACACCATTTTTTGGATATGGTTTACCAATTTGAACTAATTCACGGTCCCGATTTACCCGAGTTTTTAGCTTGGTACGAAGAATTTGGAAAAAGTAACTCAGTGAATTTGCCTCAAGATGAAGAAACCATAAATGTAATGACGGTTCACAAAAGCAAAGGACTCGAGTTCCCAGTTGTGATGGTGTTGGATTTTATTTTTAAAGAAAAGGCAGGAAGAAAATCTAAGTTCTTACTCAAAACCAATAAAGGAATCGGGCATTTTACGCCTAAAAACACAGAGTTGATTCAAGAGCTCAATGCCTTTCAGGAATCTGAAAATGAAATGATAATCACCGATTCTTTCAACGCTTTTTATGTCGCATTGACTCGTCCAAAAGACAGACTTTATGTTACTTGCGTTCAGACTTCACACGCAAAAAGTGCCATGTTTACGGAATTGGAAAGTTATTTAAACAATGAGCTATCTTCCAAACTAGATGCTGAGGATGGAATTTATAAGATTGGAGAAAGAATTAAAGTTTCGCAAAACGCGCAGACAACGAATGAAGATTCAATTTTCTATCCCCGGTCCCTTAATGACTTTTTGTGGTTCCCTTCCATAGCTTTATCAAATGACAGTAAAATTAGCGAAGAAGCAGATTTATCCGATGCTCAGAGATTTGGAAATCAATTTCACTTGCTCTTATCAGAGTTGCGCTGCGAAGAAGATATTGAAAGTAAACTGAACGAGTTGATTTTAATCGGAGAAATAGACTTGGTTTACAAAGAAGAAATGAAGAATCAAGCCAAAACCCTATGGCAAAAAACGCTTCAACCTTTGTATCAAGATGCCGATCAAATCATAACCGAACAAAGTATCCTTTGGAAGGAAGAAGATAAAATAAGTAGACCTGACCTTATTGTTATTAAAAACGGGGAGGTTACTGTTATCGATTTTAAAACTGGGGCAGAGTACAAGTCCCACCAAAATCAAGTCAAGAAGTACAGCAGCCTTCTTCAAAAAATGAATTTCAAAAAGGTCAAAGGAGCACTACTTTATACCCAGGAAAACAAATTGGTTTGGGTGAACTAAACCTTTTTCTTTAATGAATCAATGATTTCTTGGTCTACAAATTCAGGAACGGTTACTTTAAGGTTTGGTTCGGCTGCCATAGCTCTATTAATAGCAAAAACAGCTTCTTCATTACGCGCCCAAGATCTGCGTGCAATCCCGTTGTTCACATCCCAATGCAGCATAGATTTTAATCTTCTATCTGCATCTTGAGTACCATCGAGCAACATACCAAAACCACCATTAATTACTTCACCCCAACCGACACCGCCTCCGTTGTGAATAGAAACCCAAGTAGCCCCTCGGAAACTGTCCCCGATTACATTTTGAATGGCCATGTCCGCGGTGTAACGCGAACCGTCATAAATATTTGAAGTTTCTCTATAAGGAGAATCCGTACCAGAAACATCGTGGTGATCTCTTCCAAGAACTACAGGTCCGATTTTATTTTGAGCGATTGCATCATTAAAAGCAGAAGCAATTTTCATTCTTCCTTCAGCATCTGCGTATAGGATTCTTGCTTGCGAACCAACGACCAATTTATTTTCTTGAGCCCCTTTTATCCATTGAATATTATCGGCCATTTGTTGTTGAATTTCGGCAGGAGAATTCTTTCTCATTTCTTCCAAAACTTGACAAGCAATCTCATCTGTCTTCGCCAAATCTTCAGGCTTATTGGAGGCACACACCCATCTAAACGGACCAAAGCCATAATCAAAGCACATAGGCCCCATGATGTCTTGCACGTAAGAAGAATATTTGAAGTCTATCCCATTTTCTGCAAGGATATCCGCTCCTGCACGCGAAGCCTCCAGCAAAAATGCATTACCGTAATCGAAGAAATAAGTCCCTGCTTCAGCGTGTTTATTGACAGCTTTCGCATGTTTAACTAAAGTTTCTTGCACAGCTTTCTTAAACGCATCAGGGTCAGATGCCATCAATTCATTGGCTTCTTCAAGCGACATTCCAACAGGGTAGTAACCACCTGCCCAAGGATTGTGCAGTGAAGTTTGGTCTGAACCCAAGTCAATATAAACCTTTTTCTCATAAAATTTCTCCCAAACATCGACGATATTACCGTGGTACGCGATGGAAACAACCTCTTTGTTTAATTTTGCTTCCAATACACGAGTGCAAAGAAGATCTAAATCATCTATGACCTCGTCAACCCAGCCTTGCTCGAACCTTGTTTGCACAGCCTTTTTATTGACTTCAGCAGTTACAGAAAGACAACCCGCGATGCTAGCCGCTTTTGGTTGAGCGCCAGACATTCCACCTAGGCCAGCTGTAACGAAAAGCTTGCCTTCTAATCCTTCTCCGTTTTTAGATATTTTTCTTCCTGCATTAAGCACGGTAATTGTGGTTCCATGTACAATTCCTTGTGGGCCTATGTACATAAAAGAGCCAGCTGTCATTTGTCCGTATTGGGTTACACCAAGCGCATTGAACTTTTCCCAATCATCCGGTTTCGAGTAGTTTGGAATCATCATGCCGTTAGTGACAACAACCCTCGGCGCATCTTTGTGCGATGGAAAAAGGCCCATTGGATGTCCAGAATACATGGCTAAAGTTTGTTCGTCACTCATCTCAGACAAATATTTCATGGTCAAACGATACTGTATCCAATTTTGAAAAACAGCCCCGTTTCCGCCGTAAGTAATTAACTCATGGGGATGTTGAGCAACTGCATAATCCAAATTGTTTTGAATCATGAGCATGATGGCTTTTGCCTGTTGACATTTACCGGGGTATTCGTCTATATTTCTGGCTTTCATTTCGTAATCCGGTCTGAAACGATGCATATAAATGCGGCCAAAATCATTTAGTTCATCTAAGAATTCTACAGCCAATTCTTCGTGCATATTCTTAGGGAAATATCGCAGTGCATTTTGGAGTGCCAAGACCTTTTCTTCTTTGGTAAGAATCTGCTTTCTTTTTGGCGCGTGATTGATATCCTTTTCATACTCTTTTTTTGGGGGTAAGAAAGCAGGAATTCCGGTTGCGATATCTTCTTTGAATGTCATTTTTGTTGAATTGGGTAAAAAGCAAAATTAAAGAATCTAGCCAAACTAAAGGGATAAATCTAAAAGTAGTCTCAAAAAAGTGCTTGAAATAAATTTGACCCTTCATGAAAAATGGGGCTTTCAAGCTTGAAAACCCCATTTTGCTAAACGCTAAATTGTTATTTATAATTTGGTGCGTTTGAAGAGAAATGTCTCTGGCTCGCAAATTCCATCGCAATCTTCTCGACCATATATATAAATTTTAAACTCCTTTTTTTTATTATCCAACTCGTATAAAGCTCTACTAAAATAATGGGCCCTTACCGTCTTCGAAAGATTAATCTGTATCACTTCATTAAAACTGAATAAACCCGACCATACTTGTGATTTATTATAGGATTTTTTAGAATCTTCAGGGTTAATATTAAATGATGCGTAACGACTGTTACCTTGTCTCTTACCTGGGTATCCTAAGGACAGAAGTAGTGAATCTCCGTTGTCATTAATTCCATAGGTCTCGCTCGTTTCAAGGATTATTTCGTTTATATTCTTATCGTCGACATCAATAACAAAAGAAAATTCTTTAATATCATTATTTCGAGCCTTATCTTTCAATCGATACTCTATCAACTCGTATTTGTAATTATCCAATCTTTCTATTTGGTTCTTACGACAAGAGAATAGAGATAATAATACAAGGAATATTGGAAGCAGAGTTTTTATAATTTTCATATTTTGTTAGTTGAAAGTATATTATAATATAGGTAATGAATTGCAATTTGGGCTGCAATATATATACTATATATATCTATCTCAAACTTTTTATAAAAAACAGGTTTCAAACCCCTAAGCACTGCATCATTCTTACAACAAATTGAATGAAAATTTGGCCAAAAAAAAGTTGCAACGAAACGCTGCAACTTTTTAATGAAATGTCGAAAATCTTCTGTTATTTTAAATATTTAAAGTTTCTTCCTGGATAATAAGCATTGTCTCCAAGTTCTTCTTCGATTCTTAAAAGTTGGTTGTACTTCGCCATTCTATCTGAACGGGAAGCTGAACCTGTTTTAATTTGTCCTGTATTCAATGCTACCGCTAAATCTGCAATTGTAGCATCTTCTGTTTCGCCTGAACGGTGAGACATAACACTTGTGTAGCTATTTTGGGTAGCCAGTTTTACTGAATCAATCGTTTCAGACAAGGTACCAATTTGATTCACTTTTACCAAAATAGAATTTGCAATACCTTGATCGATCCCTTTTTGCAATCTGATTTTGTTGGTTACAAACAAATCATCCCCAACCAATTGAACTTTTTCTCCAATCGCTTCGGTACATTCTTTCCAACCTGCCCAATCGTCTTCTCCAAAACCATCTTCAATAGAGGCAATAGGGTATTTATTGGACCAATCTTTCCAGAAGCTTACCATTTCGCTTGATGTCAATTCGTCACCAGTCGATTCGAATACGTATCTCTCTTTTTTAGCGTCGTAAAATTCAGAAGAAGCAGCATCTAATGCGATATGCATGTCATGTCCAGGTTTAAAACCAGCTTTTTCAACCGCTTCGATAACTACCTGAATAGCTTCTTCATTAGATTTAAGACTTGGAGCAAAACCACCTTCGTCTCCAACGTTTGTTGACATACCTTTTGACTTCAAAACATCTTTAAGGTGATGAAAAACTTCCGTTCCCCATCTTAGTCCCTCTGAGAAAGAAGAAGCACCAAAAGGCATAACCATGAATTCTTGGATATCAATTTTATTATCGGCGTGCGAACCACCATTAAGAATATTCATCATCGGAACAGGCAGCGTATTTGCTCCTACTCCACCGACATATCTAAATAAACTTTGTCCAGACTCTTGAGCAGCAGCTTTGGCGCAAGCTAAAGAAACACCAAGAATAGCGTTAGCACCTAGTTTAGACTTGTTCGGTGTTCCGTCTAGGGCCAACATTATAGTGTCAATTCTCTTTTGGTCAAACACGTCCATCCCGTTTAACGCGTCATTAATAATCGTGTTTACGTTTGTAACAGCCTGTAAGACACCGCGACCAATATATCTAGTCTTATCACCGTCTCTTAGCTCAACCGCCTCATGTATCCCCGTTGACGCCCCTGAAGGGACTGCAGCTCTCCCAACGAACCCGTTGATTGTGGTTACATCCACTTCAACAGTTGGATTTCCACGAGAATCTAAAATTTGTCTTCCTTTTATGCTTGAGATATAGCTCATACTATTTTTTTTTCATGTTTTCAATAAACTCATCAAACAGATAACGTGAATCATGTGGGCCTGCAGATGCTTCAGGGTGATATTGTACTGAGAATACCGGTTTAGATTTTAATGCAATTCCGGCTACTGTATCATCATTAAGGTGAATGTGAGTTACTTCGATATCAGAGTTTGAACTTACACTTTCTTTATCAATCACAAAACCGTGGTTTTGAGAAGTGATTTCACCTTTACCTGTTTTAAGATTTTTAATCGGGTGATTTATTCCTCTATGGCCATTAAACATTTTAATTGTTTTTAAGCCTTGGGATAATCCTAAAATTTGGTGTCCTAAACAGATACCAAAAACAGGTTTATTGCTTTTAACGATTTGGTCTACCAATTTAACAGCTTCTGGCATAGCAGAAGGGTCGCCTGGTCCGTTAGACAACATAAACCCATCTGGGTTAAAAGCTTCCAATTGTCTTAAGGTAGCGTTGTGAGGGAATACCTTAACGTGGCATCCTCTTTCCACTAAACATCTCACGATGTTCATTTTTACTCCAAAATCAATTAAAGACACTTTGTATATTGGATTCTCCGGTTTTACTTCAAACTCTTCTTTGGTGCTGACTCTTGAAGAAAGTTCTAACCCCTCCATAGAAGGCACACCTTTAAGTGTTTCAGCAAGAATATTTTCATCTAATATTTCAGAAGAAATAATAGCGTTCATCGCTCCCTTATTACGGATATGTCTAACGAGCGCTCTCGTGTCGATGTCCGTAATTCCAGAAGTGTCATTTTTGATCATGTAATCATCCAAAGACTCGGTACCTGAAGCACGAGAATAGCCTTCTGAGAACTTTTTAGTCACAAGTCCGGCTATTTTGATGCCGTCAGACTCAGTTTCATCAGGATGCACACCATAGTTTCCTATATGTGCCGTGTTCATAATCAGTATTTGACCAAGGTAAGAAGGGTCTGTAAACACCTCTTGATAACCTGTCATTCCAGTGTTAAAAGCTATTTCCCCGGCAGTTGTACCTATCTTCCCGGTTGCTATTCCTTTAAAAACTGTTCCATCCTCGAGCATTAATATTGCTGGTTTCTTTTCTGCCATCCGATTATTTTTCCACAAAATTACAATTATCAATGGATCTCTCTATCAATTTAGGGCATAAAAAAAGGGTAATGTTTCCACTACCCTTTTGTCTATGTTGTGAACAACTGTTCAAACTTTTATTTTTCTTCTGTTGCTTCGTCTGAAGAATCCTCTTTTTTCTCCTCTGGAGCTTCTTTAGTTTCTTCTTTCTTCGCTTTAGGAGCTGCTTCTTCCGTTACAACGTCAACAGTTTCTTCAACTGTATCTACTGCGTCATCCGCTTTTTTAGCACCACCTCTTCTTGAACGACGAGTGTTTTTCTTAGCACCGTCGTTGCTGTACAATTCGTTGAAGTCAACCAATTCGATCAAACACATTTCAGCGTTATCTCCTAAACGGAAACCAGTACGGATGATACGAGTGTATCCACCTGGACGGTCAGCGATTTTCGGAGCAACTTCTCTGAATAATTCAGTGACGATGTCTTTGTTTTGAAGGTGCATAAACACCATTCTTCTTGAATGTGTAGAATCAGTCTTAGCTCTCGTTAAGATAGGCTCTACGTAAACTCTCAATGCTTTTGCTTTCTCAACAGTTGTGTTGATTCTTTTGTGCAAAATAAGAGAGCTGGCCATATTAGATAGCATTGCCTTTCTGTGGGCAGTTTTTCTACCTAAATGATTGAATTTTTTACCGTGTCTCATTACAATATTTTAAAATAATTTCTAGTCTTTGTCCAATTTGTACTTAGCCACATTCATTCCAAAAGTAAGACCTTTGTTATCAACTAAATCTTCCAATTCAGTTAATGATTTCTTACCAAAGTTTCTGAATTTCAACAAGTCATTCTTGTTGTAAGAGACTAAGTCACCAAGCGTTTCAACATCTGCAGCTTTTAGGCAGTTCAATGCACGAACAGACAAGTCCATATCAACCAATTTGGTTTTCAACAACTGTCTCATGTGTAATGAAGTTTCATCAAACTCTTCAGTTTCAGATTTTACTTCTGAATCCAAAGTGATTCTTTCGTCAGAGAACAACATGAAGTGATGAATCAAAATCTTAGCTGCTTCTTTCAATGCTTCTTTAGGATGCACTGAACCATCAGTAGTGATGTCAAGAACTAATTTTTCGTAATCCGTCTTTTGCTCAACACGGAAGTTTTCAATCGTGTACTTTACATTCTTAATAGGTGTAAAGATTGAATCGATAGAAATTGTTCCGAATGCAGCAGATGAATTTTTGTTTTCGTCAGCTGGTACGTATCCTCTTCCTTTGATGACAGTAAGTTCCAATTCGATCTTCACAGAAGACTCCATGTTACAAATTACCATGTCTGGGTTAAGAACTTGGAAAGCAGAAGTAAATTTACCGATATCACCGGCAGTTAATTTATCTTGACCGCTAACAGAAACAATTACTGTTTCGCTATCCGTACCTTCAATTTGTTGTTTAAAACGAACTTGTTTCAAGTTTAGAACGATTTCTGTTACATCCTCAACAACACCTTTCATCGTTGTAAACTCATGGTCTACACCTTCGATACGTATTGAAGAAATTGCGAATCCTTCTAAAGAAGAAAGTAAGATTCTTCTTAAGGCATTACCAACAGTGATACCATATCCCGGCTCCAACGGACGGAATTCGAATTGTCCTTGATGCTCATCGGACTGAATCATTATTACCTTGTCAGGCTTTTGGAAATCTAAAATTGCCATGTTAATGCTTAGTTTATTTTATTTTGAATACAATTCGACGATCAACTGCTCTTTAATGTTCTCAGGGATCATCTCTCTCGATGGAAGGTTTAGAACTTTACCAGACATTCCTGCATTGTTCCAATCTAACCAATCATATTTTTTACTGTTAGAAGAAATTGAATCAGTAATTGCTTCTAAAGATTTTGATTTTTCACGTACGCTAATCACGTCACCTTCTTGAATTTGGTAAGAAGGAATGTTAACTAGTTCTCCGTTCACAGTAATGTGTTTGTGAGAAACCAATTGACGAGCACCGTTTCTAGAAGGAGCGATACCCATTCTGTAAACTGTGTTATCCAAACGAGATTCACAAAGGATCAACAAGTTTTCACCTGTAATGCCTTTTGCTGCAGATGCTTTTTCAAACATGTTAGCAAATTGCTTCTCAAGGATACCGTAAGTATACTTAGCTTTTTGTTTTTCGGCTAACTGAACTGCGTATTCAGATTGTTTTCCGCCACGACGCTTGTTAGGTCCGTGTTGACCTGGGCCGTACTGTCTTTTGTCCAACGCTTTATCAGCTCCAAAGATAGGTTCTTTGAAACGACGAGCGATTTTTGATTTAGGACCAATATATCTTGCCATTTTGTTTTTGTTTTGGAGAGGTTGTGAATTAAGGCTTTTCCTTCGACTTCCTTTGTTCTCCGTTTGTTAAAATTTACTATTAAACTCTTCTTCTCTTAGGAGGACGACAACCGTTGTGCGGAAGTGGAGTAACGTCTACGATTTCTGTTACTTCGATTCCTGCGTTGTGTAAAGAACGGATAGCTGACTCACGTCCTGCTCCTGGTCCTTTGACATAAACTTTTACTCGACGTAATCCGAAGTCATGCGCTTCTTTAGCTGCATCTTCTGCTGCTAATTGTGCTGCATAAGGAGTGTTCTTTTTAGAACCCCTGAAACCCTTCTTTCCAGCGCTAGACCAAGAAATAACTTGACCTGCGTTGTTTGTCAAAGAAATAATCACGTTGTTGAAGGTAGCTTGAATATGCGCTTCACCCATCGCGTCTACTTTGACATTCTTCTTCTTTTTTTGATTCGCTTTTGCCATTATAAACTATTTATTATATGCTGCTTACGCTTTTTTCTTGTTAGCAACTGTTTTTCTCTTACCTTTTCTTGTACGAGAATTGTTTTTTGTTCTTTGTCCTCTCAACGGTAAACCAGCTCTGTGACGGATACCTCTGTTGCAACCGATGTCCATCAAACGTTTGATGTTCATTTGTACCTCAGATCTCAATGCACCTTCTACTTTGATTTCGTTGATTGTGTTACGGATAGCTGATTGTTGATCATCTGTCCAATCTTGAACTTTGATATTTTCATCGATACCATTTTCGTTCAAAATCTCTTTCGCTCTGCTACGACCTACACCAAAAATGTATGTCAAACCGATAACGCCTCTTTTATTTTTTGGTAAATCTATACCTGCTATACGTGCCATATCTTTACTTATTAACCTTGTCTTTGTTTAAACTTAGGGTTCTTTTTGTTTATCACATAAACCCTTCCTTTTCTCTTAACGATTTTGCAATCTACAGATCGTTTTTTTACTGAAGCTCTTACTTTCATCTTTTTATTTTTTTAGGTTTGAACCTATTTATATCTGAAGGAGATTCTACCTTTTGTTAAATCGTAAGGAGACATCTCTACTTTTACTCTATCACCTGGTAAGATTTTAATGTAAAACATTCTCATTTTACCTGATATATGAGCTGTAATCACGTGACCATTTTCTAACTCAACTCTAAACATTGCGTTTGAAAGTGCTTCGATGATTACGCCATCTTGTTCTATTGATGCTTGTTTTGCCATTTTTTAAAATCCTGATAATTCTCCTTGTGTTCTACGTCCTCTAATTCTTGTTCCTTCCATTAGACCATCCATGTGACGATTAAGAAGGTACGATTCAATTTGTTGTAATGTATCTAAAACAACACCCACCATAATTAATAGTGAAGTACCACCGAAGAACATTGCAAATCCATCATTAACTCCTGCCATCTTCGCGACAGCTGGAATAACAGCGATTAAAGCTAGGAACAATGAACCTGGGAAAGTAATACGAGACACCAACGAATCGATGTACTCAGATGTTTCTTCTCCTGGTCTGATTCCCGGTATAAAACCTCCTGATTTTTTCAAATCATCAGCTATTTTACGTGGGTTAATCATGATTGCCGTATAGAAATACGTAAAAATGATAATCATCACTGCCAGCATGACATTATAGCTCAATCCGTAGATATCGCCTAAAGTACGCTGTATAAATCCTCCTTCGCCGCCAGCAAACATCATAACCGGTATGGTCATAATTGCTTGAGCAAAGATAATTGGCATAACACCCGAAGCATTTACCTTAATTGGCAAATAGTTACGAGTTCCGTGATCAATTCCTTCTTTCGAACCAACAACTCTTTTAGCTGTATTCAAAGGTACTTTACGCACACCTTGCACAATTAAAACAGTCGCCAAACAAACCACCATAAAGGCTACGATTTCCAATACGATTTTGATCAAGTTTCCAGATTCCCATGCAAAACCTAATTCTGCAGTAAAAGCTCCCGGTAAACGAGACAAAATACCTACTGTAATCAAAAGCGAAATACCGTTACCGATACCTTTATCAGTGATTCTCTCACCTAACCACACAGCGAACATTGCTCCAGCCACCAAAACGATGATTGTTTGCGCCCACCAGAATGTTCCAGCATCTACAGGCAAGGCACCTTTGCTTTGCACATACAAAGCTAGATAACCTGGTGCTTGAAGTGCACAGATCACGATGGTAAGAATACGCGTGTAATTATTGATTCGTTTTCTTCCAGACTCACCTTCCATTTGCATTTTCTGTACAGCAGGAACTGCCATACCTAAAAGTTGCATGATAATGGAAGCACTAATGTAAGGCATGATACCCAAGGCCATGATAGAGGCGTTAGTAAATCCACCACCTGAGAACAAAGAAAGCAATGTTTCTAATGTATTTTGACCACCAGCAGCTTGAGCTCGCTCAAGTGCAGAGTAATCCACCCCAGGAAGTATGATAAACGACCCTAATCTATAGACAAGGATAAGACCTAAGGTCAAGAGTATTCTCTTCCTTAGTTCTTCTACCTTCCAGATATTCTTAATATTCTGTATTAAACGTTTCATTATTCAAAAATGTTGGCAAAGATAATTAGATTTCCGAACAATTACCACCTTGACTCTCGATTCCTGACTTTGCAGTAACAGAAAACTTGTGGGCAGTAACATTAATTTTAGCTTTCAACTCACCTCTACCAAGGATTTTTACTAGCTCGTTGTTCCCGATTAATCCATTTTCTTTTAACACTTCTGGAGTAATTTCAGAAACATTTTTTCTCTCGATCAACGATTGAATAATATCCAAATTGATTCCTTTATATTCAACTCTGTTGATATTTTTGAAACCATATTTAGGGACTCTTCTTTGAAGTGGCATTTGACCACCCTCAAATCCGATTTTTTTACTGTAACCAGATCTTGATTTTGCTCCTTTGTGACCTCTTGTAGAAGTACCACCGTGTCCTGAACCTTGTCCACGTGCGATTCTTTTTCCGCTTTTTACGGATCCTGAGGCCGGAGTTAAATTATGTAAATTCATGATAATGCGTTTTTTTTAAGTTTTAGTCAACAACTATTAAAAGGTGTTGAACTTTTTTCACCATTCCAAGGATTTGAGGGTTTGCCTCTTTTTCGATTGTTTGGTTTAACTTTCTAAATCCTAACGCTTTAATCGTAGCTTTTTGATCAGCTGGACGATTAATAGCGCTTCTAGTTTGCTTGATTTTAATTGTAGCCATTTTGCTTTCTATTAACCGTTAAATACTTTTTCCAGTGATACTCCTCGTTGTTTTGCTACTGCAACAGCGTCTCTCATTTGCGATAAAGCCTCTACAGTTGCCTTAACCACGTTATGTGGGTTAGACGAACCTTGTGATTTTGCCAATACGTTGTGAATTCCAACGCTTTCCAGTACAGCACGCATCGCACCACCGGCGATAACTCCTGTACCTTCTGAAGCTGGTTTCAACAATACTTGTGCACCACCGAATTTACCTTTTTGAGCATGAGGAACTGTTCCTCTTAAAATTGGAACACGAATCAGATTCTTTTTCGCATCATCAATTCCTTTTGTAATTGCTTCTGTAACCTCTTTCGCTTTACCCAATCCGTGACCAACGATACCGTTTTCGTCTCCTACAACAACAATTGCTGAGAAAGAGAAAGTACGACCCCCTTTGGTTACTTTGGTTACACGATTTACGGATACCAATTTATCTTTAAGTTCTAAGTCCGAAGACTTAACTCTATTGTTTACTTGTGCTGCCATCTTTTAAAATTTTAGTCCGCCTTCTCTAGCTGAGTCAGCCAATGTTTTTACTCTCCCGTGATACAAGTATCCATTACGGTCGAATACTACTGACTCGACTCCTGCCTTCAAGGCTTTATCTGCTAATTCTTTACCTACAATAGAAGCTTGTTCAGACTTTGATTTGTTCTCAACTGCTTTGTTCTTGTAAGAAGAAGCGGACGCCAATGTGATTCCTTTCGCATCGTCAATAACTTGCGCATAAATTTGCTTGTTAGAACGATAAACGGAAAGGCGAGGCACTCTAGAAGTACCAGAAATATTCTTTCTGATTCTTCTTTTAATTTTTGCTCTTCTAGTTACTTTACTAAATGCCATTATTTCTCGAAATTAATTATTTTTTACCTGCAGCTTTTCCTGCTTTTCTTCTGACCTCTTCTCCTAAGTATCTAACACCTTTTCCTTTGTAAGGTTCTGGTTTTCGAAGGGAACGAACTTTGGCAGCAGCTTGACCTAAAAGTTGCTTGTCGTGGCTTTCTAGCGTTACGACTGGTGCTTTACCTTTTTGAGTATCTGCAGATACCTTAATTTCTATCGGGAATTCGATAACAATTGGGTGAGAGTATCCTAGTGACAGGTCTAAAACTTGACCTTGAACTGTTGCACGGAAACCTACTCCAATTACCTCTAATTCCTTCTTGTACCCTTCTGAAACGCCTATGCACATGTTATGCAACAAAGCACGGTATAAACCATGTTTTGCTCTTACAGCAGGAACGTCTGATTCGCGGTTGAAAGTGATCGTATTGTCCTCAATGGTTAGAGTAACACAAGAATCAATGTCTTGAGTTAATTCACCTTTAGGGCCCTTAACGGTAACAATAGTACCGTTCACTTTTACTTCTACACCACTTGGGATGCTTACTGGGGATTTTCCTATCCTTGACATTTTACTATTAATTAAAGATTAATAAACGTAACAAAGGACTTCTCCTCCAACGTTTTCTTTTCTTGCTTCTTTATCGGTGATCAAACCTTGAGAAGTTGAAACGATAGCAATTCCCAAACCGTTTAATACACGCGGCATATCTTGAGATGAGCTATATTTTCTCAATCCTGGACGAGAAGCTCTTTGCAATTTAGTAATTGCTGGAACTTTCGTTGAAGAATTGTACTTCAAAGCGATTTTGATCGAACCTTGTTTATCATCATCTTCGAACTTAAAGTTCAAGATGTACCCTTGATCAAACAAAATTTGCGTCATCGCTTTTTTAGTGTTTGAAGCAGGGATTTCTACTACTTTCAACCCAGCCATACTTGCGTTACGGACACGGGTTAAAAAATCTGCTATTGGATCTGTTGTCATGATCTTACTTAATTACTAATAAATTACCAACTCGCTTTTTTCACACCTGGGATTTTACCCGACAAAGCCATTTCTCTAAATGTTACTCTAGAAATACCGAATTGACGCATATAACCTCTTGGACGACCGGTCAAACCACAACGGTTGTGAACACGTACTTTTGCACCGTTAGCTGGCATTTTTTGGATTGCTAACATAGCTTCCCATTTTGCTGCTGTACCTTCATCAGAAGTATCGTTTGATTTCAAGATTTTAGTCAACACTGCTCTTTTACTAGCATCTCTTGCCGACATTCTTTCTCTCTTACGCTCACGCGCTTTCATTGATTCTTTTGCCATTGTTTCTTATTTTTTAATGAACGGGAAACCGAAAGCATCTAGAAGTGCTTTTCCTTCTTCATCCGTATCTGCAGACGTTACAAATGTAATGTCCATTCCTAGAATACGATTCACTTTATCAATATCAATCTCAGGAAAGATAATGTGTTCTTTAATCCCAAGATTAAAGTTACCACGACCATCAAAACCTTTAGGATTAATTCCTCTAAAGTCTCTAGTACGTGGCATAGCCACAGCGATAAGACGATCAAGGAATTCGTACATTCTGTCACCTCTTAAAGTAACTTTTGTTCCGATTGGCATTCCTTTTCTCAACTTAAAGTTTGAGATATCTTTCTTAGAAAGTGTTGTAATTGCTTTTTGACCTGCGATTTTGGAAAGTTCTTCAGCTGCGTTGTCGATCAATTTCTTGTCCGCTACTGCTTCTCCTAAACCTTGGTTTAAAACGATTTTTTTCAATTTAGGTACACGCATTACTGTCTTGTACTCAAATTTTTCTGTAAGAGTCGAAATAATTTCTTCTCTATACATTTGCTTCAATCTTGGTGTATAACCCATTATTTGATCTCCTCTCCTGATTTTTTAGCAAAACGGACTAATTTTCCGTCTTTACTTAGTTTACGACCGATGCGAGATGCTTCACCATTTACAACTAACATTAAGTTAGAAATGTGGATACCACCTTCTTTCTCAACGATTCCACCTTGTGGATCTGCTGCACTTGGCTTACTGTGACGTTTAATCATTTTTAAACTTTCAACAGTAGCACGCATTTTCTTTCTATCAATGGTAAGTACCTTACCTTCTTGACCTAGTGCTTCACCAGCTAATATCTTAACTGTGTCACCTACTTTAATGTGTAATTTCTTTTGCATGATTTACGTTTTTAAAGTACTTCGGGAGCGAGTGAAACAATCTTCATAAAGTTGTTTTCACGAAGCTCACGAGCTACGGGTCCAAAAATACGGGTACCTCTCATTTCCCCGGTTGCATTTAAGATAACGCAAGCGTTATCATCAAATCGGATGTATGAACCATCAGCACGACGTACTTCTTTTCTAGTTCTAACAACCACCGCCTTGGCAACTTGTCCTTTTTTGACAGCTCCAGAGGGCATTGCACTCTTAACAGTAACGACTATTTTATCTCCAATTGAAGCATAACGTCTTTTTGTACCTCCTAAAACACGGATGCACAAAACAGTTTTTGCTCCTGAGTTGTCTGCCACTGCAAGTCTTGATTCTTGTTGTATCATTACTAAAAATTATTTAGCCTTTTCGACAATTTCTACTAGTCTCCAGTTCTTTAATTTACTTAAAGGTCTGGTTTCCATAATACGCACGGTATCGCCTATGTTGCACTCATTCTTTTCATCATGAGCGAAGAATTTGGAAGTTTTCTTTACGAATTTTCCATATTTAGGGTGTTTCACCTTTCTTTCCACTGCAACAACGATAGATTTATCCATCTTATCGCTGGTAACTGTACCGGTACGTTCTTTTCTTAAATTACGCTTTTCTTCCATATCAAGCCAACTTTACGATCGCTCAGCCTAAGCTTGAGCGACACGATTTGTTAATTCAGTATTTAAACGAGCAATCGTTTTTCTCAACGAACGAATTTGAAGCGGATTCTCAAGTGGTGTTACACTGTGAGATAGTTTCATTTTCTCCAACTTTTCAGAAAAATCTGAAATGCGTCCTCGTAGATCTTCTACTGATAATTTTGTGATTTCTTGTTGATTCATATCAATCTTATTTTCCTACAGGTTTAACATAGTCGTTGCGGACAACGAATTTACATTTCACCGGCATTTTTTGAGCTGCTAAACGCATTGCTTCTTGAGCTGTTTCGTACGATACACCGTCAGCTTCAAAAAGGATACGTCCAGGTTTAATAACAGCTACCCAGTGACTTGGAGCACCTTTACCTTTACCCATACGTACTTCCGCAGGCTTAGAGGTTACTGGTTTGTCAGGGAATACACGGATCCATACTTTTCCTTCACGTTTCATATAACGGGTTACGGCGATACGAGACGCTTCGATTTGGCGGGATGTGATCCATCCTGGCTCCAAGCTTTTCAATCCAAAAGATCCGAATGCAACGGTACTTCCTCTTTGAGCAAGACCAGTATTTCTTCCCTTTTGCATTTTTCTGAACTTCGTTCTTTTTGGTTGTAACATCTTTAATAGATTTTTACCTAGTTCTTACTTTTTCTTTCTTTTGTCTCTTCCTCCTGCACCTGGACGACGGTTACCACCACCACCTGGTTTTCCAGCAGACATACCTACGTTAGGAGACAAGTCTCTTTTTCCGTAAACTTCACCTTTGCATATCCACACTTTGATACCCAAACGGCCATAAGTTGTATGCGCCTCTGCAAGAGCATAATCGATGTCAGCTCTGAACGTATGTAACGGAGTACGTCCATCCTTGTACATCTCGCTACGCGCCATTTCTGCTCCATTTAAACGTCCAGAGATCTTAACTTTGATTCCTTCTGCTCCCATGCGCATAGTGCTCGCGATAGCCATTTTAATTGCACGTCTAAATGAAATACGTGCTTCTAATTGACGAGCAATCCCATCAGCCACCAAACGAGCATCCAATTCTGGACGTTTCACCTCGAAGATGTTGATTTGAATTTCTTTTTTCGTCAACTTCTTTAATTCTTCTTTCAGTTTATCAACTTCTTGACCACCTTTACCGATAATCACACCCGGACGGGCAGTGTTTATAGTAACGGTTACCAACTTTAAAGTACGCTCGATAATGATCTTTGCGATACTAGCTCTTGATAAACGAGCACGAAGATAGCGACGAATTTTGTCATCTTCAACTATTTTATCACCATAGTTGTCTCCTCCGTACCAATTCGACTCCCATCCGTGGATGAAACCTAGTCTATTTCCTATTGGATTACATTTTTGTCCCATATTAAAATCTTATTTTGTTGAATCAATTGTGATTGTAACGTGGTTAGATCTTTTTCTCACTCTGTGAGCGCGACCTTGTGGTGCCGGTTGAATTCTCTTCAACATGGCTCCACCACCTACTTCAATCGATTTGACAATTAAATTTGCTTCTTCGATGTTTCCACCTTCATTTTTTTGTTCCCAGTTAGCGATTGCTGAACGCAAAAGTTTACCAAGACTTAATGAAGCGAACTTCGAATTGTGTTGCAATATGTTTAAAGCTTTGTTTACTTCTAAACCTCTTACAAGATCTGCAACTAATCTCATTTTTCTAGGAGCAATAGGAGACTTATTCAAGCGTGCAAATGCAATCGCTTTATTGTTTTCCTTTATTTCTTCTGCTCTCAGTCTTTTTCTAGCACCCATGATATCTTGCTATTAAAATTATCTTCTTTTATCTTTCTTATTACCGCCATGTCCACGGAAGTTACGCGTTGGTGCGAATTCGCCCAATTTGTGTCCTACCATGTTTTCAGTGACATACACAGGAATGAACTTGTTACCGTTATGCACGGCGAAAGTTAAACCTACGAAGTCTGGAGTAATAGTCGATGCACGTGACCATGTTTTGATCACTGCCTTACTACTTGATACTTGAGCATCATCCACTCTTTGCACTAACTTGTAGTGTACGAAAGGTGGTTTTTTCAACGAACGACTCATATCTTATTATTTTTTTCTTCTTTCGATGATTAAATTATCCGAATATTTCTTCTTAGAACGAGTTTTGTACCCTTTAGCAGGAATACCGTTACGAGATCTTGGATGACCTCCGGAATTCTTACCTTCACCACCACCCATTGGGTGATCCACAGGATTCATTACTACTCCACGTACACGTGGACGACGTCCTAACCAACGAGAGCGTCCTGCTTTACCAGATACCTCTAAGTTGTGTTCAGAATTTGATACTGCGCCCATAGTTGCTATGCACTCAACCAAAATCATACGAGTTTCACCCGATGGTAATTTAATTGTTGCGTAACGACCTTCACGAGCGTTAAGTTGAGCGTAAGTTCCTGCTCCTCTTGCAATAGCTCCTCCTTTACCTGGTGTCAATTCAATGTTGTGAATTACAGACCCCAAAGGGATGATACTTAGCGGAAGTGCATTTCCTACGTTCGGTGTTGCTTCTGGTCCAGATACAACTTGATCACCGACTTTTAAACCGTCTGGTGCAATGATGTAACGTTTTTCACCGTCAGCATAAAAAAGTAGAGCAATACGTGCTGTACGGTTTGGATCGTACTCGATCGTTTTTACCGTAGCTGGCACACCGTGCTTCTCTCTTTTAAAATCAATAATTCGGTATTTTTGTTTATGACCACCTCCAATGTAACGCATGGTCATTCTACCGTCATTATTTCGACCACCAGACTTCTTCTTTCCTGCAACCAAGC
Organism: Lentimonas sp.; assembly: GCA_047637535.1. Classification (GTDB taxonomy): domain Bacteria; phylum Bacteroidota; class Bacteroidia; order Flavobacteriales_D; family Crocinitomicaceae; genus UBA2040. The sequence goes on from JBLIKY010000021.1 coordinate 19,131, forward strand.
TCTTTTCTGGAGAGCTTGCAGTTACTTCGGAGAAGTTGCTGACAATCTTGTGTCTTTGCCCTGGAGTGGTAGGCTTGAATTTTTTAAGACCCATTAGTTTTAACTAATTAAAAGTTATTAAATAAATCAATCGTTTCTCCTTCTGCAACAGTAACAATCGCTTTTTTATAAGGATTACTAGGTTGCTCAACGATACCTCTATTCGTGTATTTCACGGAGGATTTTCCACCGCCATAAGTCATGGTCCGAACTTCAGTTACCTGAACTTTGTACATGTTTTCGACGGCCTTTTTTATTTCAATCTTGTTAGCCTTTCTTTCTACTAAGAAAGTGAAACGATTTTGCGTTTCGCTCATCATTGTCGCTTTCTCGGTAATAATTGGCTTTTTTATAATTGCTGCTTTCATTATCAATTAGTTTAGAATCTTTTCGATTACTTCAATTGAACTTTCTGCCATAACAACTTTACGAGCGTTCAATACATCGTATGTATTTACTGAATCAGCTGTTACAACTTTAACTTTCCCTAGGTTACGAGAAGAGAGGTAAACGTTATCATTCGTTGACCCTAAAATGATCAAGATTTTTTCGTTTTCCAATTTCAAGTTAGCCAATAGGGCTTTAAACTCTTGTGTCTTTGGAGACGCCATAGTCAAATCTTCCAACACCATCACCGCATCTTTTTGCGCTTGAAAAGCGAAGGCTGATTTACGAGCCAAACGTTTCAATTTGATGTTCAATTTGAAATGGTAGTTTCTTGGACGAGGTCCAAAAATACGTCCACCCCCTACACGAGTACCAGACTTGATACTACCCGCACGGGCACCACCAGTTCCTTTTTGTTTTTTAATCTTTCTAGTAGATCCACTGATCTCAGCTCTTTCCTTAGCCTTGTGCGTTCCTTGACGACGATTCGCCAAGTGCTGCTTTACGTCTAAGTAAATTGCGTGTTGATTAGGTTCGATACCAAAGATGTCATCCGAAAGCGTTACTTTTTTAGAAGTAGCTTTTCCTTTTGCGTCAAATACTTTTACTTCCATTATTTCTGAATTGTTACGGTTGAACCTTTAGCTCCTGGTATTGAACCTTTCACTACGATCAAATTTTTATCACTGATAACTTTCAATACTTGTAAGTTTTCCATCATGACACGTTTGTTACCCATTTGTCCACCCATACGCATTCCTTTGAATACACGTGCTGGGTATGAACAAGCACCAATCGCCCCTGGAGCACGAAGTCTGTTATGTTGACCGTGCGTAGCTTGACCTACACCCGCGAAACCATGACGACGAACAACCCCTTGGAAACCTTTACCTTTTGAAGTTCCTGCTACTGCAACGAATTCGCCTTCAGCGAAAACATCAGCATTTACTATATCACCTAGATTGAGATTTTCAAAGCCTTTGAACTCCGCCAATCTACTTTTTGGAGTTGTATTTGCTTTTTTGAAGTGTCCTTTTAGTGCATTTGGAGTGTTTTTTTCTTTACGCTCTCCAAATCCTAATTGTACTGCTTCATAACCGTCTCTATCTTGAGATTTAACTTGTGTTACGACACAAGGACCAGCTTCTATCACTGTGCATGGCATTGCCTTACCCTCGGCACTGTAGATGCTAGTCATTCCGACTTTACGACCAATTATTCCTGGCATGTTTTATGAATTATTAATTAAACTTTAATTTCTACGTCTACCCCACTTGGTAACTCTAATCTCATAAGTGCATCAACTGTCTTAGAAGAAGAACTGTAGATATCCAACAGTCTTTTGTAAGAACATAGTTCGAATTGCTCACGTGCTTTTTTGTTAACGTGTGGAGATTTCAAAACTGTATAGATTCTTTTGTGAGTTGGTAATGGAATTGGTCCACTAACTACTGCACCTGTTGCCTTAACAGTTTTTACAATTTTCTCTGCCGATTTGTCGACCAAGTTGTGATCGTACGACTTCAATTTTATTCTAATTTTCTGGCTCATTCTTATAAAATTAAGCGGTAACTTTTCCATTTACTTTCGCCACTATAGCTTCTGAAACTCCTTTTGGTGCTTCAGCATAGTGTGAGAATTCCATTGATGATGTTGCACGTCCTGAAGAGATCGTACGTAACTGAGTTACATAACCAAACATTTCAGACAATGGAACGTCAGCTTTCAATACTTTCGCACCATTTTTATCATCCATTCCTTTCATCAATCCTCTACGACGGTTCAAATCCCCTACGATATCACCCATGTTCTCTTCTGGTGTTACCACCTCCATTTTCATGATTGGTTCTAACAATACGGGTGAAGCTTTTTTCAAAGCTGATCTGTAAGCCATTTTTGCAGCTATCTCGAATGACAATGCATCTGAATCGACAGCGTGGAACGAACCATCTAGCAATTGAACTTTCATAGCTTCAACAGGGAAACCTGCCATTACACCATTCTTCATTGATTCTTTGAAACCTTTCTCTATAGAAGG
>JBLIKY010000022.1:0-21293 GCA_047637535.1 Lentimonas sp.
ATGGCGCTGCTTAAAAAGGTCGTCAAAGAAGACAAACAAGGGGCAATTGTGGCCACTTTACTCGGATTAGCTGTCCCAATAATTTTGGGTGTGCAAGGATGGGATGATCACGACAGAAGTGGTCGAACGATGGCCAGAGATTTAGCGGTTAATTATTTAAATTCGATAGAGGAAAATGGCATTTTATATACCAATGGAGATAACGATACCTTCCCATTGTGGTATGCTCAAGAGGTTGAGGGGGTAAGAACAGACGTTAGAGTTTGTAACCTTTCTTTGATGCAAACCGATTGGTACACCGAACAGATGAAAATGAAGTCGTACGAATCTGATCCATTACCGATAAGATTTAGAGAAGATCAAATTTTGGTATCTGCAGGTAATACAGATCAAATCTTGTTTTATTCTTTATTGGACTTGTTTTACATGAACGCTAGTCCAAGAATAACGAAAGACATTATTCGCATGCGTATCAAAGAGAATCCAGCTGCGGCGGTAAATGCCGTTAATAGCTTCAACTCTAAAGCGATGTCATTGGTTTCTTCCTTTACGGCAGACGGTCAGGCTTATACTCGATTGGAATTGTTGAGAAGAGCGCTTACTACCAATTCAGTTACCGATTTGGCAGATAATGTATTTGCCAAAATGACTGCAGGTGTTGAGATTCTTCAAGGATTAGGCAACGGAACGATTAAAACGGCTAATCAAGAACAAGCTCAGGCTTTCCAAAGGGCCTTAGTGGACTTGGAAACGGGTTGGAACTATACAGATCTTGCAGAGGCAATGACCTTTGTTGCAAATGACGCCAACTTGGTGAATTTTGACAGAACAAGAAAAGTTAGAATATTCCCAAGTAAGGGCTTCAGTTTTGATGTCAATAAAGAAAATGCAATTGCTTCTGGTGTGGTTAAGAAATCAGAAAAAATGTTGGATGAAATCCGATTTGAATTTGACGATAGATACCTGAGTCGTGAGCAATTAATGATGCTTGACATTATGGTTAACAACGATTGGAAAAGAGGGATTTCGTACTCTTCTCCAGGAAGTTCGGCTGTATCCATTGCACTTTACCGCAGAAGGTACTTAAAGCAAAGTGGTTTGAGTTTTGAATTATCTCCATCAATTGACCAAACGGCACCTCTCGATCAAGACAGGATGTACGAAAACTTAATGACGACTTATAATTACAACGGTTTAGACCAAGAAAATGTTTTAACAGACTATTACGCTCGTCGTCATACCGATCAATACAGAAGTCACTTTGAAGCTTTAGCAAGAGATTATTTAAGAATTGCACAAGAAGCTGAAGACGTTTCAAGTGATGAAGGCAAACGTTACATTGACATGTTGAGAAACGGCGGTCAAGTTGCAGAAGCGGAAAGAAGAGAGAATTTGCTTAAAAACCAAGAAGCTCTCATTAAAGAATCTCGTGAAAAAGCGATTGCTTTAATTATGCGTTCGTTAAAAGTGATGCCAATTGAGACGGTGTTAGACCACAGTGAGGCTAGTCAGTCAAGAGGGGCTGGGTATATGTTTGAACGAACCGAATATCCTGTTTTTGCCGATGGTAATCTTCACAATTACGTTGAAGTTCTATTTGAAGCAGGTGCTTTAAAAGAGGCAAATGCCTTTGGCGTTAAATTGGCAAATAACCTAGAATCTATCGTCAACCATTATTTACAAAGTAATGCTGCAGTAGTATTTTCTGAAGGCAATACAAAAGACATGTATGCCGCATTGGATAATTATTTCAGAATTGCGATTGCTGCCTCAAATTCATCAACGGGTGATCCAGAAGGTGCATTGTCAGAACGAACTAGACAAACAATTGACAATTGGTACAAAATAGCCATTCCAAAATCAGTGGAAGCGCTTAAACAATTGGCGATTAATAATGGAGAATCGGTAAGGTCAAGCAGAAATGCTGGAAAATACACCAGACAAATGTTTGGCTTAAAAAACCAAACCAATGCAATAGCTACTCATTTCGGATTGCTTAAACCTCAACCGAGTGCAAACGATGCGTCTTTAGAGCAGATGATGAATGGACAATAAATAAAAATGAGAATCTTTAAAACCCCAAAATTTTTCCGATGGATTTATCCAGGAAGAATTTGGGGTTTTTCTCGTTTAGAAAAGAAGGTTTTTCTGACTTTTGACGATGGCCCTGATCCAACAATAACCCCTTGGGTATTGGATTACTTAAAGAAAGAAAATGTAAAGGCGACTTTTTTCTGTGTGGGTCAAAATATTGAGAAGAATCTCTCCTTATTCAATCAAACTATAGCCGAAGGGCACTTGTGTTGTAATCACACAGACAATCACGCCAGAGGCATTAAAACAGGCAAAAAGGAGTATCTAGATGCAGTTAATACTGCTGAGAAACATTTTGACAACAATTTCTTTAGGCCTCCTTACGGGAGAATGACTTTAGGACAATACCGAGCCGTCAAAAAGTCTCATAAAATTGTGATGTGGTCTTGGCTGAGTTATGATTTTGATTTGAAAGTCAGCGTAGAAAATATTCTTAAATCTGCCCAAAAAATAAAAAACGGGGATATCTTGGTGCTTCACGACAATGCAAAAATGGCCGAAAAGTTAAAAGAACTACTTCCTTTATTAATTCAAGATATTAAAACAAAAGGTTTTGAGTTTGGCCTTATTTCGGACGCTTATACAAAGGAACGGTCGAACAAGGTTCGCCGTACATAATCGACTTTGCATGCGGTTGCAGATGTTGAATCAATTTAACCATAGCATAGTCCGGATTTGGAATATCAGAACAACCCTTAATAATGATCCTGCCGTCTATGTATGATTCAATTGGCTCAGATTGAATCTTCTTTGAGATCCACTCTTTTTCCATTTGATTGCGATCACCGACTAGGGCGAACTTAACAATGCCAACAAGTTTAGATGCGACAAGCATAAAGGCCCATGTCGGTACGATTGCGTCTGCCGAGCAAGTAATATAACCGATTTGGTCGCTATATTGATTCCAATCATGATCCTTTACCCAGGCTCTAAAATCTTTTTCTTTGAGAATAAAACCTTGCCAAAGTTGGTCAGCGATGTCAATTTCAAAAACAGTCTCTGTCGGCTTAAATTTGGCTAAATCCAAGCCAATTAATCCACTTTCTGCTACTTTGTTGACGATTTGTTCCATTTTTTGAGTTCTTTCTACTACAAATCTACACCAAATAATCAGTCCAAAAAATCTAGAGTAACTATCTTTAACTAAAATTAGATAAAGGAAGAATTTAATCGGTTTTTGTTTTTTAATTCTGTTGGTTTCTTGTCAGCAAGTGCCTAGCATACAAGGCAAATGGAAATTGGTGAAAATTGACTATTCGCCTTATGCAAAACAAATTGATCCAAGTTTAGTTGACTCTTTTTTGAAAGAAATGGAAAAACAATCTTTGAAAATCGAAAACCGAACATTTTTTGATTTCGGGGAGATTCTTACCGTAACATCTCCGGCATTTGGAGGAGAAGATACAGCAACAGAAACTGGAACTTGGGAGCAACTTGAAATGGGTGATTCTTTAAAAATGGTAACTTCCTTGACAGAGTCTTTCGCTGTCAGTTGGAAAACGCAGGACACGATGATACTAAGCACAAGTAGTAGTCCGGATAGAATTATGACTTTGGCCAGAGAAAAAGTCTGACATAATGACTTGAGTCAAAGCGAGGCATAATCTTTGACCCTCTGCAATTGTGAAACAAAAACAACATCCATTCGGTTCGAGTCTCGAAGCCATCGTTTACCCAACGCTAATTCTAATGGTGATTTGGTTTTCGTATTTGGCGGACTACCTAACGGAGTTTAATGCCACGAAGTTGGGTGTACTCCCTCGAACTTTAGAAGGCCTAAAAGGGATTGTATTCATGCCCTTTGTGCATGCTCCCAAAGACTTTAATCACATCATAAACAATTCCTTGCCCTTTCTTTTGCTGAGCAGTGCAGTGATCTATTTTTATCGGGAAATTGCGCTCAAAGTAATCGTTTTAGCTTGGTTGTTTTCGGGTTTTGGAGTTTGGTTTTTTGCTGTCAACCACGGTTCGTATCACATCGGCGTAAGTGGAGTGATTTATGCCTTGGCGAGTTTTGTTTTTGTCAGTGGAGTGTTACGAAAGTTTTTACCCCTACAAGCTATGGCTTTGTTTGTCTCGTTTTTATACGGAGGAATGATTTGGGGACTTTTTCCAACCAACGAAAGAATCTCTTGGGAAGGGCATTTGTCAGGGTTTATTATTGGTGCCCTCTTGGCTTATTTTTACAGAAAACAAGGACCTCAACTACCGAAGTATCAATTTGAGATTGAGAAAGAACTTGGGATTCCACCCCCAGATTTGGAAGGCGAGTACTGGGCGAAAGTTAGGGCAATTGAAGAACAACAAAGATTACAAGAGCAAGCCGAAAAGCAAACGTCAAGTCAGGGATTTCAAGTAGTTTATGACTACAAACCCGATAAGAAAACTAACGCCCCGAACGATAACGATTGACCAAACCCCCGTTTCCTCTAAAAGCTTCGGACCAATTATCAATATCGAATTCTATACAAATATATTCCCCTGTTCGCATAGGCATCTCTTCTTCTAAGAAATAGGTAGCCAAGTCACTTATGCCAAAATTATGACCAACAAAAACAAGGTCGTTATTACCTGATTCGCTCCAAATGCATTCTAAATAATAAGCTCTGCTGCATAGATAAAGGGATTTGTCTTTTTCTATGTTTGTAAATACGTTTAAATGAAGAATTGCATCGAGAGTTTCTTCAGTTCGGCTTGCTGTTGAACAAATTACCTTCGAATCCAACGGAATTTTTTCAAGTAAAAAAGTCGATAAATCTTGAGCTTGGTTTCTGCCTATTGGTTGAAGCTTCCGATCAAAATCTTTACCACTAGCCGAGCTTTTTTCAGTTTTCGCGTGCCGGATTAAATGTAGTTTCATCTTGTTTTTTTATAAATATACCAACCTTTTTTAATCGAGCATCGTTCTTACCATTAGACGTATAGAATGGCATAACTGATCGCGATATTTTTTGTATTTTGCATTGTAATCTAAATCATGATAAGGATACATGCCTAAATGACGGTAAATGCAAAAACACTTCAAGGAGCCATAAAGGACGACCGCAAAGCCGTAGAGGAACTCTACGAGTATTGTTTTGGTCTTTTGATGCCGATTTGTTTTCGTTACAATAAAAACGAAGATGATTCGCGTGCGTCTTTGAATGTTGGGTTTGTCAAAATACACAAATCGATTAAGGACATTAAAGGAAAGGAAGATAGTTTCAATGCCTGGGCAAGAAGAATTATGACCAACACTTTAATTGATGAGTATCGCAAACGAAAGAGGCATAACGAACGTTATTTTTCTATGGAGAGTGATCGTGAACTCGATTACTTTGCGGAGAACAACAATGAGAATGAAGCTATTTCAATCATGGGTGAAGCCGTGATTTTGAAATTGATAAAAGAGTTATCCGCCGTGACGGCGCAAGTATTTAACATGTACGTCATTGATGGTTATTCGCATAAAGAAATAGCCGATGCTTTAGACATGGCTGAAGGAACAAGTAAATGGCATTTGTCGAGTGCAAAAAAAGCATTAAGAGGAAAGCTACAACAAATAGAAGAAAAAACAATAGGTTAGTCAAATGAGTTATACAGACAAACAGCTAGAGGAAATGAGCCGTAAGGTGCAGGAGGAGTTGAGCTTTGAGTATAAGTCTAGCTACTGGAAAGAGATGGAGGCAATGCTTCCAGCTAAGAGAGTCGGCGCCTTATACTATTGGTTAACGGGAGCAGCCGCTGCAGGGATGATTGTGTTGTTCACAATTGGAAATAACGCAAATATGGACGAAGCAAAATTGGCTTCTCAAGCCCAGGATGTTCAAATCAATTCATCTAATAACCCGGCTGTCAATACGACAAGCAACACCTCAGAAAATAAACCTATTGAGAACAATCAATTAATAGCAAACGACAATCAATTATCAAGGATAAACAATACTAAATCGAGTCAACCAAGTCATGTTGTAAATTCAATACAATTGGCATCTTCTTCGAGAGATGTCTCAAAAAATACGGCAGTGACTAAGCGTGACAAAGTCAAAACATCAGAATTAGCGACGAATGATCAAGCCGATAATCGGATTGATGAAATTTGGATGAAGGGAAAATTGAAAAACTTGAAGTTAGATATACAGCAAGTTAATAATGAGCAGGAAATAGAAGAAAACACGATTGGAACATTGGACTTTAAGGACCAGGAGATACAACAATTTAACGGCGATTTTGAATTCTTAAATCTACCTATTTCTCTTCGTAAATGGAGTGCATATATAGAGGCAGGAGTTACCTGCGAACAAGTATACATCGACAATCAACCACAAAGATTCGCAGGTACGTATTTAGGAGGAGGATTTATTTATCAATTCAATGATAACTGGTCTGTTCTCGGTGGAGGTGCCTTGCGTTACCAACAAACAAGTTTGAACCTGTACGAAGAATCTAAGGTTTACGGATTTACTTCAGACGAATTTAGCAACTCACTTTTATACAGTGCTTTGTATTATTTCGACATCCCTTTGAATCTGAATTATACGTTTAAGAATAACCACTTCCAATTGGGAATGATTAGTTCGTATTTAATGGGAACTCGTATGAACTATAAATTCATCCAAAACGGATTCACTGCAAGAGAAGAAGTTATTTACGGTGAGAAAAAAGGATGGAAATCTTTAGGTCTTAAAGCGCAGTTGGGATATGGTGTTACATTGGTGCCGACATGGATGGTGGGCATGAACATACAATACCACTTAACAAATGCCTATGACAAAAATGTTATTTTGGAGACAACTTTAAAACCAATCACGGGTACAGTATTTATACGTAAAATGATTAAGTAATGAGTAATTACAGCAAAATATCGATTCGTTCGGCGTCTGTTTTAAAATTCAGCATGGTTGCATTGGTATTCGTTTTTGTTTCTTCTTGTAAGAAAGCAAAGGTTGAACAATTGCCAAAGAACAACGATCCTATATTCACTATTAAGGGAATGCTAGACGGGAAAAAAATTGACTACACTGCAGGTGTGGATGGTTTCTTTATGGCTTCGGAATACGAAAAAAGAAATAGAGTTGACTATTATTACGGTAATCTAAACAACGATGATATTTCGATTAAAATCGGATTTTTTGATGATAATATTCAGAGGATAAATAATTCTCACAATTTAAAAATTGGCGATACACTGCGTCTCTCTCAAAAATCGAATCAAACATTAAGCATTTTATCCATAGATGACTTCTCTAACGCCAATAAGATTGAAAGTATAGATTGGTATATTGACGGACAAATTGTATCGCAAAACTACTTAATGATGAGCACTCCTGGTTTGTATCAAATATGCGGGGAGTTTACTTTTAAGGACGGTTCTAAATTTACAGTATGCAACGATTCTTATCTTGCTTTCAACAAGGATTTAGCCTATCAAATAAGACATTTTTCACCTGAGAGCGGAACGGCAAATTTGTGGTTGGACGGTAATATTGAAGAAACGGATCTTGTACAATGGTATATCAATGATAAGTTGGTGGGAGAGGGGACATCTACTTCTTTTGGAGTTGGTAATACGCAAAATCAAATTAAGGCCGTTGTAACAACTGCCAATGGAGCTAAACGCACCAAAATAATACAGGTTGATGGAAACAATTCAGGTAAATACATCGAAGATTTTATTATAGAGTCAAATGAGAATCAAGACTTGCATTGGGACCGTACAATGGGAATTGAAATTACCCGAGACGGTCAATGCTATTCAAGTTTTGAAACGGATAATTCAAAAGCGTTCATGGTGGTTGAAAAAATTGAATTTTACGGTAAGAACACCTTGGGTCAAAACGTATATAAAATAATAGGTACGACAACAGCTAATCTAAAATCTAAAACTACAGGCGAAGTTATTCAGTTTGCTGCAACAGTTGATTTTGGGTACGCCTTCACTGAATAGTCACATTATTCCATTAACTTTGTCGAAAGGCAAACTGGTCTATCGCTAGTGTTTTAATACATTAGAGGAAAGTCCGGGCAGCATAGAGAACCGTACTTCCTAACGGGAAGATTTTGTTTATTCAGAATAGCAAGTGCAGCAGAAAGGAGACTACCACGATTAGCTTCGCGCTTATTGAGGAAAAGGTGAAAGGGTGGGGTAAGAGCCCACCGGTGTTTTGGTGACAAAACATGCAGGTATACCTTACGGGCTGAAAGTTCATGTAAACCAAGGTTTGAGGGCTTCTCGCCCAAACTTGGAGGGTAGAACGATTGATTCCGATGGCGACGTCGGAACTAGATAAATGATAGACGATTGGAAGGACGCAAGTCCCAAGATTACAGGACCCGGCTTATAGGTTTGCCTTTTTTTTCTTTTCTTAATCCCTTTTCTTGCCGAAAGAAATCAAAAAGTCGATGCTCAATTAAGAAGCAATCTCTTTTGAAAAAAATAATAGGCAGTTTTTGTACTAACAGGTGGTATTTGATACATTCTCGGCGTTCGCTTTAAATTTTCTTTGTATCGTAAAACAGGATATCTCGATGTCCGCTTAGCCATTTTTGTTCGCCAAACATCACTTCTGCAATACTCATAAAGTAACAAGGCGTTGTACATCTGTTTTGCTCGTTTGTGAATCGCCATACCGCTAATTACACCTAGTGTTCCAAACTTATTTTGATCGGGAAAAACAAAATCCAATTCTTTGTTGCGCTGACTGTATAAATTGACTGAAACGTATTTAGATTGATTTGTCCTGTATTTATTTTTTTTTAAGAAAGTAGCATATAATTTCTTCCTTGTAAACTGAGGATATAAATGGGTCAAACCATCCATCAAATGGCCTAAAATAGCAAAGTCATCTACTTTGTAAACGTCTACCAAAGCATTGCTGTCGTTAAGAATCTGTTTGAACGAATTAAAATACACGGTATCGGCGAGGTATTCCAAGATAAATGGATCGATACAAAGTGGTTGCCAATATTCCTTTGGGTTGTATTTTTTGGGAGAATACAAATAGCCTTTTTCTTTTAATTCGATTAAATCAAGGCCCTTAGAAAGCAAAATGATGTCGGCTTCACTGTCGATGTTAAACTGTCGAAGATCTTCTTGAATGTGGCGTAAAGGCAGGCTTACAATTTTTACCTTGATGCCTGATTTTTTGGTGAATTGTTCGAACAAACGACTGTCTGACAAACTCAGCATGTCGGTATGAATGGTGACCGTTTTATTTGCTTCTGGTTCGATATATTCCACACAACTCTGCAGAGTCAAAACGGCAATTAAGGACAATAAAAAGACGATGGGTCTAAACATATCGGTACAAAGATATTTTCTTTCTTCAAATGATTAAGATAAAACTTTTAATTGGGTTACTTTTGTAGAAAAAAAATATGACAGCAGAGGTAAAGCAAAGTGTGAAAGTTAAACAAATCGTTTCGGACTTATTTTCAAAGGACGAGAAGCTAGTGTTAAAGTCAATAAAACTGCTTGAGTCTGCTGGAAACCCGAATGTATTAACCCCCATGTGTGAGGTCTATATGGAAACGGAATCACTTAAGGTAAAGAATAAAATCCTTGAATTTTTAAATAAATTGATCGACACTGATTCGATAAAAGTGATGGTGGAAATTATCCGTGACGAAAAGTTTTTGCCAGTAAGAAGAGATTTACTCTCAACGGTTTGGCAAAACAAAATGGATTTCAGCGATTATTTAGCTGATTTCGTCGCAATTGCTTCAGAAGGAAACTTTTTTGAAGCCTTTGAATGTTGGACAATTATCGAAAACCTCGAAGGTCCATTTCAAGAAGCTCAAGTTTTAGAATCTCAATTATATTTGAAGGAATTCTTAGAAACAGAAATGGGTAAATCTGAACAAAAAGATCAAATTATATCAGATATCGCAGTCTTATTAAAAGACTTTGACAGAGCGATAGGAATGGAGTAAGAAAAGCTAACTCTCTAAAAGAGTTTAGTCAGCCCATCCAAACTTATCCGCTAATATTTGATTGACATAACTCATCAAGTCTTCGTTCTCGATTTTCTCTAATGCATCACCAACGAAAGCTGAAATCATCAGTTTTCTTGCTGCCTTTTCAGAAATTCCACGAGATCTTAGGTAAAATACTGCTTCTTCGTCAAGTTGACCGGTAGTCGAACCGTGAGAACATTTAACGTCATCGGCATAGATTTCCAATTCTGGTTTTGAATTTACGGTAGCGTTATCGCTTAGTAAAACATTTCCATTTGATTGAAAAGCATTGATTTTTTGAGCATCTTTTCTTACAAAAACCTTTCCGTTAAACACGGCAGTGCTTTTATCGTCCATTACTCCTTTGTACAATTCGTTTGATTCGCAATTTGGGACTCTGTGGTCAACGATACTGTGATTGTCAACGTGCTGATTGCCCATTGTTAAATAAACCCCGTTAAGGTTAGTGTCGCAGTTTTGACCTACCACATCAATGTTTAAGTTATTTCTTACCAAAGCACCGTCTAAAGTCAAGGTGTTGATTTTGAAGTAAGAATCATTGTGTTGAGATACTTGTTCGGTCGCGATATGATAAATCGAATCGTTTTCGTATTGCAATTTATCGATTACCAAGTTGGAGTTTGCTCCAACAATAACTTCCGATACAACATTTGAAAAACATTCCTTAGCGTTCTCGCTCAAGTGAGCCATTACGATTTTGGCTTGTGCACCTTCTTCTGTTGCTATGTAATTTCTAATTTGAGAAGAATTTGTGTCACCAGTCGTGATAAACAAAACTTGGATAGGTTTGTCGACAACAACATTTTTCGCCACTTTAATATAAGCTCCATCCTGAGCAAACAAAGTGTTGATCGCGTTGAAAGCTTCGTTCTCTAAAGAAACATTTTGTCCGAGTGAGACGTCATTTTTAGAACTCAATCTAACTACTGAAAACTTGTCGTTTTCGATAGGAGAGGATTTACTTTCGTCGTAAATTCCGTTTACAAAAACCAAAGTGTAAGCATCTTCAATGATGTTCTTTTGATTTGTGTTTAAAGAATTTGATTCTTGAGTAAAACTCTTCTTCGAAATCTTAGTTACTCTTGTGTATTTCCAAGACTCATTGCGAGTTGTTGGGAATTCAATTGTTTCGAATTGATCTTTTGCTTTATTGATAGATTCTTGAGAAAAAGAGAGGGTACTCGGTTTCCAAGTTTGGGTAAATTCTTTCAATATTTGTGTTGCTTCGATGATTTCCATTCTTGCTTATGCTTGTGCTAATTCTTCTTTGATCCAGTCGTAACCTTTTTCTTCTAATTCCAATGCCAATTCTTTGGTACCGGATTTTACGATTTTTCCATCGTATAAAACATGTACAAAGTCAGGTACAATATGATCCAAAAGTCTTTGGTAGTGAGTGATAACGATCGTTGCGTTTTCTTTGGTTCTAAGTTTATTAACACCATTTGCAACAATTCTTAATGCATCGATATCCAAACCAGAATCTGTCTCATCCAAAATGGACAATTTAGGGTTCAACATCGCCATTTGGAAGATTTCATTTCTTTTCTTCTCTCCACCTGAAAAACCTTCGTTTACAGATCTTGAAGCCAATTTAGCATTCAATTCAACCAAGGCAGACTTTTCTTTAACCATAGCCATGAATTCTTTGGCAGTGATTATCGGTTGGCCTTTGTGCTCTCTGATCTCATTCAACGCAGTACGCAAAAAGTTAATGTTAGATACACCAGGGATCTCAACAGGATATTGAAAAGCCAAGAAAAGACCTTCACGAGCTCTTTCTTCTGTGTCCATTTCCAACAAATCTGTTCCGTCAAATTCAACCGAACCTTCTGTAATTTCGTATTCTTCACGACCTGCTAAAACAGAAGCCAATGTGCTTTTACCAGCACCATTTGGACCCATAATTGCGTGAATTTCACCTGCTTTTACCTCTAAGGTTAAGCCTTTTAATATTTCTTTGCCTTCAATAGAGGCGTGTAAGTTGTTTATCTTAATCATGTTGTTATTCTTCTATTATCCTACGGATCCTTCTAAACTAATTGACAATAATTTCTGTGCTTCAACGGCAAACTCCATTGGTAATTGATTCAATACCTCTTTGCAATATCCGTTTACAATTAAACCGATGGCTTTCTCTTCAGAAATACCTCTTTGCTTGCAATAAAATATTTGGTCTTCACCGATTTTACTTGTTGTTGCTTCGTGTTCGATTTTAGCCGAACTGTTTTTACATTCTATATAAGGGAAAGTATGTGCTCCACATTCGTCAGTCATCAAAAGTGAATCACATTGAGAGAAATTTCTCGCGTTGTGAGCATTTTTGTGTATCTGAACTAGACCACGGTAGCTGTTGCTTGATTTTCCGGCAGAAACTCCTTTTGAGATGATGGTACTCTTGGTGTTTTTCCCCAAGTGTATCATTTTAGTTCCGGTATCTGCTTGCTGGTAGTTGTTGGTAACTGCTACTGAGTAGAATTCACCAATAGAGTAATCGCCTTTAAGAATACAAGATGGGTATTTCCAAGTTACAGCAGATCCCGTTTCAACTTGTGTCCATGAAATTTTGGCAGCAGTTTGGCAAATCCCTCTTTTGGTTACAAAATTGAAGATTCCTCCTTTACCGTTTTTATCTCCAGGATACCAGTTTTGAACTGTTGAATATTTGATTTCAGCATTATCCAAGGCTACTAATTCAACTACAGCTGCGTGCAATTGATTCTCGTCACGCATTGGAGCCGTACAACCTTCTAAGTAAGAAACGTACGAACTCTCATCAGCAATAACTAAAGTACGCTCAAATTGACCTGTTCCTCCTTCGTTGATTCTGAAATAAGTTGAGAGTTCCATCGGGCATCTAACTCCTTTAGGAATGTAGCAAAACGAACCGTCTGTAAAAACTGCCGAGTTTAAGGCTGCGTAAAAGTTATCGGATTTAGGAACAACGGATCCCATATATTTTTTAACCAATTCTGGGTATTCTTGAACCGCTTCAGAGAACGAACAAAAAATAATTCCCAATTCTTTAAGTTTCGATTTAAAAGAAGTCGCAACAGAAACAGAATCCATTACAAAATCAACCGCAACTCCAGTCAAACGTTTTTGTTCTTCCATTGAAATCCCCAATTTTTTCATGGTTTCTTTCATTTCTGGATCAACATCGTCCCAAGATTCGTACTTTTTACTCTGTTTAGGAGCTGAATAATAGGTGATATCGTTAAAAGAAGGTTTTGCGTAATGAACATGAGCCCATTCCGGTTCGGTCATTTTCTTCCAAATCTCGTAAGACTCTAATCTAAAATCGAGCATCCATTGCGGCTCCTCTTTTTTAGCTGAAATTAATCGAATAATATCCTCTGAAAGACCCACGGGTAATTTCTCTGACTCGATATCAGAAACAAAACCAAACTTGTATTCTTGGTTTTCTAAGTCCTTGGCTAATTCATTTTCGGTATATGACATTTATTTTATTTTAAAGAGAGAAAGAAGGTTTATAAAGAAAAAGACTCACCACAACCACAAGTACGGTCAGCATTTGGATTGATGAAAACAAATCCTTTGCCGTTTAAACCACCTGAATAATCAAGTGTTGTACCTACTAAATAGAGGTAGCTTTTTTTGTCGATAACGACTTTAATCCCTTTGTCCTCAAAAGATTTGTCCCCTTCTTTGTCTTGGTTGTCTAATTCGAGTTGATACATCAAACCCGAACATCCTCCACCTTCGACACCTACACGTATGAAGTGTCCTAATTTATTTTCGTCCTCCATCAAGCGTTGCGCTTGTTTTTTGGCATTATCGGTTACATTTATCATTGTAAATTCTTTTTAAAAATCTCTTTATTTAGACTTGATATAAATAAAAACGATTTCAAATGCAAAAATACCACTTTTATGGTAGTATACAAAAACTAGAGCACCTAATTTCGTTAATAAAAGTCAAGGAATTGAAATTGAATCTTTCAATAAAGTGAAAAGAGGGCTGAATAATCGAGGAGATGCTTAATTTTGCACAAAAAAAGGATGAATGTTTTTCATGGTTTATTGAATGGGTTTACGGCCACATCACCTGTTGTAACGATAGGTACTTTTGATGGAGTGCATGTCGGACACCAAAAAATCATTCAGAAACTAAATGAAGAATCGCAAAAATTAGGTGGTGAATCAACACTTTTTACTTTTGATCCGCATCCAAGGGTCGTTATATTTCCTGATACACACGGATTAAAATTACTGCAAACTAAGGAAGAAAAAATAGCGAAACTTGCTAAATGCGGTTTAAAAAACATCATCATTTATCCCTTTACCAAAGAATTTTCAAATTTAAGTGCTATAGAATTTGTCAGGGACATTCTCGTCGCTCAGTTAAAAGTAAAAACGATAGTAATTGGATATGATCACCAGTTTGGCAACAACCGAGAGGGTGGTCTGGATTTCTTAAGAAGTGTAAGCAAAGAATACGGCTTTGAAGTCATTGAGATTCCAGCCCAGGATATAGAAGATGTGAATGTTAGTTCATCTAAAATCAGAAAAGCCATAGAAAGTGGTGATATAGAAACTGCGAATTCCTTTTTGGGGGATGAGTACCAACTATCTGGTGTCGTTGTAAAGGGCCAAGCTTTGGGTAGACAAATTGGATTCCCAACAGCGAACTTAGAGGTTGGTTCAACCATGAAATTAATTCCCGAAAACGGCGTTTATGTAGTCAGCGCTTTTGTAAATGGCAAGTCCTATCCAGCGATGGTGAATATAGGTCAACGGCCGACTGTTGTGAATGACGGTCAAGTTTCGATCGAAGTGCACATTCTCGATTTTAATAAAGATATTTATGGTGAGTCTATGCGAATTTGTTTTAAATCTCGAATCAGGCAAGAAGTAACATTTGAAGACCTTGACTCCTTAAAAAACCAAATAAAAAAAGATGAAACATTTACTCGTCGTATTTTTAAGTTGCACGATTCAATTTAGTTGGGCTCAATCTGTAACGGATAATATTTTTACTCTTGAAGAGGCACGTGAGGCATCCCCTGACTCAGTTTTTGCATTAACCTTGTACAAGTCAAAATTAACGGAATTCCCAGTAGAGATTCTTGCATATAAAAACCTTAGGTTTCTTGATGTTTCTAAAAACAAATTGACTTCAATTCCACTTGAGTTAAATCAACTTTCTTCTTTAAAGGCGTTAAACCTTGGAAAGAATAAATTGAGCACATTTCCAATAGCATTGTGTTCAATGACGCATCTTGAAGAATTGCGTTTAAACGAAAATAAAATCAATAGCATACCTGAATGCATCAAGTATTTTACAGAATTGCACACGCTTGATTTGTTTGAAACCAATATTTTAAGTCTACCTGAAGAATTAACACTCCTTAAAAACTTGAAAAATCTTGATCTTAGAGGGATGCTTTACGGTCCTACGTTTCAAGCCTCGTGGAAGGAAGCTCTACCTAGTGCAATTATCCAGTTTGACAGTCCATGCAACTGCGTTGAAGGAAATTAATTTCAATCCAAAGCCAACCCTTTCTTAAAATGTTCGTTTTTATTAAAAGTCATACAGCAATCGTATGACTATATGGGTTTTTTAGGTTTTGCAAAAAAAAAGTCAGTCGCTCCCGACTGACTTTTTTGTTTTTATTGAAATTTAATGGACTTTGACGGCTCAATTTTAGCGATCACAGCACTTGGTAATATCATTGCGGATAAGCAAACGACAAGTGTTATGATGTTGAGTAAGATTACGTGCCAAACCGATAGCTCGATTGGAACCTCACTCAAGTAATAAACTTCTGGATTTAAGGTAATCCATCCAAATTGAGATTGAAGAAGGCAAAGACCAATGCCGATAACATTTCCCCAAATCATTCCTTTTCCTATTAAGAAGAAAGCTTGATACAAGAATATTTTTCTAAGCTGCCAGTTACCGCTGCCCAGAGCTTTCATCAAACCGATGAATTGAGTTTTAACTAATATCATTACCAATAAAGCGGCGCCCACATTTATAATCCCTATGATTATCATCAAAACCAGAATGATGTATACGTTTAGATCTAAGAAATCTAGCCAAATAAAAATTTCTTGTTGAGCCTCTTTTATGCCTGATATTTGTAGTAGTTCGCCGTATTGGGTTGGCATAAACTCTAGCTTGTTTTTCAACTTGTTTATTTCTTCATCTAATTTTTCCCAATCCTTAAATTGCACTTCAAACCCACCGATGTAGGAGTTTGAACTTCCGCTACCTATTAGGGAGGTGAAATGGATTGTTTTAGCATCCGAACGAACTGAAAATAAGTTTCCCGTGTCGTCAGCGTATTTGCGAATTATATACCCCTCGCTGTTTACTTTTAAGTTGCAACTCGATAGTTTATCTCCATCAATCACGATTTTTAAATAAGCTGTGTCGGGTAAAGATGTAGGGTAGGTGTTGTTTTTGTTTGAACCAGAAAAATCTCTTACAATAAGTCGAATGGTGGTGTCTTGTTGCGGGCACATTTTAATTCCTATGGTATTGCGAAATCCATTGCCCCAGTTGTATTCGTAATATCCGTTTCCACCTTGTGCGTCCGCCTTAATTATCATGTAGCCATCACTTAAAGTATCCACAACAGATATACTTGCTTGAATACCCCAATCGTTTAAGGTTTGCACTTGTTTTAAATCACCAAGCACCATTTTCTTATCAAACTCAGCTAGACCGGTGTGATAAATTCCTGCAACGGTAAAAAAGCGTTTGACGGGGCGATTCTTTACAAAATAGGCGCGTATCGAATCACCTAGTTTATAACCCAATTGAGTGGCGATTGTTTTGGAAAGTACAATCTGTTCGGATAAAACGGAGTCATTAAACGTTGGAATACTTCCTTCAACTAGATTTTCACGGTAAAAACTCCAGTCAAAATCTTGGTCGACGCCTTTCATTACAGCGCCTTGAATATCTTGTTGCACGGTATTTGTATCTACACCATTTGAATTGGTGAAATAGCGAACGCGTTTTTCGGATTGAAGAAGAATGGGCTTGAAGGCTACGGGATGTATAGTCCGAATATTTTTGTCTTTTTTTAAGTCGAGGTAAAAGTCTTGTTCTTTGCGAATAGGATTGCTTTCGTAAATCGAACCTTCACCCGAATTAAGAATAAAAGCATGGGAAGAAAAACCGGAAACTTTTTGGCGAACTTCTTTCTGAAAACCGATAACAACAGCGATGGTAAGAAGATTAACAACAATGGCTAGTGCAATACTTATCATGCTGATACGCACGATGGGTCGCGAAACTTTTTTACCTTCGGTTTCTTTGAGAAATATTTTTTTTGCTATGAAAAACTCGTGTCGCAAATTGCCTTTTTTTAATCGTTTACGAAAGTACACAAAGCTTTTGTGCATTGAAAGTGTTTTGATTTTTTTGCTTTTCGCTTGTTCGTCTGCCCAAAGTTCAAAACTAAAGGACGATGAATTGATAAAAAAGGAGGCAGCGAAAACCACCAAAAAAGCCATTAAGACAGGCGCCTCGAGGGTTGATAAATACATTAAATATTTAGTAGGTAAGAGCGTAGGTGTTGTTGCCAATCAAACCAGTCAAGTGGGCACGGTGCACCTGGTTGATACCTTGCTGGGTAGAGGGGTGAACATTTTGAGAGTTTTTTCACCCGAACATGGCTTTAGAGGAGATGCAGATGCAGGTGAGAAAGTCGTGAGTTCTTTGGATGAAAAAACAGGACTTCCACTTGTTTCTTTATATGGTAAAAACAAAAAACCAACGGCCGAACAGGTCAATGACCTGGATTGGATCATTTTCGATATTCAAGATGTTGGCGCTAGATTTTACACCTATATATCCAGTTTACATTATGTAATGGAGTCGGCGGCCGAACACGGTGTTAAAGTGCTCGTTCTCGATAGACCCAACCCCAACGGAAGTAGAATTGACGGACCTGTTTTGAATGAAAAATTCACCTCATTTGTTGGCATGCATCCTGTACCGATTTTGCATGGAATGACAGTCGGCGAGTACGCCAAAATGATAAATGGTGAAGGTTGGCTCGAAGGCGGCCTTAAATGTGAGCTTACAGTTATCAAAATGCAAAACTATAAGCATCGTGATACTTATAGTTTACCCATTGCGCCATCTCCTAACTTAAGATCAGATCAGGCGATACAATTGTATCCAAGTTTATGTTTGTTTGAGGGAACTAACGTAAGTGTTGGGAGAGGGACTAAGCAACCTTTTGAAATATTTGGTCATCCTGATTTTTCGGATAGTTTATTTTCTTTTACCCCAATTAGTGGGTACGGAGCCAAGTTTCCAAAACACGAGAATAATATTTGTTATGGGTTTGATTTAGGAGACGAAGAAGTGGGGGAGGAGCTTAGTTTAAATTTCCTGTTAAAGGCTTATTCTTTGAGTGAAAACAAGGATGAATTTTTTGAGAATGAGCGATTCTTTAATCTCTTGGCTGGTAATGATGTTTTGATTCAGCAAATAAAGAATGAGATGTCTGAAGTAGAGATTCGTCTTTCTTGGGAGGAGGGGTTAGTTGCTTATTTAGAAATAAGGAGTAACTACTTGATTTACGATTAATCAATATTGATTTAAATCAAGAACAATTAGGATGTTTTTCGCGGATTTCTTTTAGAAATAATCAGATTACAACTGACCGTCAGAGTGATAAACGCCTTCTTTGAAAACTTTAACTCTTAATAAGATTCCGTCGTTATCGTATTCGAATAAGCGACCGTCAATTAATACACCTGCTTTAAACTCACCGTCTTGCCAGATTTCGTCGTTTGAATTGTAAATTTTGTTGTAACCGTTTGCCATAAAAGCAACTCCCTTTGTATCTGGTTTTTTCACCTTAGGTGCTGTTTCTTTAGAAGCATTTGGATTTTTTATTGTTACAACTTGGGTAACCATTTCTTTTTGTTCAGATGACTTAAGCTTACCGAACTCATCGTAAACAATTAACTCCTTAACGTCTCCATTTTCATAAAATCTTTTTGCATCTCCAACTGGTTTTCCATTTACAGAATTGTACTCAAATTCCACCTTCCCGTTAGGATAATAATAAACTACTTTACCTTCTTCTCTTCCTTTGTCGTTGAATTTAGCTTCAAATTCTAGAATTCCATTTTCATGAAATCTTTTTAGAGAATCCTTGTATGCATTTCGCTCAAAAGTTCCAACTTCCTTAATGCTTCCATTTGGATGAATTTTGACATAAGCTCCTTGAGGTCTATTGTTTACGTATGTTCCTCTTAGCTTTGGAGTTAGTCCGTCGTTGTGGTATTTAATCCAAATCCCTTCTTTTCGATCATCTTCAAAAGGCCCTTCTTCAACTTTACCACTATTCGGAATTCCAGCCTTAGGTATGTCTTTACCGTAGTATATCCAGTAACCTTGTTTTAACCCGTTTTCATCAGTTTGATTTGTTTTCTTTTGATTTTGAAGGCGGCCTTCATCACTAGCAAGCACAGGCGAAAAACCTAGGGTTAGCAGGCTGCAAAGGAAAGTAATCAAAAATATTGGTCTCATATAACAAGTTATGCTTTACTCAAAGTACCTCGCAAAATACAAAGAATTAACGAAAAACAAGTGAAAAGTTAAATTAGAAAAAAGAAAGTTTTGAACTAAAATAAACGTTGAATATTATGATTTTTTAGAAACATCAACTTTGTCTAACATTTCATTAACCATTGATTTTGTGTCAAATCTCACCTTCCAGCCCCAATCATTTTGAGCATGGCTGTCGTCAATGGAGTCGGGCCAAGAATCCGCTATTTTTTGCCTAAAATCTGGAATGTAATCGATTTTAAAATCTGGAATTATCGTCTTTATTTCTTCTGCAAGTTCTTTCGGTGTAAAGTCACAGCCCGATATATTATAAGCTGATCTTATTTTTACTTGTTCAATTGGTGCCTCCATCAAGTCAATCGTTGCTCGAATAGCATCTTCCATAAACATCATTGGCAGTCTGGTGTCTTTAGATAAAAAGGAAGTGAATTCGCCAAATTCTTTGGCTTTGTAAAAAATGTCAACGGCATAATCGGTTGTTCCACCTCCGGGCAAACTTTTGTATGAGATAAGTCCTGGGTATCTGATTGAGCGAACATCAACGCCGTAATTCTTAGAATAATACTCACACCACCTTTCACCAGCTTGTTTTGAGATCCCATAAACGGTTGATGGCTCCATTACAGTGAATTGAGGGGTGTTTTGTTTAGGGGTTGATGGGCCGAAAACTGCTATCGAACTAGGCCAAAACACTTTTTTAAGAATTCCATCTTTCGCCAAATCAAGGATGTTAAACAATCCGTCCATGTTCAATTTCCACGCAAAATCAGGATTCTTCTCTGCGGTGGCAGATAATAATGCTGCTAATAAGTATACCTCGGTAACGTTTTCTTTAAGAATAAATTGATGAACGAAATCTCTTTCGAGAATATCCATCTTGACATAAGGTCCGTCTACCAATAGTGGTGGACACTCTTGTTTAAGGTCGGCAGCGATAACGGTTTCGTTTCCAAACTTTTCTCTTAATGCTAAAACCAATTCATTGCCGATTTGACCCCCGGCTCCAATTACAAGTACCTTTTTCATTCAGTTATATTTGCAACAAAGTTACATTTTCCGTTCAATTGGCTAATTGGAAAGGCAATAATTTTCTATCGAGTATTTTCGAGGATTGAACAAAATCAAAGTCATCCCCATTCTATGTATGTTCTTTTTGATTGCTTATATTTGTATTAAGTTCTTTTTTAGCGTTTTTCATGATATTACAAACAAAACTATTGTTGTTCTATCAAAGCGTTATGATTGTAATGACTTGATTGTTGTTGAACAAAAAACAAAGTTGAATGCCATTTTATCATAAACTAGGGTCGATTCCTCACAAAAGGCACACTATTCATGAGAAGCCTCAAGGAGGTCTGTATTATGAACAATTATTTGGCACCGAAGGGTTCCATGGTTTTTCTTCTTTATTATATCATACGCACCGACCGACGATGGTCAAAAGTGTTAGCGAACCGGTAGATGTGGCTCCTGTAGCAGCTGTTGGTAAGAATATTACTTCTCGCATGCTCAAGGGGATGGAGGTTAAGCCAGAAAATGACTTTTTAGAAAGCAGAAAAATTCTTCTTTTTAATAACGATTTGAATGTAGCTTGTGCAGCACCAAAGGAATCATTAAGAGCCTATTTTTACAAGAATGCCGATGCAGACGAAGTTTTGTTTGTGCACAAGGGTAAAGGT